>DASTIY010000246.1:0-4375 GCA_035717085.1 Casimicrobiaceae bacterium | reverse complement strand
CGCGGCCGCGAAGTCACCGTTCGTATCGCGCGCCGACAAGAGCGGCACGTATTCCGCCGAACTGCGCTTGTGGAAAGCCGCGGGCGTCGACATCGCGAGCGTGAAGGGCCCCTGGTATCGCGAAACGGGATCGGGCATGGGACCCGCGCTCAACACGGCCGCCGGAATGAATGCGTATATCCTGTCGGACCGCGGCACATGGCTCAATTTCCACAACCGGCGCGATCTCGGCATCGTCGTGCAGGGCGACAAGCGCCTGTTCAACCAATACGGCGTGATGCTCGTCAACCCGCAGAAGCATCCGAACGTGAAGAAGGACCTCGGGCAGCGGTTCATCGACTGGCTCGTGTCGCCGCGCGGCCAGGCCGCGATTGCGAGCTACAAGATCGGCGGTGAGCAGCTCTTCTTCCCCAACGCCGGCACCGATAGCTGACGCGCACATCCGTATCGGAACCCTCGTCGCGTTCGCAACGGCGCTGCTCGTCGCGGTCGTCCTGGTTGCGGCGAGCGCCGGGCAATATCCGCTGACACCGGGCGACGTCGCGCGCAGTCTCTGGCGCGGGGTGACGGGCGATTCGACGCCGCGGCTCGCCGACGAGGTCCTCTGGCAGATCCGGCTGCCGCGCATCGCGCTCGCCGCGCTCGTCGGCTTTGCGCTGGGCGCAGCGGGCGCTGCATTCCAGCATCTGTTTCGCAATCCGCTGGTGGCGCCCGACACGCTCGGCGTGTCGTCCGGCGCGGCACTTGGCGCGGTGGTGGCGATCTTCGTCGGCGCAGGCGCGCTCGTCGCGGGACTGGCGGCGTTCGGCGCCGGGCTTCTCACCGTGGCGCTCGTGATGCTGCTCGCGACCCGCGTTCGCGCGCACGATCCGATCCTGACGCTCGTGCTGATCGGCGTCGTCGTCGCGAGCTTGTGCGGTGCGGCGGTGTCCCTTGCGAAGTTCGTCGCCGATCCCTACAACCAGTTGCCGGCGATCACGTTCTGGCTGCTCGGAAGCTTCGCCGCCGCGACGTGGGGCGAAGTCGGCGTCGTCGCACTCGCCGTCGCATTCGCGTTCGCGGTGCTCGCCGCGCTCGCCTGGCGCGTGAACCTGCTGGCGCTCGCCGAGGACGAGGCGCATGCGCTCGGCATCGACGTCGGACGGCTGCGCGGCGTGGTGATCGTCGCGGGAACGCTCGCCACCGCGGCGAGCGTCGCCGCCTGCGGCATCATCGGCTGGGTCGGTCTCGTCGTGCCGCACATGGCACGGCTCGTCAGCGGTCCCGAGTTCTCGCGGCTGTTGCCCGTGTCGGCCCTGTTCGGCGCGATCTTCACGCTCGGCATCGATACGCTCGCACGCGCCGTGGCGCCGATCGACATGCCGCCGGGCGTGCTCACCGCCTTCGTCGGTACGCCGCTCTTCCTCGCGCTCCTCGCGCGGCGCACCCTCTGATGCTGGCGGCGCGCGGCCTCGCGTTCGGCTTTCCCTCGCGCGAAGTCGGCCGTGACGTCGATTTCGTGCTGGCGCCGGGGGAATCGCTCGCCATCCTCGGCGCGAACGGTGCCGGCAAGTCGACGCTGTTGCGCACGCTGCTCGGCCTGCTGCCTCCGCGCGCAGGGCGTGTCGAGATCGACGGCGTCGCGATCGCGTCGATGTCGTCGGCCGCGCGCGCGGCGCGCATCGCCTATGTACCGCAACAGCACGTCCCCGCGTACGCCTTCACCGTCCTCGAGACCGTCTTGATGGGCCGTGCCGCTCACCTTGGCGTCTTCGCGCGGCCAGGCCGTGTCGATCGCGAAACATCGCACGCCGCGCTCGCGACGCTCGGCATCGCGGCGCTCGCGTCGCGCCCGATCACCGAGCTCTCCGGAGGCGAGCGGCAACTCGCGATGATCGCGCGCGCGCTCGCGCAGCGCGCGCCGATCCTGATCCTCGACGAGCCGACGGCGAATTTGGACTTCGGCCATCGGGCACGCGTGTTGCGTGAGCTCGATCGGCTGCGCACGACAGGCTTGACGATTGTCTTCGCCACGCACGAGCCCGACCATGCGCTCGCGCACGCCGATCGCGCATTGCTCCTCGCCGACGGCCGTCCGCTCGTGCTCGACGCGCCGTTGCGCGCGCTGACGCCGGCCAACCTGGAACGACTCTACGCAACGCCGATTCGCCTCGTGCAAGTGGACGGTGGCCGCTACGCCTGCATCGCGACGTAGACAGGTTCAGCGCTCAGGCGCCGGCTGCGAGCGCTGCTGAAGTGATCGGTCGTGCGGTCGCGCTTCGCCAGCGACCGGCGAGCGTGACGAGCGCGTGGAACACGCCGAGCGCGACGGCGACGATCAGCATGATGCACACCGAGAACGCCGCGGCCTGGTTCTGATTTCCCGAGTCGTCGAGTAGAAGTACGGAAACGGCAGCGAGCTGCGTCTCGGGCGTGACGAGGAAGATCACCGCCGACAGCGTGACCATGCTGCGCACGAAGAAGAAGACCGCGATGCTCGCGATCGCCGGCGCCAGCAGCGGCAGGATCACCGCGCGCAGCGTGCGCGTCGTGCGCGCCCCGAGGCACGTCGACGTCTCGTCGAACACGCGGCCGACCTGGCCGAGGCTCGTCGTCGCGATCAGGTAGCCCTGCGCGTGATAATGGTAGACGTTGCAGAGCGCGAGAATCAGCAGCGTGCCGTAGAGGACTTCGAGCGGATTCGCAGGATCGTTGAACGCGAGCAGGTAGCCGAGGCCGAGCACCATGCCGGGGATCGCCGCGGGCACCACCGAAAGAAAATAGAGCGCCTGCGCGAGCGCCGGCTTCAGCCATCGTGCGGCGCACGCGGCCGTGACCGTCGCGAACACGCCGATCGCCGCGGCCATCAACGACACGACGATGCTCGTCCACAGTGGCGCGATGCCGTTCTGCACCTCGAAGCGGTAATGCCGCAGCGACAGCTGCATGTTGTACGGCCAGAGACGCACGAAGCTCGCGACGAAGACGACGATGACGATCGCCGCGATGGCGGCGCAGATCAGCACCGCGTAGACGAAGGCCGCGCGATCGCGTGTCGGCCGACGGACGATCGACAGCGGGCGCGCGCCGGCGGTGATCGCCGCGTGCTGCGTGCTCGCGATCAGCTTCTCGATGATGACCGCCAGCGCCGCCGGGATCAGCAAGACGACGCCGATCACGGCACCGAGCTCGAGCCGGCTCTGTCCCGAGACCTGGTTGTAGATCTCGGTCGCGAGCACGCCGTAGTCGGCGCCGATCACCACGGGATTGCCGAAATCGGTGATGACGATCGTGAAGACGACGAAGATCGCCGAGACGATCCCGTACCGCGTCGACGGCAGCGTCACCGTGCGAAAGATGCGCGCGGCCCCGGCCCCGAGCATGTGCGCCGATTCGTAGAGGCGGGCATCGCCGACGGCCAGCGCCGCGGCAAGGATCAGGTAGGCGTGCGGAAAGCTGTAGAAGACGTCGGCGATGACGATGCCCCAGAACCCGTAGATGTCGATGCCGAGCCCGAACGTGCGGTTGACGATGCCGTTGCGGCCGAACAGGAACAGGATCCCGAGCGCCTGCACGAGCGAGGGCGCGTAGAGGGGAAGGAGCGCGATCGCACCGAGCGTGCGCTTGCCCGGCATCGCGGTGCGCTTCTGCGCGTAGGCGAAGCCGTAGGCAAGCACGACGGTGATGAGCGTCGTCGTCGCCGACACGAGCAGGCTGTTGCCGACGATGCGCGTGAATTTCGGACTCGCGAACGCGGTGGCGTAATTTGCGAGACCGATGCCGCCACCCGGGGTGACGAACGACAGCCGCAGGATGGCGACGAGCGGCAGCGCGACGAAGAGGAGGAGGGGAACGACGACCGCGGCCGCGAGCGCGAAGACGGCGAGGCGATCGGTGTCGAACGACGCGCGCACGCGGCCGGCGAGTACCCTCGCCGTCATGCGCCGTCGTCGTCCAGTTGCAGGAGTGCGGCTGGCGGAATCCGGATCGCGACGTCGCGGCCGGGCACGAGCTCGTCGCGCCGGCCGGGAAGCTCGATCGTCAGTGTCTGCCCGTCGACGTCGAGCGTCGCACGCGTGATGCTGCCGAGGAAGACCGCGCGCGCGACGCGTGCGGTACGGCAATCGCCATGGCCGCCACTCCCGTTCACGAGCTCGACGTGCTCGGGACGAATGCCCGCGACGCGGTGGCCATGCACGTCGCGCATGACGTTCATGCGTCCGACGAACGCCGCGACGAACCGGTTGGCAGGACGCTCGTAGAGCTCGACGGGCCGCCCCGTCTGCTCGATGCGGCCCTGTTTCATCACGACGATGCGGTCGGCGACTTCCATCGCCTCGTGCTGATCGTGCGTCACCATGATCGTCGTGATGCGAAGGCGCGACTGCAGGTCCTT
>DASTIY010000245.1:0-2857 GCA_035717085.1 Casimicrobiaceae bacterium | reverse complement strand
GAGTCCGACGACGAGGGCCGTGGCGAGCGCCTGGCGGAACGAGAGCGACCCCTGATTCTTCTTCTGCTCCCGCAACGCCAGCACGATCGCGGCGACGGGAAGGATGATCGCGACGGCGTCAGCGACCTGTCCGGCGGCGATGCGCGTGGTGTAGAAGCCGAGTGCGTGGATGGCCAGCGTCCAGACGACAATCGCGGCACCGAGGATCGCGCCCCACTTGATGGCCGTTCGCATCGCACGAACATATGGGTAGCGGGCTCGGCACGCAGTACGACCATGCAAGAAGCGCAAGAAAGGTCAAATCATCGAACGGTCTTGGCGAGGACGTCGATGACGCGGTGATGGAAGTGCGACGACCAAGTGCCCTTAACCAGAAGCACGGGCCTGTCGAACGCACGGAGACGGTCGGCATCGTCCCGGTGGGCGAACACCGCGGGTCCCTGGAGGTCGCAATCGGTCGGCTCCGCGTTCGGATGCGTTCGCGCTACGAATTCTTCTCTCGCGGAAGTCGGGTAAACGAAAACGACCCACAAGCGTGCATCCGCTTGTGAGCCGTGATGTTTCCGTCAATCGGGACGGCGGGATTTGAACCCGCGACCCCCTGAACCCCATAGACCTTCACCCCGAAATAACATCGAGGCATGCGGCGGCGCTTACGCTCGGGAAATACGGGACTTACGCGGCCCGATTCCCGGAATCGAGGGGACGAATTTCCAGAGTTTTCGGGCCAGAAGTATTGATATCAATACTCCGTTGATCGGCGACAGGGGCGTGAACCCGCGTGAGTGGTTCCCAACGTCCGTCACTGCGCCGCGCGAGGTTGCGCGTGAGTCGCGCGCGCCAATCGGGGAAGCCACTCTCCACAGGCTCGGCTGCTGTCTTCACCGCGAATGGCGCCGGTTGCGCGGCCATTTGCGCCGCTGACGCGTGTGCGCCATGCGAAGGACGAGGCCAATCGTCCCACTTCATCAACGCATCTTCGGCGGCGCGGGATCGCTTTGCTGCGCCATACCGTCGTCGTCGCCACGTTCATCTTCGCTGACGGTGTGTTCCCGACCTGCATCGCGAATGTGCTGAAGTTCAGACGCATCGAAGGCCCGTTCGCCGGCCGGACAAGGAACGTACGTCGTGACTCCGCGCATCTGGTCGCAATGGAGCCGAAAGACCGTTGACGTTCGGGTGAGGTGATGTCCTTGCAAACGCCCTGCTGATGGACGGTCACGGAGATCCATGATCCCGCGCAATGCCGCCTCGTCGCCTGCCATCGAACCGGTGTTCTCCGTCTCGTAGCAACCGCCGTGAACGACCACGCTCCTGAAGTGCGCGGTGTCCGCGGCTTCAGTGACTGACAACACGAGCCATGGGGCGGCCGCGATCACCTCGCGCAGCTTTACGTCTGCGCGGAAATACACCCAGCGATCCACGAAAGCGTATCGCACCGGGAGTACATCCAAGTGGCCTTCGCGTGCAAAGGTCAGGTGGCCGAAGCACGTGCGCCGAAGAAGATCCTCGCACTCCGCATGCGTGAGGATTTCATCCGGCAACTGGGACGGACCTACGTTCGCCGCTGCTGTCATCTGTCACACGAGTTGCATGGCGCATGCCCCATCGTCGCGTTGTGGCAGGCGTCGTCCTATCGCTGACTGCTAACTCACTGGGGTTTTGTCTGCGGCAGGATGGGTCGGCGCCGGTCTCAGCAACCCGATAGTGAAACAGCAGCCCTTGCCTGGCATGTTGGTGACCTTGACGTCCCCCCCGAGCGCCTGGACACTACGCCGAACGAGCGGCAACCCGAGTCCGAGGCCGCGCTTGTCGGAGCTTCGTTGCGTCCACGGCGCAAACAACTCTTCAGAGTCACCCACGGGCAGGCCGCCGCACTGATCTTCGACCTCGAAGAATACGCGCTCCTTGGTGGCTGACGTGCGTAGCCACACATGACCCTGCGCGGCGGTGAATTTCAATCCGTTCGTGACAAGGTTCATGATCGCAGCCGCCAACAAAGGCCGGTCCGCGTCGATCTCAAGGTTTGGCGCAACACGCGTCACCGTGAAATGCACCATTCGGGTGTTCGCCGTCATGGACCCCTCCACTTCAATTTCCTCCACGAGTTCGCGCACGTTCACGCGCTCGCGGTGCTGCACGCCCGCATCAACACGTACTTCGGCGAGAGACCGCGTAATCAAGTCTTGGAGGCCTCTCAAGCTGCGCTCCAGAACCGCCCCCGTGCTGCCACCCACTGCGACTTGACCTTGCTTGATGATCCCGAAGGCCAGCATCGCGGAGTTGATCTTGTTGCGGAGCTCATGGGCGAGAAAGCCGAGTCGCTCCGCCTCGTCCTGCGCGCGTGCTCTTTCGCGGATGCGGGTAAACTCGGTAACCGCCTCGGCGATCGCGTCATCAAGACACAGGTTCAGTTGTTGGAAATCGGCCGCGGAGATTGGCGCTCCCTGATCGACTGCGAGCTGCGTGATCGATTGGCAAACGTCCCCGTAGTCGTGCACCACCTGCGCAATAGTGAAGTCTCTATTCAACAGGATGGCACCGTGTCTCGCGGCGCTCGCTCCGATCGCCGAATTTCCGGTTTTCACCCGGAGCTGTTCAGCGAGCTGTTCCACAAAAAGAGGAATGCCGTGATTGAGCTCGTCGTCCGTAGGGCGTGGTGCCGTGCGGGTTGCTACTCGCTCTCGCGACCGCCGGATGATCTCATCCTGATTCTTGACGACAAAGTCACTCAGCATACTGGTTCCTTGGGGACGAACCTCTGGGCGTGCATGGGCGGCGCCATCCCGAGTCGGCACAAAGTATTCCTCGATGCACATCGTGATCATCGGTCAACGGCCCGCTTGTCGGTGTCGGT
>DASTIY010000244.1:0-4575 GCA_035717085.1 Casimicrobiaceae bacterium | reverse complement strand
AGCTCGACGTGCGCCTGCTGCGACGCGCGCACCGGCAACTGCCACGCGGCGCCACCGTCGGCATCGTCGTCGAGCGAGACATTCTGCGCGTCGCGCATCGCGATCGCGCGCTGGTTCACGAACACGTTGTGCATGATCGTGAAGAGCCACGCGCGCAGGTCGCTCCCCGCGATCCACAGCCGACGTTTCTCCCAGCCGCGCGCGAGCGTCTCCTGGACGAGATCGTCGGCGCGAGCGGAATCGCCCGTGAGCACCCGCGCATACCGGCGTAGGCGCGGGATCGCGGCGAGCAGGTCCGGTTGCGGCAGCGGAGCGTCGGGCACGATCGGCAAGCACCGCGGCGAACAGGCCGCGGCGTCCGCGTATTCCACTACACCAGGAACAGCGTGGCGAGCCCGAGGAAGATGAAGAACCCCCCCGAGTCGGTCACCGCGGTGATCATCACCGACGAGCCGACCGCCGGATCGCGGCCGAGCTTCATCATCGTCATCGGGATGAGGACGCCCATCAGGGCGGCGAGCAGCAGGTTGAGCGTCATCGCGAGCACCATCACCAGCCCGAGCGAAACCTGGTCGTAGAGCATCATCGCGATCACGCCCATCACGCCGCCCCAGATCAGGCCGTTCAGCAGCGACACGGCAAGCTCCTTGCGGATGAGTTGCCGCGATTGCTCGCGCGTCACCTGGCCGAGCGCCAGCGCCCGCACGATCATCGTGATCG
Organism: Casimicrobiaceae bacterium; assembly: GCA_035717085.1. Classification (GTDB taxonomy): domain Bacteria; phylum Pseudomonadota; class Gammaproteobacteria; order Burkholderiales; family Casimicrobiaceae; genus VBCG01. The sequence goes on along the minus strand of DASTIY010000244.1, from coordinate 3,855 downwards.
TCTGGTTGCCCGAGTTGCCGCCGATCCCCGCGACGATCGGCATCAGCGCCGCGAGCGCGACCAGCCGCTGGATCGAGCCTTCGAAGATCCCGATCACGCGCGAGGCGATGAACGCCGTGACGAGGTTCACCGCGAGCCACGTCCAGCGGTTCTGGAACGATTTCCACACCGACGCGAACACGTCCTCCTCGCCGCGCAATCCCGCCTGCGCGAGCATCTCCTCTTCGCTGCGCTCGCGGACGAAGTCGAGGACGTCGTCGACGGTGACGCGCCCGACGAGGCGGCCGTTGGTGTCGACGACGGCGGCCGAGACGAGGTCGTAGCGCTCGAACGCCCGCGCGGCGTTACCGACGTTCTCGTGATGGAGCAGCGTGACGACCGGCGGCTCCATCACATCGCGCACGAGGCGCTCGGGATCCGACACGATCAGGCGGTTGATGGGCAGCACGCCTTCCAGACGCTCGTCGCGATCGACGACGAAGAGCTGGTCGGTCTGCGGCGGCAACTGCTCGAAGCGGCGGAGGTAGCGCAGCACGACTTCGAGCGTCACGTCGGCGCGGATCTGCACGTCCTCGAAATCCATCCACGCGCCGACCATGTCCTCGTCGAAGGACATCGCCGCGCGCAACTGCTCGCGCTCCTCGACGGGCAGGTGCTGGAGCACGTCGTCCATCACCTCGCGCGGCAGGTCGTGCGCGATCGACGCGATCTCGTCGGCGGGCAGCGTCTCCGTCGCCGCGACGAGCTCGTCGGTGTCCATCGTCGAGATCAGCGTCTCGCGGACCGCGTCGGACACCTCGACCAGGATGTCGCCGTCGCGGTCGGCCTTGACGAGGTCCCAGATATAGAGGCGCTCGTCACGCGGCAGCGCCTCGAGGATGTACGCGATGTCCGCCGGATGCAGTCGCGCGAGCATCTGCTCGAGCGCCTCGCGCGTCGACTTCGCCACCGCGCTCTGCTCGAGCGACGCGCCCGGCATCTGCGGCGCGTGCTCGCGCTGCTCGTGGATCAGGCCTTCGACGAGCCGATGGCGGCGCAGCAGCGCCGTGACCTCGGCGAGCGCGTCCTGCACGCGCTCGCGCGGCAGCGGGCGATCGACGACGGCGGCGTGATGGTTGTTGTCGGGCATGGCGCTACGGCAAGTCCGCGGCAGGCATTCGCGCGAGGATGATGCGTATTTTCTTCGCGAGGCCCGGCGCGCCCTGGTGATGCTCGTAGAACCGCGGGTTCGGCGCCATCGCCGCCAGGCGCGCCGCCTGCTCGGCCGAAAGCCGCGCCGCGGAGACGCCGAAGTAATGCTGCGCGGCGGCCTCGGCGCCGAACACCCCGCTCCCCCATTCGATCACGTTGAGGTACAGCTCGAAGATGCGCCGCTTGTCGAGCATCGATTCCAGCATCAGCGTGATCACCGCCTCCTCGCCCTTGCGCAGCCAGCTGCGCGATCCGGTCAGGAACAGGTTCTTCGCGAGCTGCTGCGTGATCGTCGAGCCGCCGGCCACGATGTGTCCCCGCCGCTGGTTCTTCTCGAGCGCGACCTCGATGCCGTCCCAGTCGAAGCCTTCGTGGTCGACGAACTTCGCGTCCTCGGCGGCGATCATCGCGCGCTTCAGCGTGCCGGCGATTCGCTCGTAGGCAACGAAGCGATAGCGCAACGTCGCACGCGGATCGCGTTCGCGCAGGAGCGCCATGCGCTCGGCCATGAACGCCGTCGCGACGGGCGGATGCGAAGCCCACCACGCGATCATCACCGCGAAGTAGGCGTGCAACAGCACGAACGCCAGCAGCACGCCGCCTGCCGCGAGCGCGAGGCCGCGCCCCAGCGTGCGCTCGCCGATCATCGTGCTATTCGCTGTGGAGTTCGTCGCCGCGCGCGAAGGTGAACGTGCGCGTGATGCTGATGATATCGGTATCGCGCCGGATGTCGTCGGGGAACGGCGCGTAGGGCCCCGCCATCTTGACGATCTTCACCGCCGCCGCATCGAGCAGGCGATGCTTCGAGCGGTGATTGACCTCGACGTTCTCGACGCTGCCGTCGGCGCGGATCGACACCGTCAGCACGACGCTCCCATAGAGCCGGTTCTGGCGGGCGACGGCCGGGTAGTTGTCGTTGCCGACGCGCTCGACGCGCGAGCGCCAGTTCTCGACGTAGCGCGCGAAGCGATATTCGCGCGCCTGCGAGCCGATCGACTTGCGCCGCGGAATCTTCTGGTACGCGTCCATGTCGCGCGCGATCTTGGCCTCGAGCCGCATCGCCTCCTGCATCTTCTCCATCAGGTCGTTCGCCGTTTGCGACGATGTCGGGTCGGCGTCCGAGAGCGGCTTCGGCTCGGGTGTCGGGATCGCGGTCGAATCGCGCAACTGCGTCAACATTTCCTTCGTCGCGTTCGCTTTCACCTCTTCGCGCGCCGACGCGACGGCGATGTCGCGGCGCGGGGTGGGCGTCAGCGCGGGAAGCGGCGTCTTCGCGCGGCGGTCCTGCTCGGTGTTGCCGCCGCCGTCGAGGTTCGCCTGCGCGAGGAGGTCGGCCTTGACCGGCTTCGTCGTCGATTTCGCATTCACGAGCGCCACTTCGAGCGGCGGATTGGGATCGCGATCCCGCCCGCTGCCGATCGTGAAGTGCAGCGACAGCGCGACGGCGTGCACGGCGATCGAGATCGTGACCGCCACCCCGAACGTCGACATCCGCAGGGTTCGCGGGATGCCGAGCGGACGAAACAACCAGTCGGCGATGCCGAGCGCGCGCCGCTGGCTCGGAGCGCGGGTCGCGGCGGGCCTGCTTCGCGCGGGCGCGCGGACGCGCGGCCGCGACGCCTTCTCGACGGCCGGGTTCGCGAAGGCGGCGACGCGAGAGGGCAAGGCGCGCAGGATCCGGAGATGAGGGTCCGGCCGATTGTAGCCGCCTTCATGCCGACGTCATAGCGCGCATCCGCCCGGCGCCGTATGCAGGCCGCCCGGCGTCGCAGCCGTCCAACGCTTCAGGCGGCCGCCGCGTCCTCCGGGGCCGCGCGCCCGGCGGTCTGCTCGATGCGCCCCGCGAAGCGCGCCTCGAGCGAGGGTGCGAGGAGGTCGATGCGGCCGATCGCCACGCGCACGCGCACCTGCGGCTCCTGGTTCGGCATGTCGGGAAGGCGCATGACGATCGGCAGGCGCTCGAAACGCACCAGATTTTCGCGAATGACGCTCGCCGTGCATTGGTCGACGCCTTCCTGCAGCAACCAGCGCAGGCACCAGTAATGCTCCATGCGGTCCTGCATCTCCGCGTATTGCGAATACGTCGCCTCGAAATCGGCGAGCGCGGCGAAGAGCTCGGGATCGTTCTCGGGATACGGTGCGCGCGTTCCCTGCACGGTCGCGATCAGCTGCCGTTGATTGACGAGATCGCTGTAGCGGCGAAGCGGCGAGCTCGCCCAGAGGTAATGCGAAAGGCCCAGGCCCTGGTGCTCGCCCGGACGCGTGCTCATCTTCACCTTCCCGCTCGTCTGCACGCGGTAGAGACCCGGGATGCGCGCATCGGCGACGCGCCGGCCCCACGTCGCATTCACGTGGATCATCAGCTCGGCGACGAGCTTGTCGAGCGGATTGCCGCGCGAGCGCGGAACGATCGTGACGTAGCCGCGCTCGCCCGCACCTTCGCGTGTCCAATCGACGGCGAACGTGTAGTCGACGCGCGGCGCTTCCGGCCGATCGCGCGCAGCGCCGAGATGCGACGCGAGCGCCCACAAGGCACGAAGCTCGGCGGTCAGCGGCGGCTCGTTCGGCGCGCGCGGCGCGACGAACATCTCGTCGAGCGCGTCGAGCCGGAGGTTCGCGGCGACCGGCACGCGCTCGATCGTCGTGCGCCGGCGGATCGGCTTG
>DASTIY010000243.1:0-3979 GCA_035717085.1 Casimicrobiaceae bacterium | reverse complement strand
CGATGGGCGCGTCGAAATGGCAGGTGATCTGGCACGTCGTGATTCCCGCGGCGATGCCGGAAATCATGACGGGAATGCGCATTGCGATCGGGTTCGGGTGGACCACGCTCGTGGCGGCCGAGATGGTGGCAGCGACGGTCGGCCTCGGCCAGATGGTGCTGAACGCGTCGAACTTCCTGCGCACCGACGTCGTGATCATGGGCATCATCGTGATCGGTGTCGTCGCTTATCTGTTCGATCTCCTGATGCGCTACGTCGAACACCTCGTCGTGCCTTGGAAGGGCAAGGTCTGACGAGCCTCGCGCAGCAACGCCGGCGTTCGGCCGCCTGACCATGCCGCCGCTCGCGCTCAAGGTCTTCCCGTTCCTCGCGTGGCGCGATCGCGTCAATCGCGTCACGCTGCGCGCCGACGTGCTCGCCGGCCTCGTCGGTGCCGTCATGGTGCTGCCGCAAGGCGTCGCGTACGCGACGCTCGCCGGCATGCCGCCCGAGTACGGCCTCTACGGCTCGATGCTGCCGGCGATCGTCGGCGCACTCTGGGGCTCGTCGTGGCATCTCATGTCGGGCCCGACGAATGCGACGTCGCTCATGGTGTTCGCGACGGTGAGCGCGCTCGCCTTGCCCTTCTCGCCCGCCTACGTGGCGCTCGTGCTCACGCTGAACCTGATGGTCGGGCTCATCAAGCTCGGTCTCGGCGTTGCGCGCCTCGGCTCGCTCGTCAACTTCATCTCGACGTCGGTCGTCATCGGCTTCACCGCCGGTGCCGGCCTGTTGATCATCGGCGCCCAGCTGCGCAATTTCTTCGGCCTCCAGATACCGCAGCAGGCGAGCTTCATCCTCGGCCTGCGCGACTTCGCGACGCATCTCGGCGAGACCGACTTGGGCGTCCTCGCCGTCGGCGTCTTCACGCTCGTCGCGTCGATCGCCGGCCGTCGTTTCCTTCCCCGCATTCCCTATATGCTGACGGGCATCGTCCTCGGTGCGCTCTTCGCGTTCGTCCTCGCGCTGAGCGGCATCGCGCGCGTGCCGACGATCGGCGCGCTGCACTCCGCGGTGCCGCCACTGTCGATGCCTGAGTTCTCGCTACGCACGTGGCAGACGCTCGCGCCGATCGCGCTCGCGCTGACGGTGATCGGGCTGTCCGAGGCGATCTCCAGTGCGCGCGCCGTGGCACTGCGCTCCGGGCAGCGCATCGACGGCAACCAGGAATTCATCGGGCAGGGCCTCGCCAACATCGCCGGCGCCTTCACGTCGAGCTATCCGACGTCCGGGTCGTTCAACCGCACGGGCGCGAATTACGAGGCAGGCGCACGCACGCCGCTCGCGTGCGTGTTCTCGGCGTTCCTGCTGCTGATCATCCTGCTGCTCGTGCGGCCGCTCGCGGGCTTCCTGCCCGTCGCTTCGATGGCGGCGGTGCTGTTCATCGTCGCCATCGGCCTGATCGACGTCGCCGCGATGCGGCGCGTCTGGCGCACGAGCCGCGGCGACGCGCTCGTGCTCGCGGTGACGTTCATCGCGACGCTGACGATCCGCCTGGAAGTCGCCATCCTGGTCGGCGTGCTCGTGTCGCTCCTCGTCTATCTCAATCGCGCCACGCACCCGCTCGTGCTGCGCGTGGCGCCCGATCCTGCCCAGCAGCGGCGCTTCCGCCGTATCGGCGAAGACACGCCACTCTGCCCGCAGGTCGACATGCTGCGCGTCGACGGTGCGTTATTCTTCGGATCGGTCGAGCACATTCAGGACGAAATCGAGGCGCTACGTGCGCAAATGCCGACGGCGCGGCATGTCCTGCTGATCGGCACCGGCATCAACCTGATCGACACCGCCGGCGCCGAGATGCTCGCCAATCTCGCGACGGCGCTGCGCAAGTCGGGGACGACGCTCTACCTCTGCAAGTTCCGGCCGGAAACGCTCGCACTCCTCGAGCGTGGCGGCTATCTCGACGTCATCGGGCGCGAGCGCGTCTTCACGACCAAGGAGCAGGCGCTCGCGGTGATCTATCGCAAGCTCGACGTTGCGACGTGCGCGACGTGCGGCTCGCGCATCTTCAACGAATGTCACGGCACGCTACCCGATGGCACCGCACGCGACAAGCCGCGGCCAGCGCTTACGCTGGAGCCGCCGAATCGCGAGCCCGCAGGCTCCTGACGAGCACCTTTACGCGCGCGTACCTTGCAGCGCCGCGATCGCTTCGCGCAGCGCGTCGATCGGCATTTGTCCGGGAGCCGAAGCTCGCTCGCCCGCCGCGAACGTCAGCGACGACCCGAAGAGATGACCCGCGATGCGCGAAAGTGCCCCCAGTGGCCCCATCGCCATGCTGATCAGCGGGATGTCGAGCGCACGCGCCGCTCGCCACGTCGCATCGAGCAATGCGAGCACGTCGGCCGGATCGTGCGGCATGACCGCGCCTTTCGCCACGTCGGCGCCTTCGCGCTTCGCCTGCTCGAACTTCGCGGCGAGCGTCGCCGCGTCGGGTGTTCCCGAGAAGTCGTGAAACGAGCCGATGACGCCGATGCGATGCGCGTGCGCCGCGTCTCGCACGCGCGCGAAATTCGCACTGCCGTTCCCGAGTTCGTAATCGACGAGCTCGGTGCATTGCGAGCGGCAGATCGCCTCGTAGAGTGCGATGCGCTCGCGCATGCCAAGCGCCGTGGGCCCGCCTCCTTCGTCCTCGCATCGGCACGTGAAGAGAAGCGGAACGGCTCCCGCACGCTCGCGCAGGCGCCGCGCAACGGCGATGACGGCGTGAGGGTCGGCTGCGGCGTCGAAGTAGTCGGCGCGCCATTCGAACGCATCCGGCCCCTGCGACCGGCCGGCGTCCAGTTCGGCCATGATCGCGTCGGCGCTCGCGCCGATGAGCGGGATGCATATCGCGGGCACGCGGCCCGACGCGAGCGGCATTCCCTTGACGACGATCGGCTTCGTCGCGGCGGGGAAGGTCGGTGAATTCCCTGTCTTGGGCATGGGCACGCACAGGCTCGGGTGCTTCCCGCGGGTCGGTCCCGAGGGTTCGGTTCGGAAGCAATGTTACCGACACCGGGCGGCCGGCCTGTCTCGTGGAAGTGCGCGCGCTAGCGCGTTCCGTGTCGATGCGCTTGACACCTCGCCCGAGAGCAGGCCGCTGCGCACACAGAACACCGGCGCGAATCAGCGGTTTGCGACGCATGGCACATCGCATGCTGCACTTAATTTCCGCTTCCGAAAGGCTCGGCTGCCGCAACAGCCGCTGCCGGTGGAGCGCCATCCGCATATCGGAAAGGAGTGCCCATGCTTGCGCGCGTCCCGTACTGCCGTGCCTGGATCGCTCTCGTCGTTGCGTTGCTGGCGCCGGCGCTCGCGCTCGCCGCGAAACCGGAAATCGATCCGTCGTATGCCGAGGGCAAGACTGTTTACATGATCGGCCCGAAGTTGATAGCCGGCGCTGCCCAGAGCAAGCCGAATCTCTACATGCATGCGGAGGAGCTCTACCTCGTCGGCTATCCGCAGGAAGCCCTGCCGCTGCCCTCCGGATACGTGCCCCAGTGCAACCCGTGCTTCCATGCGCCGCCCCCGTTCATCTTCCATGACCACGTGCTCACCGGCGCGCCCGGACTGGGCAAGGACGGTACGGCAGGGGCGTACAAGGCGCCCTGGAAGATCATCCTCGTGATGTACACGGTCGCGGCCGTCAGCGACCCGAACTTCGTGCCGGTGAAGAGCGTCGCGGAACTCGACCAGGCCGAAGCGGACGGAAAGTTCCAGGTGCTCGACCCATCGGCGACCAACCCGTACGAAATCGATACGGGCAACCTGCTGATCTGCCCGTTCGTCGCGCCCGAAGCCTGACCTCGGCATCGAGCGTCGCGGCGGCTCGGCTGCCGCGACGCGGGCGGGCGCGCCTGCGTCCGCTCGCGCGAGCAAGGAACGCTACGCGCCCTTCCGCACGCTGCGCACGCGCAGCGTGGGCATCGCGGCGATCACCTTCGCACCTGCCACGCAA
>DASTIY010000242.1:0-8902 GCA_035717085.1 Casimicrobiaceae bacterium | reverse complement strand
CTGGCGGGTGCCGATCTCAGTACTTCTTGTTCTCTTTCGCTTCTTCCTTGATCTTGGCGCCGCCTGCCTGGATGTCCTTGCCCGCGCCTTCGACCGTGTTGCAACCGGAGAGCAGCGCGAACGAAGGAAGCGCGAATGTCGCGGCGAGCGCGAGTGCGATGAGCCGTTTCATGGTTTCCCCTTTCGTTGAGTGATGGGTTGACGCGCGAGCCGCATATCGTCAGGGCCGCACCCCGGCGATGCACCCGGCGTGCCACGGAAAATCTACTTCAACTTCAACAGCTTCTGGCGCCAACATCGATCTCGAGTGCAAGCCGGCGCGACCCGCGCGGCAATTCTTACTGCCGCCGTCAGCTAGCTGCCGACGCGTCAGTGAACGTCGGAACCGTGGTCGCCCGCGAGGTCCTCGAGCACCTCGCGCACGCGGTGGTACTCGCGCGCCTTGTCGAAGAAATAGTCGGCGCCGAGCGCCATGCTCTTCGCGCGGTACTGCGGAAACGCGTAGTTGGTGAGCACGATCACCTTGGTGTTCGGCGGCCGCTTCGAGATGAGCGCGCGCAGCACGCCGAGGCCCGTACCGTGCCGCAGCTGGAGGTCGAGCACCATCGCATCCCACGGCGCGGCGTTCAGCATGCCGATCGCCGCCTGCTCGCTGTCGGCCTGCCCGACGATTTCGATGCGTCCCGGCTCGGCGATCGATTCGGCGAGCCGTTCGCGAATGAGCGGCGAATCCTCGACCAGCAGCACGCGCAGGGGCGATTCGTTGTCCACGTCGCTTTGCTTGGCGGATCCCGTCATGCGGACGGGATCCTGATCGCGCGAAGTTGCCCCTATCAATCGCATATGCCTGCCGTCAACGTGCGTGACGACGCCGTGACGCAGACGTCGTGCCTATTCGATGAGTCCGTTCTTGATCGCGTAGTAGGTCAGATCCGCGTTCGACTTCATCGCCATCTTCTCGAGGATGCGCGTTCGATACGTGCTCACCGTCTTGACGGACAGGTTGAGCTCGTCGGCGATCTTCGAGACCGCGGCGCCCGACGCGAGCTTGCAGAAGATCTGGAACTCGCGCTGCGACAGTTCGGCGTGCAGCGGCTTCTCGCCGTCGCCCGATACCCCGTCGGCGAGGATCTGCGCAAGCGACGGACTCACGTACTTGCGACCCTGCACGACGGTGCGGATCGCGCCGACGAGTTGCGTCGACGCGGCCTCCTTGTTGAGATAGCCCGCCGCGCCTGCGCGCAGCAGGTTGACGGCGTACTGGTCCTCGCCGTACGCCGAAAGCATCAGCACCGGCAGATCGGGCTTGATGTGGCGCAGCAGGCGCAGCGTGTCGATGCCGTTCTTGTCGGGCATCGAGATGTCGAGCAGCACGACGTCGAACTCGGCGGCCCGCACGGCGGCCACGGTCTCCGAGCCACTCGCCGCCTCGGCGGCGACTTCCATGTCGACCTGGTCGGCGATGAACTGCCGCAGTCCTGCGCGGACGATCGCATGATCGTCCGCGATCAAGATTCGGATCATCGGGTGCTCGTAGGCTCGCGACGCGCGATTCTAGCCTACATGGACGCGAGCCGAGCACCTTCCGCCTGATACGCCGTAAGCCGGTTGTAAAGCGTCTTGAGGCTCACGCCGAGCATCTCCGCCGCCCGCCGCTTGTTGCCGCGGCAATGATCGAGCGTCGCGAAGATCGCCTGCCGCTCCATTTCCGCGAGCGAGGTGCCGACGGGTACGCGCAGGCACTCGCCTTCCACCGCCGGACACGCGAGACCCGCGAGATCGAGCTCGACGACGTCCTCCGCCATGATGAAGGCGCGATGCACGGCGTTCTTGAGCTCGCGCACGTTGCCGGGCCAGTGGTAGGCGCGAATGGTCGTCAGCGCCGCACGCGAGAAGCGCTTCGACGTGCCCGCCTCGACGTTCAGGTTCTGCAGGAAATGCTCGGCGAGGAGCTCGGTGTCGCCCTCGCGGTCGCGCAGCGGCGGCAGCGTGATCGGGAACACCGCGAGCCGGTACATCAGATCTTCGCGCAGGCGTCCGTCGCGCACCGCGTCGAGGGCGTCGCGGTTGGTCGCCGTCAGCACGCGCACGTTGGTCTTGATCTCGCCGTCGCCGCCGACGCGCATGAAGCGCCCCGTCTCGAGCACGCGCAGCAGGCGCACCTGCATCTCCGGCGCCATCTCCGTGATCTCGTCGAGGAACAACGTGCCGCCTTCCGCGCGCTCGAAGCAGCCGCGGTGCTGCCGGTTCGCGCCGGTGAAGGCACCACGCTCGTGACCGAAGAGCTCGGCTTCGATGAGATTTTGCGGAATGGCGCCACAGTTGATCGCGACGAACGGCCCGTGCGTGCGCACACTGCGCTCGTGGATCGTGCGCGCGACGAGCTCCTTCCCGCAGCCCGATTCACCGGTGATGAACACCGTCGCTTCGGTCGGCGCGACCTTCTCGATCATCCGGTACACCTCCTGCATCACCGGCGAGCTTCCGTACAATCGACCGAAACGTCCGAGCGCCGGGGCAGACGCGGCACGCGCTGCGGCCACGAAGGGCAACGCAACGACGATGTCGGTGGTCGATTCAGCGGACAGCGTTTCATGAAGCGGCATGGAGATCCTCGGATTGATTGGAAGCAACAGGCGCCATCGTAGGGAAAACTTTGCACGCACCGTATCGGCGCCCCCCGGAACCTGCTGTCGCAGTTTGTCCTACAGTCGTTGCTGCGCTACAGTTGTTCCTCACATCGACGTTCTACCTGCATGAAGCCGACGCCTGTCGTTCCGATGATTCTTTCCGGTGGGGCGGGCACGCGCCTGTGGCCGCTGTCGCGCGAGGCCGCACCGAAACCGTTCATGCCGTTGCCCGACGGCGAGACGCTGCTCGCGAAAACCGCGCATCGCGCGCTCGCGCTCGACGGCGTCGACACGTTCTTCACGATCACCAATCGCGAGTACTACTTTCACACGCGCGACGCCTACGCGGCGAGCGGACACGGGTCGTCCGCGCTGTATCTGCTCGAGCCGTTCGGACGGAACACGGCGCCCGCGGTCGCGCTCGGCGCGTTGTGCGCGCAGTCGAAGGGGCTCGGCGACCGCGTGCTGCTCGTGCTGCCGGCCGATCATCTGATTCGCGATCAGCAGGCGTTCGCCGATGCCGTCGCACGCGCGTCGTCGCTCGCCGGCCGGGGCCTGCTCGTGACGTTCGGCATCACGCCGACGCATCCCGAAACGGGATTCGGCTACATCGAATGCGGCGCGGCGATCGAGCGCGCCGACGGCAACGTGCCTGCGGCGTATCGCGCGCGCCGCTTCGTCGAGAAGCCCGCGCTCGCCACCGCGCGCGACTACGTCGCCGACGGCCATTACGTGTGGAACTCGGGCATGTTCGCGTTCAAGGCCGACGTGATCGTCGACGCCTTCGCGAGGCACGCGCCGGGCGTGCTCGCCGCCGTCAAGCCGATCGTGCAGGCGATGCCGGACATCGGCAGCGCCAACATGCTCGAGATCGACGCTGCGCTCTTCGCTGCGGTGCCCGACATCTCGATCGACTACGCGATCATGGAGCGCGCCGCCGAGGCGGGCGACGTCGCCGTCGTGCGCGGCCGCTTCGACTGGAGCGACGTCGGCTCGTGGCAGGCGGTGGCGGCGCTCGCCACGGCGGACGAAGACGGCAATCGCGGCCAGGGTCAGCGCGTGGCCATCGCGACGCGCGAGACGTACGTGCACGCCGCCGACCGCATCGTCGCGACGGTCGGCGTGGAGAATCTCGTCATCGTCGACACGCCGGATGCCGTGCTCGTCGCGCACCGCGACCACGTGCAGCGCGTCAAGGACGTCGTCGGTGAATTGAAGGCGCGCGGGCACGACGCCTACAAGCTGCATCGCACCGTCGCGCGGCCGTGGGGCACGTACACGAACCTCGAGGAGGCGCCGGGCTTCAAGATCAAGCGCATCGAGGTGCGGCCGGGTGCCGCGTTGTCGCTGCAACTGCATCACCGCCGCAGCGAGCACTGGGTCGTCGTGCGCGGCGTTGCGCACGTCACGAACGGCGAGCGCGACTTCGACGTGCACGAGAACGAGTCGACGTACATTCCCGTCGAGACGAAGCACCGCCTCGAGAACCTCCAGCGCGAGCCGCTCGTGATCATCGAGGTGCAGTGCGGCGATTACCTCGGCGAGGACGACATCGTGCGCTTCGACGATCGCTACGGCCGCGTGCCGGCTGCGCAAAAATAGGGTCGGACCCCGTCGTCTTTGACGTCAGCTGCAAGTATTCGCGTGCTTTGCCGCGCATACGTTCAGCTCCGACCCCCAAGACCTGCCGGCGCGAATGATTGCACCTCCGACACCGGTATAATCCCGGCTCGCAAGTCATCGCATCCGCGCTTCGCATGCCGACGGCCTCGACCGATGCTGCGACGGCCGCCTCCGCGTCTCCTCCGCAACCCCGCGACCCCGTTGCAGAACCCTTAGCGTCCGCGACACCGCTCGCGGCGTTGCCCTCGCTCGCACCCGCGATTCCGGAGGCCGGGCGACGCGTCGCGCTGCCCGCGCTGCCTGAATCGGCGGACGCGCTGGCGCTCGCGCAGATCGCGTTAGCCGCGCACGACGACGCCCGCATGGTGGTCGTCGTATGCGCCGACGCTCTGGCTGTCACGCGTCTTGCCGCCGAGATCGCGTGGTTCGCGCCGACGCTCGCGATCAGCGCGTTCCCCGACTGGGAAACGCTGCCCTACGACCACTTCTCGCCGCACCAGGACCTCGTTTCCGAGCGCCTCGCGTCGCTCTACCGCATCACGCGCGGCGAGTGCGACGTCGCGCTCGTCGCCGCGCAGACGTCGCTCTATCGTCTTGCGCCGCAATCGTTCCTAGCCGCGCATACGTTCTTCCTGTCGCAAGGGCAGCGGCTCGACGTCGACGGATTGCGCGCGCAACTCGCGCTCGCGGGCTACACGCACGTGACGCAGGTCGTGTCGCCCGGCGAGTTCAGCGTGCGCGGCGGGCTCATCGATCTCTATCCGATGGGCGCGCCGCTGCCGTACCGGCTCGACCTCTTCGGCGACGAGATCGAGAGCATCCGCACGTTCGACACCGACACGCAGCGCACGCTCTATCCGATGCGCGATGTGCGGCTGCTGCCCGCGCGCGAGTTTCCGCTCGACGATGCGGGGCGCACGCGCTTTCGCGGCCGCTTCCGCGAGGTGTTCGAAGGCGACCCGTCGCGCTCCACGCTCTACAAGGACGTCTCGAACGGCATCGTGCCGGGCGGCGTCGAATACTATTTACCGCTCTTCTTCGAGCAGACGGCGACGCTCTTCGACTATCTGCCCGCTGCGACCGTGGTCGCGTTGCACGGCGACGTCGACGCCTCGATCGAGCGCTTCTGGCAGGACACCGAGTCGCGCTATCGGCTGCTGCGCGGCGACAAGGCACGGCCGCTCCTCGCGCCGTCGCAACTGTTCCTGCCCTACGACGAGTTCCGCGCGGCGATCAAGCCATGCGCGCGCATCGAGATGCCGCTCGCGCGCGCCGATGAAGCGCTCGCGTCCGACGCGCCGATTCGCCGCCTGCCACCCGTGCAGGTCGACCGCCGCGCCGGCGATCCGCTGGCAGCGCTCAAGGCGATGCTCGCGATGCTCGACGGGCGTCTTCTGATCGTCGCGGAAAGCGCGGGCCGCCGCGAGACGATGCAGCAGTACTTCGTCGAATACGGCGTGCGGCCGTCGCTCGTCGACAGTTTCGCCGCGTTCGTGCACGGCGACGCGAAGGTCGGCCTCGTCGTGGGTCCGCTCTCCGCCGGCTTCGCGTGGCCGAGCGCGCGGCTTGCGTTCGTCACCGAAGCCGAGCTCTACGCGAGCGTCGTGCGCCGCGGCAAGCGCGAATCGGGCCGCCGCTCCAACGTCGACGCGATGGTGCGCGACCTCTCGGAGGTGCGCATCGGCGATCCCGTCGTGCACGAGGAACACGGCATCGGCCGCTATCTCGGCCTCGTCACGCTCGACGTGGGGGACGGCGCGACCGAATTCCTCGAGCTCATTTACGCCAACGACGCCAAGCTCTACGTGCCCGTCGCCAACCTGCACGTCATCAGCCGCTACAGCGGCGCTTCGCCCGACGCCGCGCCGCTGCACGAGCTCGGCAGCGGGCAGTGGGAGAAGGCCAAGCGCAAGGCAGCGCAGCAGGCGCACGACACCGCGGCGGAGCTGCTGAACCTCTACGCCCAGCGCGCCGCCCGCAACGGCTACGCGTTCACCCTGAAGCCGCACGATTACGAGGCGTTCGCCGAAGGCTTCGGCTTCGACGAGACGCCCGATCAACAGGCAGCGATCGAAGCCGTGCTGGGCGACCTCTGCGCCGGTCGGCCGATGGATCGCCTCGTCTGCGGCGACGTCGGCTTCGGCAAGACCGAGGTGGCGCTGCGCGCGGCGTTCGTCGCGCTCGCCGACGGCAAGCAGGTCGCGCTGCTCGTGCCCACGACGCTGCTTGCCGAGCAACACTTCCAGGTGTTCTCCGATCGCTTCGCCGACTGGCCCGTGAAGATCGCGGAGCTCTCGCGCTTTCGCTCGACGAAGGAGGTCAAGGCGGTGCTCGACGGCCTCGCCAAGGGCCAGATCGACCTCGTGATCGGCACGCACAAGCTCATCCAGCCCGACGTCAAGTTCAAGAACCTCGGCCTCGTCATCATCGACGAGGAACACCGCTTCGGCGTGCGGCAGAAGGAGCAGCTGAAGCGGCTGCGTGCGGAAGTCGACGTGCTGACGCTGACCGCGACGCCGATCCCGCGCACGCTCGCGATGTCGCTCGAAGGGATCCGCGACTTCTCGGTGATCGCGACCGCGCCGCAGCGGCGGCTCGCGATCAAGACCTTCGTCGCCCCCTACTCGACGGGCCTCGTGCGCGAGGCTGCGCTGCGCGAGCTGAAGCGCGGCGGGCAGATCTACTTCCTGCACAACGACATCGACACGATTCGCACCACGGCGGAGCGGCTCGCGCAGCTGCTGCCCGAAGCCCGGATGGCCGTCGCGCACGGGCAAATGGGCGAGCGCGAGCTCGAGCACGTGATGCGCGACTTCTACGCGCAACGGGTGAATCTGCTGGTCTGCTCGACGATCATCGAGACGGGCATCGACGTGCCGACGGCGAACACGATCATCATCGACCGCGCCGACCGTTTCGGGCTCGCGCAACTGCATCAGCTGCGCGGGCGTGTCGGACGCTCGCACCATCAGGCGTACGCGTACCTGCTGACGCCGCCCTGGGAGTCGCTGTCGTCGCAGGCGAAGAAGCGGCTCGAGGCGATCCAGATGATGGAGGACCTGGGCTCCGGATTTTTCCTCGCGATGCACGACCTCGAGATTCGTGGGGCCGGCGAAGTGCTCGGCGAGGAGCAGTCGGGCGAGATGCAGCAGGTCGGCTTCCAGCTCTACGCCGACATGCTGAAGTCCGCCGTCTCGGCATTGCGGGCCGGCCGCGAGCCGGATCTTGCGCAGCCGCTCGGCGTCACCACCGAGATCAACCTGCACACGCCGGCGCGGCTGCCCGAGCATTACTGCAGCGACATCCACGAGCGGCTCGTGCTGTACAAGCGCTTTGCGAGCTGCGAGACGCAGGAGGAGCTCGAGCTGCTGCGCGAAGAGCTCGTCGATCGCTTCGGCCCCACGCCGGCACCTGCGCAGGCGCTGATCACATGTCATCGGCTGCGCCTGATCGCGAAGCCGCTCGGCGTCACGAAGGTCGACGCGGGGCCCGAGCGCTCGACGCTGACGTTCGTCAAGCATCCGCCGTTCGACGCCGGCAAGCTGATCCTGCTCGTGCAGCGCGACGGGCACATTCGCTTCGCCGGTCCGGACCGTGTGCGCATCGAGCGCGCGGCACCGACGCTCGCCGAGCGCGTCACGCTGGTGCGTGATTTCCTCGCCAAGCTGGCATAGCCGCCACACCGCGCATGGCGTTCCGCTTTCCACCGCAGATGCACGTGTTCGTGCGCGACTGGCTGTCGGCCAATCACGTGGTGCTGCGCGGCCGCGACGGCGGCGTCGTGATCGACACCGGCTACGGCAAGCACGTGCCGCTGACGCTCGCGCTCGTCGCCTCGCGCATGGGCCTCGACGGCGCGCCGCTCGCGAAGATCGTTAATACGCATTGCCACTCCGACCACATGGGCGGCAACGCGGCGCTGAAACGCGCGTACGGGTGCACGATCGCGATTCCGAGAGGGGAAGCGGCGGCGGTCGGCGCATGGGACGAGCGCGCGCTGTTGCTTTCATACGCGGGCCAGCAGTCGGAGCGCTTCGAGGCCGACGAGCTGCTCGAACCCGGCTCGACGCACGTCTTCGGCGATCTCGAATGGCAGGTGCTCGCAGCGCCCGGCCATGACATGGCGGCGGTCGTCTTCTACAACCCCGAGCATCGATTGCTCATTTCCGGCGACGCGCTGTGGGCGAACGGCTACGGCTTCGTCATGCCGCCCGCGATCGATGCCGCGGCGCTGCCCGCAGCGCGTGCAACGCTCGACACGATCGCGCGTCGCGACATCGCGTGCGTCGTTCCCGGCCACGGCGAGCCGTTTCGCGACGTCGATGCCGCGCTCGAGCGCGCGTATCGGCGCACCGAGACCTGGGAGAAGGATCCGCTGCGCATGGCGCGTCATGCTTTGAAGGTCGTGCTCGCGTTCGACCTGCTCGCGCGCGAGCGGATGCCGCTCGCCTCGCTCCCTGCTTTCGTGGAGGAGACGCCGCTCTTTCGCGATTTCAATGCACGATTCTTCAACCGGCCCGCGGTGGAGCTTGCCGAAGAGCTCGTCGCCGAGCTCGAGCGCGCCGGCGCGGTACGCCGAGCGGACGGCGACCTGCTGCCCGCGTGACCAAGCGGTGTCCGACACGTGTCAGAGGAGTGTCAGAGGTGCA
>DASTIY010000241.1:0-2756 GCA_035717085.1 Casimicrobiaceae bacterium | reverse complement strand
CGACGCCTTCGCCGAGCGTGCCGTCGCCGATGCAGACGGCCGCGATCCCGCCGTTCGCCCCGAGCTTTTTCGCGAACGCGAGGCCGGCGGCGACGGGCACGATGCCGCCTTGAATGCCGTTGCTGAAAAAGCCAGGCGCGCAGAGATGCTGGCTGCCGCCGAGACCGGCGCAAGCGCCGGTCGCTTTGCCCATGACCTCGGCGAGGAGCCCGTCGGGGTCGTCGGTCCACGCGAGATAGTGCCCGTGGCAACGGTGGTTCGAGACGACGACGTCCGCGCGCCGGTCGAGCGCCGCAGCCAGCGCGACTGCGGCCATTTCTTGGCCGATGCAAGTATGGGTGGTGCCGGACAGCTTGCCCTCGGCGAAGAGCTGCAGCAGCTGCTCCTCGACCGTGCGCACGAGATACGCTGTATGCAAATGCCGTCGGGTCTCGACGTTCACGCGGTGCGCTCGGCGATCCGCTCGACGACCGCCGCGATGCTTTGCATGTCGACCGCATCCGAACCGTCGAACCGTACCCCGAACTCCATTTCGAGCGCGATGAGAAACTCCATGTGCTTCAGCGAAGTCCAGTAGTCGTGATCGGCCCTCGTCAGCTCGGGGCTGAACGGCAACCGGCTACCGAACACTTCCGTGAAAACCGTTTCGACTCGCCTCGCGACGTCTGCTTGAGTCATGACTTCTCCCTCGAGTTGATCGCCTCGACCAACGCTTCGGCGAGCACGGCGTGGCCGCGCCCGTTCGGATGGTTGTCCATGCGCAACGTATACAGGCTCAACGGATCGGGTTGGGCGGCGAACAGCGCGACGCCGTCCACGATGCACACCGGCGAGCCGCGCAAAGCGTCGGACACGGCCTCGTACCGCGCGACGCCTGCCGGCTGTTCGACGCTCAGCTCGTAGCTCGGCAGGATGACGGCGATGACCGTGCCGCCCCAGCCGCCGGCCATCTCCGCTACGCGCTCGACCGCACGCTCGAACTCGGACAGATCCGGCAGCGCGGGCGCCCGGCGAACCGCCGATTGCGAATTGATCACGTCGCGAATCTCGGTGAGCTTGATCACGCGGTCCAACGGAAACGGAGGCGGATGCTCGAGCTCCCGGCGCAGCTCGTGGTCGCGGCGGATGCTGAGCGGCACGGTGACCTCGCGGACGAACGCGTCGACGTCGCGCTGGCGCTGCCGCAACCGCTGCGAGTAGGACGCGTCGTCGAGGTAGCGCATCAACCGCGGCCGATCGCTCTCGTAGCGAGGCTCCGCGAAGTTCACGTTGATGAACCAGACGACGAACTTTGGCTTCAGAGGCTCCACGTACTCGCGGAACACACCGAGCTGCGACAACACTCGCGAGCCCGCAATCCCGAAATTGGCGGTCCGCGGGAAGTGCGCGCGCAGGCGATCGACGGCGCTTTCAGAACGCGCGACGCAGTGGCCGAGCGCCAACGATTCGCCTATGACGGCGACGTCGACGGGACCGGCCGAGAGCCCGGGCGGATTGTTGAACCCGAATTCATCCGAGCGAAACTGGAAGTAGCCCGGTCCTTCGTTGCACTCGACGACCGTGGCGTTGGCGACGTTCGACAGGGGTAAGATGCCGCGCTCCGCGATCGCCTTCGCCACTGCCGCATTGGCCATCATGCTGGAGGCGAAACCGGGGACCGCGTCCAAGCCCCGCGCCCTCAGGTCGCCGACGACCTCCGCGGGCAGCCGACCGTCGTATGCGATTCCCTCAGCGCGCGCGGCCCGCTCGTGGACGAACAGGTCCTGCAGCGCCGGATCGTCCGACCACTTCTCGGGCGCGCGAAGCACCAAAATCGCCTCGGCGGCGATCAATGCGCAGGTGAGTAGCGAGATCTCGATCGAAACGCGCTCGATCGCGGGCGCCTTGCCGCGAATCGCGACGCCGAGCGCGAGCGCGAGCAGAGTGACGGCACCGACGATCGCGACTACGACGGCGCCGATGTTCCAGATATTGAGCCAAACCGGCGTCCGATACAGCGCGACCGCGAGCGCCGCGACGCCCGCGGCAACGATGACGACGCGTCCCAATCCGACGGTGGTGGGTCCCAACTCCTTCAGAGAAAACGCCCTGATCATTTGTTCGACTGTTGTTCATATCCAACGAAAACGAAGAACTGGCGCGCGAGCGGGCGCCAACGCGACGGGATTCGCGACGTCTAGGTTGGACTGACGGCTTGGACGGGCGAGGCGCCGCCCATGATGCTGAGCAAAGTAGCAGCGAGCCGGCTATGGCGCAGGAAGTCGACGCGGCGTGCGCGGTGCGATGAACGGGCGAAGCGATGGCGGAAGAACGCATACCGCCTTCGTCTCGAACGCCCGCAACGATGTAGGCTGAAAAATGTCCGCATTGCGTGAAGCCTTGACCTTGCTGCACCCCGGATCACAGGCAATGAAAGCGATGCATAACGCATGCCACCCGTTTCGGTCGTTTGGTTTGCATGAGGGTCGAGTGTTTTGCTTCCAAGAATTGCAGTGCTTCATGCGGAGGTTGGAGCGCGCGCAGAGTAAACGATGCGCTCGCGCCAGCAGCGAGCGTTCTCTCCGTCGTTCCTCACTCGCGGTCGCCGGAGAGCTTGTTGCATGGCGCGCCGGCCGGCTGTAGTCTCCCCTCACCAGATCAGGGGAACGACGTTGACGGTCGACCGCGCACCAGCGAAGCTCATTCAAGGCACCGTCGATTTGCTGATACTTCGGGCGTTGACGCGCGGGCCGGAGCACGGCTACGGCGTGTCCGTC
>DASTIY010000240.1:0-6744 GCA_035717085.1 Casimicrobiaceae bacterium | reverse complement strand
GGACAGCACGTTGCCCGGCCCCGTGTCGAAGCCGAGCACGCTGCCGTCCGGCCGCAGGTCGGTGATGTTCGCGATGCCGCCGACGTTGACGACGACACGGTGCGTGCCGCGCGCGCCGAAGAGCGCGCGATGGAACGCCGGAACGAGCGGCGCGCCCTGCCCGCCTGCGGCGACGTCGCGGCTGCGAAAGTCGGCGACGACGACGACGCCCGATTTCTCGACGACGCGCGCCGGATTGTTGAGCTGGACGGTGAAGCCGCGATCGGGCCGATGCCGCAGCGTCTGCCCGTGCACGCCCGCCGCGCGCAGCTCGCTGCGCTCGATCTTCGCCTTGGCGATCGCCTCGGCAATCGCATCCGCGTAGAGTTGCGCGAGCATGTTCGCCGCGGCGCCGGCGCGCGCGAGCTCGTTCGCGCCGGGCTGCTGCAGCGCGAGCAGCTCGTCGCGCAAAAGCGATGGATACGCGATGTGCGCCGCGCCCAGCGTCTCGCACACCTTGCGGTTCTCGGGTGCGAAATCGGCGACGACCGCGTCGACGCCGTCGAGACTGGTCCCGGACATGACGCCGGCGAAGAGTTCGCGAGGCATGGAAAAAGGCGAATCGGCGCGCGACGCGCCGAGCGACGAAGCGGTCTACTCCGCGGCGACGAGCCGCGTGTCGGGCAAGTCGCGAACGACCGCCAGCTCGCCTTGCAACGGCGCGATCGCGGCGATGAACGCCGGGCGATCCTGGTCGGTGACCGGAGTTGCCATCGGCAATGCGACCGTGAGCGGGTCGCGAGGTTCGCCGTCGACGCGCAGTTCGTAATGCAGGTGCGGCCCGGTGGCCCAGCCGGTCTGGCCGACGAAGCCGATCGTGTCGCCCTGATGCACGCGCGCGCCCTGCGTCGTCTCGCTCGCGAAGCGCGAAAGATGCGCGTACACGGTCGAATAACGGCCGTCGTGCTTCACCATGATCACGTTGCCGTAGCCGGTCTGCTGACCGACGAACGTGACGACGCCGTCGGCGGTGACGCGCACCGGCGTTCCGATCGGCGCGGCGAAATCGGTGCCCTTGTGGGCGCGCATCGTGTGCAGGATCGGGTGCAGCCGCGCCATCGTGAAGCCCGACGTCACGCGCGAGAATTCCATCGGTGAACGGAGGAACGCATTGCGCGAGTTGCGGCCGTTCGCGTCGTAATAGCCTTCGGTGCCGTCGGGCCTGCGCCACAGGAACGCTTGATACGCGCGTCCGTCGTTGTCGAACTCCGCAGCGAGAACGCGCCCGGTGCCTGCCGGCTCGCCGTCGACGTAGCGCGTCTCGTACAGCACCGCGAAGCGGTCGCCGCGGCGCAGGTCGTGATAGAAGTCGATTTCACCGCCGAAGATGTCGGCGAGCGCGAGGGTCACCGAATCGGGGAGGCCCGCGGCGTCGGCCGCGGCGAAGAGCGAGGACTGGATTTCGCCCGCGCGCAGCGTCAGCCGCGTGTCGTCGGGCGGCGCTGCGCGCGATGCGACGAAGCCGTTCGCGCCGCGCGTGATCGACAGCATCGCCCCGTCCGGGCCGAGAAAGCGCAGCGCCGTCAGCCGTCCGTCGTCGTCGGTGGCGACCTGCAGCGGCTTGCCCGGCCGCAATTGGTAGAGCGCGCGGGCGGTGGGATCGTTGCGCACGAACTCGAGCGCATCCGAATCGGTCACGGCGGCGCGCGCGAGCAGGTTTCCGATCGTGTCCCCGCGCTCGACGCGCTCCTCGCGCCAGTACTGCTCGTCGGGCGTGGCGACCTCGGTCAATGCGGGGAGCGGCAGCGTCCGCACGATGTTGCGAACGGCGGTCGCGTCGAGCGTCGTGTCGGGCGTGATGCCGAACGCGGCGACGCCGGCGAGGCCGAGGACGACGATCGCGAGCGCCTGCCCGGGCGAGATGAGCTTCGCGGCGCCGGCGGCGGCCGCGCGAAGTCCCTGGGATAGAATGCGGGGTTTGTGCGCGCGCAACGGAAGTAGGTGCTGTTCTTCGAAAATCGGCACCGCTCGCTTCCGTTCGGCGCCAAAGGCGGGGCGATTGTAGCAAGGATCCCGCAAAAATCCTACAACCCGATCGGCGAGCGTCCTACAGCCCCATGCCCCCCGTGGATGTCGACGCCCAGCTTGCCGTCTTTCGCCGGGGCGCCGACGAGCTCCTCGTCGAAAGCGAGCTCCGCACCAAGCTCGCGCGCGGCAAGCCGCTGAATATCAAGGAGGGTTTCGACCCGACGCGGCCCGACCTCCACCTCGGTCATACCGTCCAGTTCAACAAGCTGCGCCAGCTGCAGGACCTCGGCCACCACGTCGTCTTCCTGATCGGTGACTTCACCGCCCTGATCGGCGATCCGACCGGGCGCAACGTGACGCGGCCTCCGCTGTCGCCCGAGGAGATCGCGGCGAACGCGAAGACGTACACCGACCAGGCGTTCCTGATCCTCGACCGCGAGAAGACCGAAGTGGCGTTCAACGCCAAATGGCTCGCCGCGCTGGGCAGCGACGGCATGATCCGCCTCGCGGCGAAGTACACGGTGGCGCGCATGCTCGAGCGCGACGACTTCGCGAAGCGCTTCGCGAGCGAGCAGCCGATCGCGATCCACGAGTTCCTCTATCCGCTCGCGCAGGGGTACGACTCGGTGGCGCTGCGCACCGACGTCGAGCTCGGCGGGACCGACCAGAAGTTCAACCTGCTCGTCGGGCGCGAGCTGCAGCGCCATTACGGGCAGGAGCCGCAGTGCATCCTCACGCTGCCGCTGCTGGAAGGGCTCGACGGCGTCAACAAGATGTCGAAGTCGCTTGACAATTACGTCGGCATCACGGAACCGCCTTCGTCGATCTACGGCAAGCTGATGTCGATCTCGGACACGCTGATGTGGCGCTACTACGAGCTACTGTCGTTTCGACCCGAAGCCGAGATCGCCGCGCTTCGCCGCGCCTGCGACGAAGGCCGCAACCCGCGCGACGCCAAGGCCATGCTCGCGCACGAGATCACCGCGCGCTTCCACTCGCCGCAGGCGGCCGATGCGGCCGCTGTCGAATTCGACGCGCGGTTCCGCCAGCACGCGATGCCGGAGAACATGCCCGAAGTCACGCTGCATTCGGACGGCAACGCGATGCCGATCGCGCAGGTGGCGAAGCAGGCTGGCGTGGTGGAATCGACATCGGAAGCGCTGCGACTGATCGCGCAGCACGGCCTCAAGGTCGACGGCGACGCGGTCGCCGACAAATCACTCGCGATCGCGCCGGGTTCGACCGTCGTCGTGCAGGCGGGAAAGCGGCGCTTCGCGCGCGTCACCGTCAAGTAATCCGGCAGAAAAATTGCGTCTGACCGGGGTCAGACCTGGTTTCAGGCGAGGCGGGCGGCGAGCTCGCGCAGCATCGCGCCACCGTCGCCGCGATACGCGCTGCCGTGCATGCACGCGAGCGTCGTCGGCTGCAGCTCCGCGAGCCGCTGCAGCGTCGCCGCGCTCTGTGGCGCGTGCGCGAAGTAGTCGAGCGGCGCGCGAAACGCCTCGCTCGGCCCCAGGATGTCCGATTCGGTGAGCGCGACGTCGCCGGCGCCTCCCTGGGTGAAGAGATCGCCGCACAGGAACGTGCGAGTGCGCTCCTCCATCATCAGCCCGCAATCCCAGCCATGCGGAACGTGCGGCGTGTCGAGCCAGCGCAGCGCGTGGCGCCCGAGCTCGAGCAGCTCGCCGTCGGCGAGCGCGCGCGGCGGGCGGTCGGCGACGTCGTTGGCCGAGACCATCGCTGCGATCTGTCCGCACACCGGAGACGACTGCGGGGCCGCGGCCAGCCATTCGTTCAGCGCGCCGCACTCGTCCGCCTCGAAGTGCGAGAACGCGACGTAGCGCAGGCGCTCGACCGGCATCACCGCGCCCATCGCGTCGCGAACTCGCGGGAACAGCCGTCGCGGACCGGTGTGGAAGAGCAGCGGCTGATCGTCGACGATCAGGTACTGGTTGAAGTTGAACCGCTCCGGCACGCCGGGAATGTCGATCGGCGTGTTGATCCGGAAAATGCCGTCGGCGATTTCGTCGACGCGCGTGCCTGATGCGAGCTGCATGGAAATGCTCCTCGTGTGGGGTGACGACGCGAGGATGTGTAACGAGCGGACGTCCCGTTACACTTCCTCGGCATGGGGTGCGCTGGTACGCTGCGCCGATGGGACCGCCCGCGACCGCTCTCGCCGCGCTCGACGACGCGGAGCTCGCGCGCCGGATCGCGGCAGGACGCTCGCCGGCCGAGGAAGCGGAGCTGTGCCGTCGGCTCCTGCGCCGTGCGCGACTGTACGGGCTGCGCCATCTGCGCGACCCGCACGCGGCGGCCGATCTCGCGCAGCAGGTGATGCTGATGACGATCGAGCGGCTGCGCGCCGGCGCACTGCGCGACCCGACGATGCTCGCCTCGTTCGTGCTCGGCACCTGTCGCAACGTGGTGATCGAGCTGCGCCGTACACACGCGCGCCGCGAGCGGTTGCTCGAAACCTACGCATCGGACGAGCCCGAGGTGGCGCCCGACGATGGCGCGCGCCTCGACCACGCGCGCGTCACCGAATGCCTTCGCGCACTGGCCGCGCGCGAGCGGTCGATCCTGATCATGACGTTCTACGCCGAGCGTCCCGCGCCCGAGCTTGCCGCCGAGTTGGACCTGACCGAGGCCAACGTGCGCGTGATCCGGCATCGCGCGCTGCAGCGAATGCGCGACTGCGTCGATGCCGGAGGTCGTCCGTGAAGGCCGACGGGTGCGCCGATCGCGTCGATCTGCCCACGCTCCTCGAGTATTGGCTGGGCGAGCTCGACACGGCGGGCGAAGCGCGCATCGACGAGCACCTGCTGAGCTGCGATGCGTGTGCGGAACACCTTGAGGACATCGTGCAACTCGGTGCGGCGATCCGCGAGGGCTTCGTCCGCGGCAGCGTCTCCGCGGTGCTGAGTGCGGCGTTCGTGCGCGATCTCGTCATCTCGGGTTGGCGCGTGCGCGAGTACCGCGTCGCCTGCAACGGCAGCGTCAATTGCACGGTCGCGCCCGACGACGACCTGACCGTCGCGCGGCTGCAGGCCTCGCTCGCGGGCGTCGAGCGTCTCGACGTCGTGCGGATCGCACAGGGCAACGTGCTGGAGCGCCTGACGAACGTGCCGTTCGATGCGACCTCGGGCGAAGTCGTCTTCGCGCCGGCGATGTCCGGATTGCGTGCGCTGCACGACCAGACGGTGCACATCCAGCTCGTCGATGCAGGCGGCAACGCCGAGCGTGTGATCGCCGGCTACGACTTCAACCACTCGCCATGGAACGGGTGAATCACGCCATGCCGGGATCGCGGCCGACGCCTTCGAGCTTCGGCACGTCGGGCGGGCGCGCGACGATCGTCTTTTTCGCGCGCAGGTAACGCGCGACCACCTCCCAGACGGGCTCGCCGCCCGCCGCCTTCGCCTCTTCGGACACGGGCGCCCAGCCCGCCACCGTGTAGATCGCGGAGGGCTCGATCGCCTTGCCGTCGAGCTCCATCTTCACGATGCGCTTGCCCATCGCCGCGTACGGATCGATCGCGTAGCGCATGCCGCCCACGCGCACCATGTCGCCGCCCTGCTGGTAATACGGATCGGGATTGAAGAGGTTGTCGGCGACGTCCTCGAGAATCGTCTTGATCATCGTGCCCGGCATCTTCGTCACGTTCATGTACGGATACGTGATGGCCGTCTGGTCGAGCACGTCTTCGTAGCGAATGGCCTCACCCGGCAGCAGCGAGCGACCAAACCGAAATCCCGGCGAGAACGCGATCTGCGCCTGCTTCTCGGCGAGCAGCGCATCGAGGATCAGCTGATCGAAGGTGCCGTTGAAATTGCCGCGCCGGTACAGCAAGCCCTCGGTGACCGCGAGCTTCTCGCCGAGCTTCGCGGCGTGCGGTGCGCGCACGCGCTCGATGTGCTCGCTCATCGCCTGGTCGGCAGCAAGCAGCTGCGAGAACACCGGGAGCAATCGATAGCGATAGTCGTCGACCTTGCCGCCCTTCACCGACAGGTCGAGCACCGCGAGGAACTTGCCGTGGCTGCCGGCGTTGGTGACGAGCGTGCGGCCTCCCGGATTGCTCACGAGCGTCGGCTGCGGCACGCCGTCGTGCGTATGGCCGCCGAGGATCGCATCGACTCCGCGCACGCGAGACGCGAGCTTGAGATCGACGTCCATCCCGTTGTGCGACAGCAGGACGACGGCCTGCGCGCCCTTGCCGCGCGCCTCGTCGACGACCTTCTGCAGGTTTTCTTCCTGGATGCCGAACGTCCACTGCGAAACGAAGTAGCGGGGATTCGCGATCGGCGTGTACGGAAATGCCTGGCCGACGATCGCGACCGGCACGCCATTCATCGTGCGCATGACATAGGGGTCGAAGACGGGATCGCCGAAGTCCGCCGTGGTCACGTTCTGCGCGACGAAGTCGACGCGCCCGGCGAAGTCGCGCTCGACGACCTCCCGCACGCGCTCGGCGCCGTACGTGAACTCCCAGTGCCCGGTCATGACGTCGACGCCGAGAAGCTTCTGCGCCTCGATCATGTCCTGGCCGCGCGTCCACAGCGACGTCGCCGAGCCCTGCCACGTATCGCCGCCGTCGAGCAGCAACGCGCCGGGCCGCTCTCCGCGCAGGCGCCGGATCAGCGTAGCGATGTGCGCGAATCCGCCCATCGCGCCGTAAGCGCGCGCCGCGCGCTCGAAATCGAGATAGGTGAACGCGTGCGCGTCGCGCGTGCCTGC
>DASTIY010000239.1:0-15035 GCA_035717085.1 Casimicrobiaceae bacterium | reverse complement strand
CAGGTTCCCAGATCGCTGCGTGGAGGCTGCCGCCAGTGCACAGAAGCGGCACACGAGCAGGAACATGGCGAGAAACACGCACGGCGCGAGGACCAGGCCCGCGCTCTCGAGCGTCGTGTCGTCGTCGGTGGCGCCGGCGATCGCCGCCCACGCCGGCGTCTCCAGGAATCCGTCGAAGCTGACGGTCGCGAGCAACACCATCACGAGCAAGACGTGCGACCGGTCCTCCGGCTCCCGGACGAGCAGTCCCACCGCGTACGGGCGATTTGAAGGCGGAGAAGACGATCGGAACGATCGACACGCTGAAGAACGCCGGCTACAACCCGAACAGCCTCGTGCTGCTTCCGCAGTGGAACGACCTTGCGGGGCATCGATCGCATGCTCGGAACGGGGCCGCCGGCGCTTCGTCATCGAGGCCGGCTCGGCGCGTCCGCACCGAGCCGGCATCCGCGGCTGTGCATCGAGCTGCCGATCAGTCGAGCGACGACAGCGGACGCGCGACGTCCTCGAGCGGTCGCCGCTCGGCAGCGACACCGAGCCACCACGCGACGGCCGCCGCCGCCAGCATCAACGCAGCACCGAGCGCGTAGCCCCACGCGATCGCCGCCGGCTTTCCCGTGCCGATGAGGACACCGAAAAGCCACGGCGCGCCGATGCCGCCGATGCCGGTGCCGAGCGCGTAGAACAACGCGATCGACAGCGCGCGTACCTCGATCGGAAAGCTTTCGCTGACGACGAGATACGCGGAGCTCGCGGCCGCGGACGCGAAGAAGAAGACCAGCGTCCACGCGAGCGTTTGCGTCGCGGCGCTCAGCATGCCGGCGACGAAGAGCAGCGCGGTGATCCCGAGCAGCAGTCCCGACAGCGCGTACGTCGCGGCGATCATCGGCCGGCGGCCCCAGGTGTCGAAATGGCGGCCGAGGACGAGCGGCCCGAGGAAGTTGCTGACGGCGAACGGAAGCAGGTAGAGGCCCACATCCTCGGCGCCGACCGCATAGAAGCGGTCGAGGACGAGCGCGTAAGTGAAGAAGATCGCGTTGTAGCAGAACGCCTGCGCCGTCATCAGCACGAGACCGAGCACGGCACGCCGCGGATAACGGCGGAAAAGCGCCACGCCGAGATCGACGAAGCTCACCGCGCGCGAGCGGATACGCAATCGAATCCGGGGCAGCGGCGCCATGGCCGCGGCACCGACGCGCCATTCGATCCGCTCCACGATGCCTCGCGCCTCATCCGGCCGCCCATGCAGAAGCAGCCAGCGCGGACTCTCGGGAACGAATCGTCGCAGCAGCAGGATGCCGACGCCGAGCAGCGCGCCGATGCCGAATGCGAGGCGCCAGCCGATGTCGGATGGAAGCCGTCCCGGCTGCAACAGCACGCTCGCACCCAGCGCGCCGAGCATCGCACCCAGCCAGAAGCTCCCGTTGACCCCGAGATCGGTGCGGCCGCGGTAGCGCGCGGGAACGAGTTCCTGGATCGCCGAATTGATCGCCGAATACTCGCCACCGATGCCTGCGCCCGTGACGAAGCGACATAGCGCGAATGTTGCGAAATCGGTGGACAACGCGGTGGTTGCCGTACCGGCGATGTAGACGCCGAGCGTCACGAAGAAGAGCCGCTTGCGCCCGTAGCGATCGGTGAGCCACCCGAACACGAGTGCGCCGAGCACGGCGCCCGCGAGGTACGCGCTCGCCGACAGGCCCACCTGCGCATCGTCGAAGCGCAGCGTCGGACTGGTCTTCAGCGCACCGGAAACGGCGCCCGCCAGCGTCACTTCGAGGCCGTCGAGCACCCAGGTGATCCCGAGCGCGACGATCACGAGCGTGTGAAAGCGCGACCACGACAGCGCGTCGAGCCGTGCGGGAACGTCGGTCTCCACGATCGCGTCTGCGTTCGGCCGGGTCCGTTCCATTGCGCAGAACGATAGCCGACGTGGCACGCGCTGCGCAAAGACGATCGTTGACGTGCGTGGAAATTGACGCAGGTGGTGAACCGGCATAGCGTTGATGCCGATGCCGGCACGCGCGTATCGCAACGTCGCGTCGATACGCGCCGCCGGCATTGCGTTCGCTACATTCGATCACGACCGGAGGACATTCGCATGCAGCCCGTTTCCCGCATCCGCGCGCCCCGCCCGAAGAAGCTCGTCGCAGTGCTCGTTCCCGCAATCGTCGCCGTCGTCGCGCTTCCCGCCGAGGCGCGCATCACCGATCTGCAGATCAACAAGCTGGAGTCGCCTGCGTTCGGCGGCATGTCGTTCGGCAGCGTCGGCCAGTACGAGACGTTGACCGGCGTCGCCTACGGCGAGGTCGATCCGAAGGATCCGCGCAACGCGATCATCACCGACATCGCGCTCGCGCCGCGCAACGCGCGCGGCATGGTCGAGTATTCGATGGACGTCGTGATCACGAAGCCGATCGACATGAGCCGCGGCAACGGGACGATCCTGCACGACGTCCCGAACCGCGGGCGCATTCGCAGCCCCGAGATGAACATCGGCGGCAGCGCCACCGCCATCGGCGACGGCTTCCTGGAAAAGCAGGGATACACGCTCGTCGACAGCGGATGGGAAATCGACCTGACGAGCGGGCTGCGCATCACGGTACCGGTCGCGCGCAATCGCGACGGCAGCGAGATCACCGGCCGCGTGCGTTCGGAATACATCCTCGACGCTCCCGAGTCGACGCAGGACGTGACGGCGCCGCCCGCGTACGAGGCCGTGAGCACGAACAACGCCGACGCAACGCTCACCATGCGCGTCCATCAGGACGACGCCAAGGTGACGATCCCCAACACCGACTGGGCGTTCGCCGATTGCACGAGCGTTCCATTCCCTGGCGTCCCCGACGCGACGAAGGTTTGCCTCAAGGGTGGCTTCGACACCAACCACATCTACGAGCTCATCTATACGGCGAAGAACCCGCTCGTCGCGGGGCTCGGGTTCGCGGCGACACGCGATCTGAATGCGTTCCTGCGCAACAGCGTGCGTCGTTACGGCAATGGCAATCCCGATGGCACCGCGCGCTGCAATGCGAACCCGCACGCCAACGGACACAACAAGTGTCCGACCGACGCGCAGGGACCGCAGAATCCGCTCGGCGATGCGATCCAGCGCGCGATCATCTACGGCTCGTCGCAGAGCGGACGCTGGATCCGCACGTTCATCGAGCTCGGCTTCAACGAGGACGAGAACGGCAACCAGGTGTTCGACGGCGCGATTCCGCACAAGGCGTCGAACCGCGGCGCGTTCAACGTACGCTGGGCGCAGCCGACGCGCCTCTCCGGCACGCAGCACACCGAGCGGCAGTTCCCCGGCGCCGAGTCGTCACAGACCTGGGGCGTGAGCACCGACCCGATCGCCGGCATCACCGCCGGACAGCTCGACCGGTGCACGCAGTCGCACACGTGCCCGAAGATCTTCCACACGAACACGGACACCGAGTATTGGCAAGCGACGATGGCGCTCAACACGACCGATTCGTTCGGTATGCGCGACCTGGCGCTTCCGTCCAACGTGCGGATCTATCTTTTCGCGAGTACGCACCACGGCGGCGGCAACACGCTCGCGCAGCCGCCCGGCACGATTCCCGCGATTCCCGCGGCGTGCCAGCTGCACGCCAACAGCAACCCGTTCATCCAGGCACAACGCGCATTGCTGGTGGACCTGCAGCAATGGATCGTCGACGGCACGGAGCCGCCGCCGAGCCTCTACCCGACGCTCGCGGCCGGCACGCTCGTCTCGGTCGACTCGATCCAGTATCCGTACATTCCCGCGGTCAACTTCACGCCGGCCGGCGTGTTCGCGCAGAAGTTCTATCTCGATCGCGGACCGCTCTTCGACGTGAACGACATCACCGGGATCATGGCGGAACCGCCGATTCGCGGCGGCGGTTACAACCGGCTGGTGCCGAAGATCGACGCGAACGGCAACACCGCCGACGGCTTGCGCAACACGACCGTCCAGGTGCCACTCGGAACGTACATGGGCTCGAACGTGCGCCGCGCCAACTTCAGCGAAGGCGATTCATGCGACCTCACGGGCTCGTTCGTTCCGTTCTCGCGCACGAGGGCCGAGCGGCTCGCGAACAACGACCCGCGGCCCTCGCTCGAGGAGCGCTACCCGACGCACCAGGATTATGTCGACAAGGTGACGGCCGCAGCGAACAGCCTCGTCAGCCAGCGATTGCTGCTGCCGGACGACGCGACGTTCCTGATCAACCAGGCGAATGCCGCCGCGGTGCCGTGATCGCAGCGTGAAGTGCGCGGGCGGCGCGTGGATGAGCGCCGCCCGTTCAGCGAGCTGTCGAGCCCGCGCTGCGCGCGTGGAGCGCTGCAGGCGTTGTCGATCGTCTCGGGCCAGCGCGCTTCGGTCAGTGCCGCATGCCGCGCTTGCCGGCGCGCTTGGGCGCCGCGACGGCTTCGACCGACAGCGTGACCGTGCATTGCTCGTTGGCGTCCATCGCACCGACGCCGACGAGCTTCCGCGCGATCTCCTCGCCTCGATCGTTCTGGACGGTGACGACGACCGTGTACTCCCACGGATCGCCGTCCTCGGGATGGCGAATGCTGCCCTCGATGCGGAGCGGCGTGATCGCCGGCGCGACCGCAGCGTCGCTGCGGTCGTCGTAGCGAAGGTAGTGGCGGCACGACGGGCACCGTGCCGCACTTTCGAGAATGGTTTCCCGGCAGTGCGGGCATTGCCGGGTGGCGCCGGCGCCCCCCGGCCGCACCGGGGCGATCAAATCCCGCCGCCCTCGCGCTTGATGCCCGGCTTGCCCGGCCTGCCTTCCTCCCAGCCGAACTCGGCCTGCCCCCGCAGGCGCGCGCCCGCGGCCACGGTCAGCGAGCCCGCCTTGACGTCACCCACGACGACGCCGGACTGCAGCAGATCGACGAGCGTCGCCTGCTCGACGTTGCCTTCGAGCTCGCCTGCGATCGTCACCTTGTCCGCGCGGACTGCGCCGGTCAGCTTGGCGCCGCCCTCGATGGTCAGGTCGCCCTGCACGTTGACGTCGCCCTTGAACTTGCCGGCGATCCGCACGTTGCCGGCACCTTCGATCTTGCCCTCGATCGTGATGTCCGATGCGATCAGCGATTCCTTCCTCGCGAGTTGCGGCTCGGCGCGCGGCACGGCGGTCGGTGTCGCTGCGGGCGCGGGTGCATGCACCGGGGGCGCAGGCGCGATTTCGGGCTTCGGCGGCTCGTAGCGCGTGGGCTCGCGCTCGGCGGCGGGCGGCGGCGGAGCGACGCGCGCGGTACTGTCCTTCCAGATGGCCATGGGACGGGTCCTCTTATGACAATGGGATAGCGAACCTAACGCGAAACGGCCGCGGACGCAATCGTAGCGGCGGACCCTCGGCGTGGAAAGAGGAAAGGTGCGGCAGGAAAGGAACGCTTCGCGGCCGTCGTGATCGGTCCGCGATGCTGCTGCAGCGACTTCATGTGCTCGGCGAGCGCGGGCCCGAGCGTCAGCACCGGCGCGGGCGCGCCGATCGCGGCCAGCCGCTTCTTCGCGACGTCGAACGCACTGCCGAGATCGCTCGTCTTCGCCATCGCGCCGAAGAACGCGTCGCCGAAGCGCGATGCGACGAGGCCGCCGCGGCAATCGTCGCCGCGAATGCCGGCCGCCGACGACGCGATGACCGCGGTTTCCTCGTCGGCGAGTTCGTCGGTCCACGCGCCTGCCTCGCACGTGGACACGACGATGATGCGAAAGCGAATGCCGGCGGCGTCGAGCAGTTGCCGCAGGCCGGCGGGCGACAGATCGACGAGATCGAGCGGCGGGTTCACCGCCGCGAGCGTGCGCCCGGGGCCGGGACTGCCCGCGAGGTAGATCATCACGATGTCGTCGTCGGCGTCGATCAGGTCCCCGATCTCGAGCAGTGCCGCGCGGAGGTTCGTAATCGTCGCGAAGGGTCGCTCGGCAACGGTCAGGGGACTGTTGACGAGCACCACCGAGCGCCCGGCGGTGTTCCAGTGCTCGTTCATCGCGCGCTGCGCAGCCTCGACGTCGCTCACGAAGCCGGGATGCCGGCCGTCGGGGGCGAAGCCGACGAAATAGAGATCGGTGACGCCGCGGCGCTCGTCGTCGAGATTCTCGAGCGCGCGGTCCATCAGGAAATCCTGCGCGGCCAAGACGGGCTCGGACGCAGGATTCATCGCGCCGGCAGCCGTCACGGCGTCGTACTCGCGCCACCACGGCTCGAGCGGCCCGGTGAATGGCGCGAACCAGAGCGGCGCGATCACGAGCACGCCGCCGAGCACGGCGAAGGCCCGCCGAAAGCCTCGCCCAGGGTCGGCCGCGACGTACACCGCCCGTGCGGCGACGATGAACATCCATCCGTAAAGCGCCACCTCGAATACGTGTCGCGCGAGATCGGATACGCGCGCCGCGGCACGCGACAGGTCGGGCAGCAGATGCACGACTTGCACGACCGGGAACGACGCGAGGATCACGACCGGCAACGCGAGGTACAGCGACCGCTCGCGGCGCGCCGCCGCGAGCACGGCCGACGTGAGCGCGAGCAGGCCGAGTGCGAAGAGCTCGCCCTGCAGGCCCGCGACCGAGAAACGCGCGTCGCCGGTTGCGCGCAGCCAGTCGGCGTCGATGTCGATCGCCGCAGACACGAGGACCAGCAGCACGAGTTGCGTCGCCGACACGCGAAACGACTGCGCATCGACGCGCATGAAGAGCGCGAGGCGCAGGCCGGACGCGAGATTGCGCCCGAGGGCGTGCAGGACGCCGCGCATTTCGTCGATAGCTTTCATGGGCCGGTCAGGCCGCGCGATCGTGCTCGGCGATGTACGCGGCGACCCGCGCTGCGTCGGCCGGCAGCACGGTCACGTGCTGCGGCCGCGCTTCGATCCCGGCGTAGCGCGACGGTCGCGGCGGCTCGACGCCGAGCGCCTCGCGCATCGTCGCCGCGAACTTCGCCGGCAATGCGGTTTCCAGGCAGATCATCGGCGTGCGCGCATCGCGCAACGCTCGCCCGACGTGCACGCCGTCCGCCGTGTGCGGGTCGATCATCACGCCGTGTCGTCGATGCACGTCGCGAATGGTGGCGATGCGATCGGCGTGGGTGCTGCGGCCGGAAACGAAGCCGGAGTCGCGAACGCGCGCGAGGATCGCCGAGCCGCGGATGTCGAAGCTGCCATCGCGCGCGAGATCGCGCCACAGTGCGACGAGGTTCTGCGGATCGCGTCCGGTCATGTCGAAGAGGTAGCGCTCGAAATTCGACGCTTTCGAGATGTCCATCGACGGTGACGACGTCGCGTGCGTCTCGGCAACGGCGCGCGGGCGATAGCGGCCGGTCACGAAGAACTCGTGCAGCACGTCGTTCTCGTTCGTCGCGACGACGAGCCGCGCGATCGGCAGCCCCATCGCGCGCGCAACGTGACCGGCCAGGACATTGCCGAAGTTGCCCGACGGCACGGCGAAGTCGACCTTCTCGTCGTCGCGTGACGTCGCCGCGAAGTAGCCCTTGAAGTAGTCGACGACCTGCGCGGCGATGCGCGCCCAGTTGATCGAGTTGACGGCGCCAAGCGCATGGCGACGCTTGAACTGCGCATCGCCGGCGAGCGCCTTCACGATGTCCTGGCACGCGTCGAACGTGCCCTGGATCGCGAGGTTGTGGATGTTCGGCGCGTCGAGCGAGTACATCTGCGCCTGCTGGAACGCGCTCATGCGCCCATGCGGCGACAGCATGAACACCGCGATGCCGCGCCTGCCGAGCATCGCGTATTCGGCGGAGCTGCCGGTGTCGCCCGACGTCGCGCCGAGGATGTTGAGCCGACCGGCGTCGCGCAGCGTGTATTCGAAGAGATGGCCGAGCAGCGAAAGCGCGATGTCCTTGAACGCCAGCGTCGGTCCGTTCGACAGGTGCAACAGATGCAGGCCCGGCGCGAGCGTCGACAGCGGCGTGATCTCGTCGCTTCCGAAGCGCTCGCGCGTATAGGTCCGGCGCACGAGCGCATCGAGGTCGGGGCGCGGAATGTCGCCGATGAAGCGCGCGAGAATCGCCGCCGCGAGGTCGGCATACGCAAGCGGCCGCAGCTTCGCGAGATCGCCCTGCGTGAGCTCGGGATACGCGATCGGGACGGCGAGTCCGCCGTCGGGCGCGAGGCCTTCGAGCAGGACCGCCGAGAATGGCTGCGGCGCGTGCCACCACGCGCCACGCGTGCTCGCGTACAGCGTCGCCCGTCCTTCGCCCGGACGGGGCGCGGGTGCCGCCATGGCTAGCCGAGAGCCTCGAGCCGGATGCGCACCACCTTGCCGCGCACCGTCGGCAGCGACTCGATTTTCGCGATCGCGTCGACGACGCGGTGCTCGATCGACTTGTGCGTGAGCAGGATGATGTCGGTCTGCTCCTCGCCTTCGCTGGGCTCCTTCTGGATCATCGCGTCGATCGAGATCTCGCGGTCGGCGAGGATGCGCGTGATGTCGGCGAGCACGCCGGGCCGGTCGAGGACGCGCAGGCGCAGGTAATAGCTCGTCTCGACGTCGCCCATCGGCAGGAACGGGGTATCGGTCAGCTGATCGGGCTGGAACGCGAGGTGCGGCACGCGGTGCTCGGGATCGGCGGTGTGCATCCGCGTCACGTCGACGAGATCGGCGATGACGGCGCTCGCCGTCGGCTCGGCACCGGCGCCGGCGCCGTAATAGAGCGTCGCGCCGACCGCATCGCCCTTCACGAGCACCGCGTTCATCGCGCCCTCCACGTTGGCGATCAGGCGCCGCGCCGGAATCAGCGTCGGGTGCACGCGAAGCTCGATGCCCCGCTTGGCGCGCCGGGTGATGCCGAGGAGCTTGATCCGATAGCCGAGCTCTTCCGCATAGCGCAGGTCCTCGCGCGTGAGCTTCGTGATGCCCTCGGCGTACGCCTTGTCGAACTGCATCGGCACGCCGAACGCGATCGCCGACATGATCGTGAGCTTGTGCGCGGCGTCGATGCCCTCGACGTCGAGCGTCGGATCCGCCTCGGCGTAGCCGCGCGCCTGTGCCTGCGCAAGCGCGTCGGCGAACGATGCGCCCGTTTCCCGCATCGTCGACAGGACGAAATTCGCGGTGCCGTTGATGATGCCGGCGATCCATTCGATGCGATTCGCGGTGAGGCCCTCGCGCAGCGCCTTGATGATCGGCACGCCCCCCGCGACCGCGCCTTCGAACGCGACCATGACGCCCTTCGCGTAGGCCGCGGCGAAGATCTCGTTCCCGTACTCCGCGAGCAGCGCCTTGTTCGCGGTGACGACGTGCTTGCCGTGCGCGATCGCGTCGAGGACCAGCGAGCGCGCCGGCTCGATGCCGCCGATCAGCTCGCAGACGATGTCGACGTCGTCACGGCGCACGACATCCGACGGGTCGCTCGTGAACTGCACGCCGCTCATCCCCCGCGTGCCCTGCCGTGCGCGCTCGAGCGAGCGCGTGCCGATCCACGTGATGCGGATCGGGCGTCCCGCGCGCCGCGTGATCTCTTCGTCGTTGCGCTGCAGGACGTCCCACGTGCCGCGGCCCACGGTGCCGAAGCCGACGAGGCCGACGTGAAGCGGCTTCATGGGGTGTCGATCACAGCAGGCCGTCGGCGCGGAACATCTGCTTGATCCCTCTGATCGCCTGCCGCGTGCGCGCCTCGTTTTCGATCATCGCGAAGCGCACGTGCGTGTCGCCGAATTCGCCGAAGCCCACGCCGGGCGAAACGGAAACCTTGGCGTGCGCGAGCAGCCGCTTGGCGAACTCGAGCGAGCCTTGCGCTGCATAGGCGTCGGGTATCTTCGCCCAGACGTACATCGACGCCTTCGGCACGTCGACGTTCCAGCCCGCCTCGTGCAGCCCCTTGACGAGCACGTCGCGGCGGCGCTGGTAGCGCTGCGTGATCTCGGTGACGCAATCCTGGGGCCCTTCGAGCGCCGCGATCGCGGCGACCTGGATCGGCGTGAACGTTCCGTAGTCGTGGTAGCCCTTGATCCGCGACAGCGCGTAGACGAGGTCGCGATTGCCGACCATGAAGCCGATGCGCCAGCCGGCCATGTTGTAGCTCTTCGACATCGTGAAGAATTCGACGGCGACGTCGCGCGCGCCGGGAACCTGCATGATCGACGGCGCGCGAAAGCCGTCGAAGCAGATGTCGGCGTACGCGAGATCGTGCGCGATCCAGATGCCGTATTCCTTCGCGAGCGCGACGAGCTTCTCGAAGAACGCGAGCTCCACGCATTGCGCGGTGGGATTCGCCGGGAAATTGACGATCAGCATCTTCGGCTTCGGCACCGACAGCCTGATCGCCTGCTCGAGCTCGGCGAAGAAATCGACGTCGGGCGTGAGGCGAACCTGGCGGATGTCGGCACCGGCGATCACCGGCCCGTAGATGTGGATAGGATAGCTCGGGTTCGGAACGAGCACCGTGTCGCCGCGGCCGAGCGTCGCGAGCGCGAGATGCGCGATGCCTTCCTTCGAGCCGATCGTCACGATCGCCTCGCTCTCGGGATCGAACGAGACGCCGAAGCGCCGGTCGTACCAGTGACAGATCGCGCGCCGCAGCCGCGGAATCCCTTTCGACACCGAGTAACCATGCGTGTCGCCGCGCTGCACCGTCTCGACGAGCTTCTGCACGATGTGCGCGGGGGTCGCGCCATCGGGGTTGCCCATCCCGAAATCGATGATGTCTTCGCCGCGGCGGCGAGCTTCCATCTTGAGCTCGCTCGTGATGTTGAAGACGTACGGGGGAAGCCGCTCGATGCGGGCGAACTGCGACTGGGGAGGCGTGGCCATGGCGTCTCTCGTAAGCGCCCGGAACCGTCCGAGCGACGATCGATCGTGAAGGGCTACAATCGTAAGCGAAGTGCTTCCTTTACCGCAATGCACAATCGCCGTTTCGGCGCGTGCCGGATGCGCCGCTGCAACAACTGCGACGGCGATTCGACGCGCGGCTTTCGCGCGCCGGTGACGTGAAATTCCACCTCGACGCGGCGACGGGCAATGTCGTCACCGGGTGCGGTCCCGGCTGGGTTCGCGTCGGCGGCGACGAATACCGCGAGAACATCGTGCTGACGCCGCAGCGCGTCGCACCCGGCTTCGCACCGGCTGGTTTCGATGCACTGCAGGCACAGGATTTTGCCGCCCTGCTCGCCAATTCGCCGGAGATCGTGCTGCTCGGCACCGGGTCGACGCAGCGATTCCTGCGCCCGTCGGTGACGGCGCCGCTGCACGACGCGAACGTCGGACTCGAAGTGATGGACACGCGCGCCGCGTGCCGGACCTACAACATCCTCGTCGCCGAAGGGCGCGCCGTGACGGCGGCGCTGATCGTCGAGCAGGCTTTGGGGTCGGCGCGATAAGGATCGGCGCGAAGCTTTGCGCCAATCCTTATCGCTCGGGCAATTGGTGTCGGACTCGATTTTCCACTTCGCGGAACGTCGAGTCCGACCCCGATTTCCCGAAGCGGAAATTCGCGTCCGACCGCAATTTCCTCAGCACTCGATCGTGTTGCGGCAGTAATTCGTGAGCTCGCGCAGCACCGTCGTGTCGCCGATCGGCGTGCGCGCCCGTTCGACGCCACCATACTCGAACGTGAGCTTCATCGCGTACTGGTCGAAAAAGCGCGCGAATTGCTCGGCGCCCGCCGTGCCCACCGCGTACAACTCGTCACGCGCCGGATCGTGCTCGAGCACGATGCACGCGAGCGGCTGCGGCGCAGGGCCGGAGACGACGCGCGCGCCCGCGCTCGGATCGTAGACGCTGTGATCGGCGCAACAGTGGATGACGTTGGCGCCCGACGTCGCCGATCGCCGCCTCTGATAACGAATGAACGAGACGTCGCGCGTCGGGTACGCGAGCTTGTGCGCACAGATCGCCGAGAATGCGACGAGATCGCGCGCTGGCCCGACGCCCCCGGGGGCGACGTAACGGTCGCCCTGCTCCCGATGCATGCCCGGCTGCGTGGCGACCGGCTTCGCGAGCCGCAGCAGGAAGCACGGCGTCGCGGCGTACGGATACTGGAAGACGTAGTTCGTCTCCGCGACGATCGCGGCCTGCCGGATTGGCGCGCCGTGGATGTCGATCAGTCGCGAGCGTGCGTAGCGGCGTACTTCGACGCCTTCACCGCCGGCATTCGCGTGCGCGCGCGCCGCGAGTCCCGACAATAGCGCGCACGAGCCGAGGAATTCGCGGCGTCGCATGACTCCTATCCTAATGCGTGATGAGTTCGCGCAGATGCGCGGCGACGCTGCGCCCGAGCGCCGACAGTGCGTAACCGCCCTCGAGCGTCGATACGACGCGTCCCTTCGCATGGCGGCCGGCGACGTCGATCATCTCGCGCGTCACCCACGCGTAGTCGTCCTCGACGAACGCGAGGCCTGCGAGGGGGTCTTCGCGATGCGCGTCGAATCCCGCCGAGATCAGAATCAACTCCGGCTCGTGATCCTCGAGCGCGGGCAGCCAGTGCCTGCTCACCGCGTCGCGAAACTCGGCGCCGCCGTTCCCGGCGGAAAGCGGAATGTTCACCATGTTGGGCGCCGGATTATCGAGCCCCGAGTACGGGTAGAGCGGATACTGGAACGTGGACACCATGAGCACGCGCGGGTCTTCGGTGAAGATCTCCTCGGTGCCGTTGCCGTGGTGCACGTCGAAATCGACGATGGCCACGCGTGAGAGGCCGTGCACGGCGAGCGCGTGCGCAGCGCCGATCGCGACGCTGTTGAAGATGCAAAAGCCCATCGCGCGGCGGCTCTCCGCGTGGTGACCGGGCGGGCGCACCGCGCAGAACGCGTTGCGATGATCGCCGCCGCAGACGAGGTCCACCGCGTGCACGACCGCACCCGCCGCATGAAACGCCGCCGACACGGAGTGCGGATTGAGCGCCGTATCGGGATCGAGGTAGCGGAGGCCGCTTGCGGGCGAAGCCGCCTCGATCGTGTCGATGTAGCGGCGATCGTGAACGCGCGCGACCTGCTCGACGGTGGCGCGCGGCGCCTGGTGTCGTGTGACGTGCGCCTCGAGTCCGGACGATATGACCTGGTCGGCGATCGCCATGAGACGATCGGGGCATTCGGGATGATCCGGGCCCATTTCGTGCTGCAGGCAGGTCGGGTGGGTGATGAAGGCGGTGCCGGTCATGTGAAGGAGATCCGCTTCCGCGCCGCCGATCGGAAGCGGCGCGCCAATGCCGCAGTCTAGCGCTCCGTCCCGTGGCTGACGAGCGCGCCCGCTACGCTTTCATTTTTTCGCTGTCCAAACTGCCCATGACCGTCCGCTCCGCGACCGAAAACGTCCCCACCGCGCGCCGCCTCGGTGCCGTCCTCGCGCAACTCGCGCAGGTCGTCGTCGGCAAGGAGGCTCCGCTCGAGCTCGCGCTCGCCTGCCTCCTCGCGCGCGGCCACCTTCTGATCGAGGACATTCCAGGCGTCGGGAAGTCCACGCTCGCGCAGGCGCTCGCTGCGACGCTGGGACTACGCTACGCACGCGTCCAGTTCACGAGCGACCTGCTGCCCGCCGACGTGCTCGGCGTGTCGATTTTCGACGAGCGCGCGCAGGCTTTCCGCTTTCACGCCGGCCCGATCTTCCACTCGGTCGTGCTCGCCGACGAAATCAACCGCGCGCCGCCGAAAACGCAGAGCGCGCTGCTCGAAGCGATGGAGGAGCGGCAGGTGTCGGTCGACGGCGAGACGCGCGTGCTGCCCGACCCCTTCTTCGTGATCGCGACGCAAAACCCCGTCGAGCAGATCGGTGCGTATCCATTGCCCGAATCGCAGCTCGATCGCTTCCTGCTTGCAATCGAGCTCGGCTATCCCGACGCCGCCTCCGAGCGCGAACTGCTCGCGGGCGGCGACCGCCGCGCGAAGCTCGTCGACATGACGCCGCTCGCCGATCCGGCAACACTCGTCGCGTGGCAGCGCGAAGCCGCGGCGATCCACGTCGCGCCCGCACTGCTCGACTACGTGCAGGCGCTGCTCGCTGCGTCGCGCGGGCACCTGCCCGGGCGCACGCAATCGCCGGAGCGCGAGGCACGGCGGGGCCTGAGCCCGCGCGCGGGCCTGATGCTGCTGGCAGCCGCGCGTGCGCTCGCATTGATCGAAGGCCGCACGATGGTCGTCCCCGAGCACGTGCAGGCGGTGTTTCCGGCGGTCGCCGGGCATCGGCTCGCGGGCTCCGCACGCGCCGGCGCGTTGCAGGCGCAGGCGCTGCTGCGCGCCGTGCCGCTGCCTTGATCGGCGATACCCCGCTCCCGGCTCGCTCGCACTCGGCTGCATCGCGCCCGGGACGGGACTCGGCTTCCTCTCCCCCCGAGGCGGCAAAGGGTTGGGGTGAGGGAGGGCGAACGTGGCAAGGATGGCTTGGACGTCACCTGGCCCGGCTTCGGCAGCGGGCGTTCCGCATGTCGCCCGCCGATCGCGCGCCGGTCGTGCTGCGTCATTCGCGCATCTACATTTTGCCGACGCGGCGCGGTTACGCGGTGATCGCCACGCTGCTGCTGATGCTGCTGACGTCACTCAACTATGCGTTGTCGCTCGGGCTCGCCGTCACGTTCCTGCTCAGCGGGCTCGTCGCGGCCGCGCTGCTGCACACGTTTCGCAATCTCGCCGGCATCGAAGTCAAGCCGCTCGCCGCGGGCGACGCGTTCGCGGGCGACGATCTGGTGTTCACGCTCTCGCTCGCCGCCGGGTCGCTCGACCGGCGCGCGATCACGATCGCCGCCAATCGCGCGCAAACGACGACGAGTGTCGCCGCGGGCGTGCTGGCGACGGTCCCGCTCGCGGTCAAGGCCGAGCGGCGCGGGCGCTTCCCGCTCGGCCGCGTGACGCTCTCGTCCGCGTATCCGCTCGCGTTGTGGCGCGGCTTCGCGTACGTGCACTTTCCGCTGACCGGCGTCGTCTATCCCGCACCCGAGCCGTCGGCGCCGCCATTGCCGGCCGGCGATTACGGCATCGACGCGCAGGCGCAGGGTCGCGGCGACGAAAGCGATCTCGCGGGGCTTCGCGACTATCAGCGCGGTGATCCGCTGCAGCGCGTGGCGTGGAAAGCGGTCGCCCGCGGCGCCGGCTGGTTC
>DASTIY010000238.1:0-22978 GCA_035717085.1 Casimicrobiaceae bacterium | reverse complement strand
GAGGCGGCGCAGGCCGTTCAGCGTGAACGCGTGCCAGGCGCCCTCGACCTCGATCCAATAGAGTGGCGCCGTCCATTGCTCGGCGCGAAGCACGTCCCATCCGAGCGATAGCCACAACTCGGGGCGCCGATAGCCTCCGTCGGCGACGAACGTTGCGTATTCGCCGTTGGTCACCGGGCGCGACGCAAGCTCGAACGCTTCGAGCCACACGCGGTGCCGCGGCATCTCGTTGTCGAAGGCGAAACCCTCGCCCGGATGGCCGACCGTCGCGACACCGGCGCGATAGCGCAGCCATTGCAGCGGCGACGCCTCGCACGCCGCAGCCTCGTCGCGGGTGTCATAGGGCGGTAACAGCGGATTGCGCGAGAGCAGATGCAGGACGTCGGTCAGGATCAGCTCCTGGTGCTGCTCCTCGTGGTTGAGGCCGAGCTCGATCCGCGCGGCGAGCGCGGCGTCGCTACGCGCGCGTTCGCAGCACGCGGCCATCGCGTCGTCGACGTGCGCGCGGTACGCGAGCACGTCGTCGAGCGACGGGCGCGACAACAAGCCACGCGCCGGACGCGGATGCCGGGGTCCGACCGTTTCGTAGTAGGAGTTGAACAGCACGCGATAGGCGGGGTCGGGCGTGCGATAACCGGCGCATGCGTCGGCGACGACGAACGTCTCGAAGAACCACGTCGTATGCGCAAGGTGCCACTTGACAGGGCTCGCGTCGGGCATCGACTGCAGTGCGCAATCCTCGGCGGAAAGCGGGGCGGCGAGCGCGAGCGTGCGCGCGCGCACGGCGCGATAGCGGCGGGCAAGCGCCGACGGCGAACGCGCGGCGACGTCGTCGTCCGGCACCGCGGCGAGAATGCTATCGCTCGACATCGACGCGCGGCGTCCCTTCCTGGAACTCGCCGATCACGCGTGCCTCGGCGAAGCCTCCGCGTTCGAGCAGCGCGAGAATCTCGTCGACTGCGTTGCGTTCGCATGCGACGAGCAGGCCGCCGGACGTCTGCGGATCGGTGAGGAGCGCACGCTCCGCATCGCCGACGTCGGCGCCGAATGCCACGTCCGCACCATAGCTCTCCAGGTTGCGCTTCGACGCGCCCGTCACGAACCCTTCGCGCGCCAGTTCGAGCGCCCCCGGAAGCCGCGGCACGTCGTGCAGGCGGACGCGCGCGCGCAGCCGGCTGCCGCGGCACATCTCGAGCAGATGACCGAGCAGGCCGAAGCCCGTGACGTCGGTCAGCGCGTGCACGTCGCTGCGTGCGCCGAGCGCGATGCCCGGCGTGTTGAGCTTCGTCGTCGTCGCGACGAGCGTTCGATACCGCGCGGCGGAAAGCGCGTCGCGGCGCAGCGCAGCGCTGTAGATGCCGACGCCGAGCGGCTTGCCGAGCACGATC
This sequence comes from Casimicrobiaceae bacterium, assembly GCA_035717085.1. GTDB lineage: Bacteria > Pseudomonadota > Gammaproteobacteria > Burkholderiales > Casimicrobiaceae > VBCG01. The sequence continues at coordinate 21,590 of DASTIY010000238.1, read as the reverse complement.
GCGTCACCGGCGCGCGCATCGGCATTGCGCTTGACGTTGGCCGGATCCACGATGCCGATCGCGACGAGGCCGTAGATCGGCTCGACCGAATCGATCGTATGTCCGCCGGCGATCGGAATGCCGGCGCGTACGCACACCGCTTCGCCGCCTTCGAGGATGCGGCGAATCGTCGCGAGCGGCAGCTTCGCGACCGGCATGCCGACGATTGCAAGCGCGAAGAGCGGCGTCGCACCCATCGCGTAGACGTCGGAAATGGCATTGGTCGCCGCGATCGCGCCGAAATCGAACGGATCGTCGACGATCGGCATGAAGAAATCCGTCGTCGCGACGATCGCCTGCCGGTCGTTCAATCGATACACCGCAGCGTCGTCGGATGTCTCGATGCCGACGAGCAGCGCGGGCGGGACGCGATCCCGCGCGGTATCGCCGAGGATCGACGTCAGCACGCCGGGCGCGATCTTGCAGCCGCAACCGCCGCCGTGCGAGAGCGCGGTCAGCCGAAAAGTAGCGTCAGACCCCAGTTTCGCGGGCGCAGGCGCGGATGCCGTCGACGCACCGTGCGCGAAAGCGGGGTCCGACGCTGCTTTTCGAAAATCGGGGTCAGCCTCCACTTTTCCGTTCACTCGTCTCGATTGGCCCGGCGGTCGCGGAAAATTGGAGTCCGACCCCCAAATCTCGTGCGGCGCGCAAGGGCATTCTAGCGCACGGTACGCAACTTCTACGCGAGCGCGCGGCGCGCCTGTTGCAAAAAATCGACGCGTTTCAAGCGCTTGCATCGCGGGCGCTTTTCTTGCAGGAAGCGCAGGCGTAGCATCGCAAGGCGGCGTGTCGCATCGTCATCACGCCGCGCCGGTCGAGGAGCCCGATTGGAACCGACGAACACGATTTCCCCCGATCACTTCCACAAGGTCGTCGATTGCCAATGGGCGTGTCCGGCGCATACGCCCGTCCCCGAATACATCCGGTTGATCGCCGCGGGCCGCTACGGCGATGCGTATATGGTCAACTGGAAGTCGAACGTGTTCCCGGGCATTCTCGGACGCACCTGCGATCGTCCCTGCGAGCCCGCATGCCGCCGCTCGCGCGTCGAGGAGGGATCGCCGGAATTGCGCCGTGCCGGCGCGAAGCCGGAGCCCGTCGCCATTTGCCGCTTGAAGCGCGTCGCGGCGGACTACAAGGACGACATCCGGCCGCGTCTGCCCAAACCGCCGGCCGCGCGCAACGGCAAGCGTATCGCGCTGATCGGCGCGGGGCCGGCATCGCTCACCGTCGCGCGCGATCTCGCGCCGCTGGGCTACGAATGCATCGTGTTCGACGCCGACCCGCAAGCCGGCGGCATGATGCGCACGCAGATTCCGAAATTTCGGCTCCCGGATCGCGTCATCGACGAAGAGGTCGCGTACGTGCTCGACGGCGGCATCGAATTTCGCGGCGGGCAGCGCATCGACTCGCTGCGCGCACTCCTCGCCGGTGACCCTCGCGAGCGCTTCGACGCGGTGTTCGTGGGCAGCGGTGCGCCGCGCGGCCGCGATCTCGACATTCCCGGACGACGCGAAGCGGCCGCGAACATCCACATCGGCATCGACTGGCTGTCCTCGGTGTCGTTCGGTCACACGACGCAGATCGGCAGGCGCGTCGTCGTGCTGGGCGGCGGCAACACCGCGATGGACTGCTGCCGCAGCTCGCGAAGGCTGGGCGGCGAGGACGTGCACGTCGTCGTGCGCTCCGGCTTCGACGAAATGAAGGCATCGCCGTGGGAGAAGGAAGACGCGATGCACGAGGGCATCCCGATCCACAACTTCCTCGTGCCGCTCGAATTCACGCACGACGCGGGTCGCCTGACCGGCGTCACGTTCGAGAAGGTCGCGGCGCAGCGCGACGAGCGCGGACGTCGCAAGCTCGTGCCGACCGGCGAGCCGCCGGTGCATTTTCCGTGTGACGACGTGCTGGTCGCGATCGGCCAGGAGAATGCATTTCCGTGGATCGAGCGCGATCTCGGCATCGCGTTCGACGACTGGGGCATGCCGCAAGTCGACGCGACGACGATGGCGTCGACGCGCGCCGGCGTCTATTTCGGCGGCGACGCGGCGTTCGGGCCCAAGAACATCATCTGGGCCGTCGCGCACGGACACGAGGCGGCGATCTCGATCGACCTGCAGTGCCGCGGCGAATCGCTTGCGATGCGGCCGCCGCCGCACGTGAACCTGATGTCGCAGAAGATGGGCATCCACGAGTGGAGTTACGACAACGCGATCGCGGGCGACCGGCGCTATCGGGTGCCGCTCAAGGACGTGACGATCGCGCTGAAGGACATCCGCGCCGAAGTCGAGCTGGGCTTCGATCCCAAGCTCGCGTACGCCGAGGCGCAGCGCTGCCTCAACTGCGACGTCCAGACGGTCTTCGCCGATCGGCTCTGCATCGAGTGCGACGCATGCGTCGACATCTGCCCGATGGACTGCATCACGTTCACCTCGAACGGGGACGAGCCCGATTTGCGGACACGACTCACCGCACCCGCGCACAACGTGGCGCAGTCGCTTTACGTGTCGTCGCCGGTGCGCACCGGCCGCGTGATGGTGAAGGACGAGGACGTGTGCCTGCACTGCGGGCTTTGCGCCGAGCGGTGCCCGACCGGCGCGTGGGACATGCAGAAGTTCCTGCTCGAAATGGCGCACGCCGACGATCGCGCGCGGCGGCGACCCGAGCACGCGCCCGAATACGGCCTCGCGGCAGCCGACTGATGGACGCTCGTGTGAAACCGATCGCGCGTGTCAACGACTTCGTCGTCAAGTTTGCGAACGTCAACGGCTCGGGCTCGGCGTCGGCCAACGGCCTCTTCGCCCGCTCGATCCTGCGCATGGGCGTGCCGGTCGCCGCGCGCAACATCTTTCCGTCGAACATCCAGGGGCTGCCGACGTGGTACGAGGTGCGCGTCGTCGAGGCCGGCTGGCGCGGGCGCCGCGGAGGCGTCGACCTCATGGTCGCGATGAATCCGCAGACGTGGGAGCGCGACGTCGCGGAAATCGAAAGCGGCGGCTACCTGTTCTACGACTCGACGAAGCCGCTGCCGCCGTCGAAGTTCCGCGAGGACGTCAACGTCCTCGGCGTGCCGCTGACCGCGATCTGCAATGCGACGTACGGCGATCCGCGCCAGCGCCAGCTCTTCAAGAACATCATCTACCTCGGGGCGCTGTCGGCGTTGCTCGGCATCGAGCCGGCCGAGATCGAGCGCCTGCTCGCCGAGCAGTACAAGGGGAAGGAAGCGCTGCTCGACTCGAACCGCAAGGCGCTCGCGCTCGGGCGCGAGCACGCGCTCGAGCACTTCGACTGTCCGATCGGGCTTCGCGTCGAGCGTCGCGATGCGGTGGGCGGGCGCATCTTCATCGACGGCAACGACGCCGCGGCGCTCGGTGCGGTGTATGGCGGCGCGACCGTCGCCGCGTGGTATCCGATCACGCCGTCGTCGTCGCTCGCCGAGAGCTTCTCGAAATGGTGCCGGAAGTTACGCACCGACAAGGCGACGGGCGAGCGGCGTTACGCGATCGTGCAGGCGGAGGACGAACTCGCGTCGATCGGCATGGTGATCGGCGCGGCGTGGAACGGCGCGCGCGCGTTCACCGCGACGTCGGGCCCCGGCATCTCGCTGATGCAGGAGTTCCTCGGTCTCGCATACTTCGCCGAGATCCCCGCCGTGATCTTCGACGTGCAGCGCGGCAGTCCGTCGACCGGCATGCCGACGCGCACTCAGCAGGCCGACCTCGTGTCGTGCGCGTACGCGTCGCACGGCGACACGAAGCACGTGCTGCTGATGCCCGAGGATCCGCACGAATGCTTCGAGTTCGGGTCGCTCGCGTTCGACCTCGCCGATCGCCTGCAGACGCCGGTGTTCGTCATGATGGACCTCGACATCGGCATGCAGGACTGGCTGTGCAAGCCGCTCGCGTGGGACGACGCGCGGCGGATGGATCGCGGCAAGGTGATGAGCGCGCAGGACCTCGACGCCGGCCGCGACTTCGGGCGCTACCTCGACGTCGACGGCGACGGCATTCCCTATCGCACGTATCCCGGCACACATCCGGCGAAGGGCAGCTTCTTCACGCGCGGCACCACGAAGGATCGCTACGCGCGCTATACCGAGGAGGGGCCCGCGTACGTCGACAACGTGCAGCGGCTGCTGCGCAAGTTCGAGACCGCGCGCGCGCTCGTGCCGAAGCCCGTCCTGCAGGCGGCGGCGCAGCCGACGAACGCGGGCGTCATCTGGTTCGGCTCGACGGGCGCCGCCATGGCCGAAGCGCTCGGCGAGCTCGAGCATCAGGACATCCACCTCGACCGGCTGCGCGTGCGCGCGTTTCCGTTCGACGATGCGATCGTCGACTTCGTCGCCGCGCACGAGCACGTGTTCGTCGTCGAGCAGAACCGCGACGCGCAACTCAAGATGCTGCTCGTCAACGAATGCGGCATCGATCCGGCGAAGCTCACGTCGGTGCTGCACTACGACGGCACGCCGATCACCGAGCGGTTCATCACGCGCGAGATCGGCGAGAAGGCGCGGCTGTATAACGTCACGCCGTTGATAGGGGCCAGGATCCCGGGGTCAGGGGCCAGAAAAGCCGGTGGCCGCGCCGCCTGACGGGTCGCATCGACACGACTTCCGGTCCCTGAATCCTGGTCCCTCACAGATGACTTACCTCGCCAAACCCAAGGTCCACCATCCCGAGCTGCCGAAGAACGCGCTCGGCTTCACGCGCCGCGATTACGAAGGCGCGGTCTCGACGCTTTGCGCGGGGTGCGGGCACGACTCGATCTCGGCCGGCATCATCCAGGCGTTCTACGAGCTCGACATCGCGCCGCACCGCGTGGCGAAGCTCTCGGGCATCGGCTGCTCGTCGAAGACGCCGACGTACTTCCTCGGCAATTCGCACGGCTTCAACAGCGTGCACGGCCGCATGCCGTCGGTGCTGACGGGCGCGGCGCTCGCCAATCGCGACCTCATCTACCTCGGCGTCTCGGGCGACGGCGATTCGGCGTCGATAGGGCTCGGCCAGTTCGCGCACGTGCTGCGGCGCGGCGTCGACATGGTGTACGTCGTCGAGAACAACGGCGTCTACGGGCTCACGAAAGGCCAGTTCTCCGCGACCGCGGACAGGGGCAGCAAGAGCAAGCGCGGCGCCGTCAACAACGACCAGCCGATCGACCTCGTGCTGCTCGCGCTCGCGCTCGGCGCATCGTTCGTCGCGCGCGCGTTCTCGGGCGACAAGGCGCAGCTCGTGCCGCTGCTGAAGGCGGCGATCGCGCATCGCGGCGCTGCGTTCATCGACGTGATCAGCCCCTGCGTCGCGTTCAACAACCACCCCGGGTCGACGAAGAGCTACGACTACGTGCGCGAGCACAACGAGGCGGTGAACCGCCTCGACTTCATGCCGACGCGCGCGCCGATCACCGCCGATTACCGGGAAGGCGACGTGCGCGACGTCGTGCTGCACGACGGTGGAACGTTGCGGCTGCGCAAGGTCGACGCCGACTACGACGCCTCGAACAAGGTCGCCGCGATGGCGTACCTCGAAGCGCGCCGCGTCGAAGGCGAAGTCGTCACCGGATTGCTCTACGTCGATCCCGTCGCCGACGACATGCACGCGGCGCTGCAGACCGCGCAGGTTCCGCTCAACGCCTTGCAGGACGCGGACCTCGTGCCGGGCAGTGCCGCGCTTGCCGCCGTCAACGCGTCGCTTCGCTGAGTTCCTCGTCGCGCTCGCGTTGACCGCGCTCGCCGGCTGCGCGGCCACGCTGGTGACGAATCGCCCCGACGCAACGATCGTCGACGTCGCGTCACGTCGCGTGATCGGCGAAGCCGCGCTCGTCGACGCGCTCGCGCACGTGCGCTTTCGCCTGCTCGGCGAATTGCACGACGATCCCGAGCACCATGCGATCCGGGCGCGTCTCGTCGGCGAGATCGCTCGGCGCGGCGTGCATCCGGCGGTCGTCTTCGAGCAATTCGACCTGGAACACGATGCGGCGCTCGTCGCGGCGCAAATCCCCGGCGCAACGCCGGAGACGCTGGCGACCGCAGGGCGGCTCGACCGCAAGGGCTGGGCGTGGCCGATGCATGCGCCGATCATCGCGGCAGCGCTCGCGGCGCACTTGCCGATTCGCGCCGGCAATCTTTCGCGGAGTGCCATCACCGCGCTCACCGGCGGCCGCGACGATGCCGTGGCGCGTGCGACCGAGCGGCGCTGGCTTCCGCGGCTGCGCGCCGCGCCGTGGAGCGCGGCGCAGGGTCGAACGTTGAACGCCGAGATCGTCGAAAGCCATTGCAACATGCTGCCCGCCGACGTCGTGCCGCGCCTCGTCGAAGGCGAGCGCATGCGCGACGCGGCGATGGCGCAGGCGCTCGTCGACGCCGCGACCGACGACGGCGCGATCCTCATTGCGGGTGACGGGCACGTGCGCGCGAACCTCGGCGTACCGGTGTACCTGCATGCGCCGGGGCTGCCCGGCGCGACCGCGACGTCGATCAGCGTCGGCTTCGTCGAAAGCGATGCACCGCCCGGCACGCCGGTCGCATTGGACGCGCATTTAGTCGTGCAACTCGTCGCCGAGCATCCCGGCTTCGATTACCTGTGGGTGACGCCGCGCATCGCGCGCGCGGATCCCTGCGCCGAATTTCCCCATCAGTCCAAACCATCGCCGCGCGCAGCGGGTTGAGGGAGCCGCGCGCAAGCGGGGCGCGTTCGCGCCGCCGTTCCGCCACGACCCGCACTACAATGCGCCGATGCATCGTACCGCCCTGGGCATCCTCGCCATCGCCGGCGCCGTCGTCGTCGTCGTGCTGGTCGGCGTCGCGATCGCCATCGCGACCGTCGATCCGGCGCGTTTCGTCGCGCCGCTTTCGGCGCGTGTCAAGGAGGCGACCGGGCGCGACTTGACGGTGCAGGGGCCGGTCTCGATCGCGTTCTCGCTGTCGCCGAAGATCGTTCTCGAGCGCGTGTCGTTCGCCAACGCGCCGTGGGCCAAGGCGCCGGCGATGTTCACCGCCGCGCGCGTCGAGGCGGAAATCGCGTTGCTGCCGCTGTTGTCACGACGCTTCGAGGTCGTCGAGTTCGCGCTCGTCGATCCGGTCATCGACCTCGAAACCGATGCGAACGGCCATGGCAACTGGGAGTTCGCGCCACTGAAGTCCGCGACTCCCGGCGCGTCCCCGTCGTCGTCGCCGTCCTCGGCGATCGCCATCGGCAATTTCACCGTTCGCCGCGGCAATCTCACCTACCGCAGCGGCGACAGCGGCAAGGTCACGAACGCATCGATCGACACGATGAGCCTGCGCGCACGCGACATGACGTCGCCGGTCGCGGTCGAGTTTCGCGGCGTCGTCGGCGACGTGCCCGTCGCGCTATCGGGCGACATGGGCGCGGCCGATCTCTGGTTGCGCGAGAACGCGCCGTATCCGATCGCGCTCAAGGGCGAGGTCGCCGGCAAATCCGCGCGCGTCGAAACGAAGCTCGCGCGAAGCGGCACGACGACGGCGTTCGACGATCTGAATGCGGTGTTCGACGGCGTGGCCGCGACCGGGTCGGTGCGCATCGTCGACGAGAAGGGACATCGGAAATACGTCGTCGATTTGCACGTTCCGACGCTGGAGCTCGCGAAGCTGTCGTCCGCGACAGCGTCATCGGCGAAGGGCGCGGCGCAGAAGCCCGCCGGGAAGGCGGAACCTGCGCGCGGCCGTTATCTGATTCCCGACACGCCGCTGCCGCCGATCCCGCTGCTCGCGCAGGACAGCGAGGGTGCGCTCGCCATCGACGACCTCGTGTTGCGCGACGGCGCGCACGTCCGGCGGGTGGAGGCGAAATTCACGTCGGGTGGCGGCGCGATGGACGCGACGTTCGCTGCCGGAGAGTTGCTCGGCGGCGCGCTGCGCGGCCGGCTTCGCGTCGACGGCGAACAGGACGCGGCGCGGGTCCGGCTGACGCTCGACGCGCAGAATCTCGATCTTCCGGCGCTCGTGTCGCGCGCGGGGCTCAAGCGGGACATCCACGGCGGTCGCGTTCGCGCGAGCATCGACATCGACGGCCATGGCGCATCGCCGCACGCGATCGCCAGCACGATGAGCGGCTCGATCCTCGCCGTCTCCGGGCCGGCGTCGCTCGGGCGCGGAGGCAGCGCCAATGCCGACGCGCTCGCGCAATTGCTCGGCGCGCTCGATCCGTTGTCCGGCGTGGATGCAGCCACCGAATTGCGCTGCGCGGTGTTTCGCGTGCCGCTTTCGAACGGTATCGCGCACATCGACCGGTCGATCGCGGTCGAGACCGCGAAGCTCTCCGCATCGGCGAGCGGGACGCTGAATTTCAAGGACGAGACGCTCGATCTCGCCGTCCACCCGCAGCTGCACCAAGGGATCAAGATCGACGTCTCGCAGTTCGCGAGCCTCGTTCGCATTCGCGGTCCGTTCGACAAGCCGAGCGTCGGCATCGACGCCGCGAATACCGCGAAGACGATCGCCGAGATGGCGGCCCTCGGTGCTTCCGGCGCGGGCATCGCCGCGCTCGGCCGCGCACTGATTGCGCCGGCTGCCGAGCACGACGACGCGTGCGCCGTCGCGCAGGGCTCGCGACCTGCGCCGCGCGAAGCGGGAAATGCGAGCGCGCAACCCTCGTCACCCGCTCGCGGCAAGACGGTCGCGCCCGAGTTGCCGAAGGATCTCGGCAAGGCGCTCGGCAAGCTGTTAGGGCGCTGACCGCCTATTGCGGGTCGCCGGTGGCGCGCCGGGCGCGGATCGGAAGCGCGATCGAGCCCGACGTCAATGCGGTATCGGCGGGCACGTCCATCCGTCCGGCATGCGTCCCGCTTCGAGTGCACGGGCGAGCCAGCCGTCGGCGCGTTCGGCATCGAGCCGGTCGGCCGCCGCATACAGAATCTGCTCTTCCTTGGGATTGTGCCGCTGCAGAAGTCGCAGCAACTCGCCGCACGATGCACGAAGCGTCTCGACGGCGCTCCCCGATTCGCACGCCGACGCGAGGCCGTCGATGAGCGGCCACATCTGCGCGTGCTCGCGCTTCATCACCAGCACCGGCATGACGAGTCCCGCCTTCGTCAGGGGCGGAAACAGGATTTCGTGTTCCAGGTAGACGTGGCGGCGCAGCAGCGCCAACGACTCGATCAGCTCGCGCGCCGATCCGGTGCCTTCGAGGATGTCCTCCAGCCCCTTGTCGATCCGTCGATGCTCGTCTTCGAGCAGTTGACCGGGACGTACGCTCTCCATCGTCGCTTCCTCGATTCGTGATGCCGCGCGTCGCGCATGCATACTGCACCATAGCAGAAGGTGGCGCGGGCCGGATCGGCGTGCGAACCCGCCGGCGCACAACCGATCCACTTCATGAAGAACATCGACGGTGTCGGAGGCTATTCGATGAACGACGCGCTTTCCCCTGATCTTCTTGCGCGCATGGATGGCTACTGGCGGGCGGCGAATTTCCTGACCGTCGGGCAAATCTACCTTCGCGCCAACCCGCTGTTGCGCGAGCCGCTCACGCTCGCCGACGTCAAGCCTCGACTGCTCGGGCATTGGGGTACGACACCCGGACTCAACTTCATCTACGTCCATCTCAACCGCATCATTCGCGAGTACGACCTCGACATGCTGTACGTCACCGGGCCGGGGCACGGCGGTCCCGGCATCGTGGCGAACACCTATCTCGAGGGGACGTACAGCGAGTTCTATCCGGCGATATCGCGCGATGCGGGCGGCATGGCCAAACTCTTTGCCCAGTTTTCGTCACCGGGCGGCATCCCGAGCCACGCCGCGCCCGAAACGCCGGGTTCGATCAACGAAGGCGGCGAGCTCGGCTATTCGCTCGCGCACGCGTACGGCGCCGCCTTCGACAATCCCGGGCTGATCGTCGCCTGCGTCGTCGGCGACGGAGAAGCCGAGACGGGCGCGCTCGCCGCGAGCTGGCATTCGAACAAGTTTCTCGATCCGCGCACCGACGGTGCAGTGCTTCCGATCCTGCACCTCAACGGCTACAAGATCGCGAATCCGACGCTCCTTGCGCGAATTCCCCACGACGAGCTCGACGCACTGTTCCGCGGCTACGGCTACGCCCCGCATTACGTCGAAGGCGACGAGCCGGCAACCATGCACCAGGCCATGGCGGCGACGCTCGATCGCATCGTCGCCGAGATTCGCGAGATCCAGTCGCTCGCGCGCGACGAAGGCTTCGACGGGCGGCCGCGCTGGCCGATGCTCGTGCTGCGTACGCCGAAGGGCTGGACGGGACCCGAATTCATCGACGGCGAACCGAGCGAAGGCTCGTGGCGCTCGCACCAGGTGCCGTTCGGCGACCTCGCGAATCCGGAGCACCTCGGCCTGCTCGAGCGATGGATGAAGGGTTATCGGCCGGACGAGCTCTTCGACGAGCGCGGCACGCTGCGCCCCGCGTTGCAGGCACTCGCGCCCGCCGGCGACCGGCGCATGGGCGCGAATCCGCACGCCAACGGAGGCGTGCTGCTCGCCCCGCTGCGCCTGCCCGATGTTCGCGATTACGCGGTGGACGTGCCGGCGCCCGGTGCGGTCGATGCGGAGGCGACGCGCATCACCGGCAGGCTTCTTCGCGACGTGATGGCGCAAAACCGGGATGCGCGGAACTTCCGCGTGTTCGGTCCCGACGAGACCGCATCGAACCGGTTGGACGCGATCTACGAGGTGACCGCGAAGACCTGGCTCGCGCAACGCGTCGCGACCGACGAGCACCTCGCGCCGGATGGGCGCGTGATGGAGATCCTGAGCGAGCAGATCTGCCAGGGATGGCTCGAGGGCTACCTGCTCACCGGGCGCCACGGACTCTTCAATTGCTACGAGGCGTTCGTCCACATCGTCGACTCGATGTTCAACCAGCACGCGAAGTGGCTGGAAGTCGCGCGCGAGATCGCGTGGCGACGTCCGATCGCCTCGCTCAACTACCTGCTGAGCTCGCACGTCTGGCGGCAGGACCACAACGGCTTTTCGCATCAGGATCCCGGGTTCATCGATCTCGTGGCGAACAAAAAGGCCGACGTCGTTCGCGTGTACCTTCCGCCCGACGCGAACACGCTCCTTTGCGTGACCGACCGCTGCCTGCGCTCGCGCAATCTCGTCAACGTCGTCGTCGCCGGGAAGAACGCGCAACCGCAGTGGCTCGACATCGAGGCCGCGATGAATCATTGCGAACGGGGCATCGGCGTCTTGACGTGGGCGAGCAGCGACCGCGGCGCCGAGCCGGACGTCGTGCTGGCGTGCGCCGGCGACGTGCCGACGATCGAAACACTGGCGGCGGTCGATCTGTTGCGCGATCTCGCGCCGCACGTGCGCGTGCGCGTCGTGAACGTCGTCGACCTGATGACGCTGCAGCCGAAGGAGGAGCATCCGCACGGGCTCTCCGACCGCGACTTCGACGAGCTCTTCACGGTCGACAAACCGATCGTCTTCGCCTATCACGGCTACCCATGGCTGATCCACCGGCTCACCTACCGGCGGCGCAACCACGACAACCTGCACGTGCGCGGCTACAAGGAGGAAGGCACGACGACGACACCGTTCGACATGGTCGTGCGCAACGACCTCGACCGCTTCCATCTGGTCATGGACGTCGCCGATCGCGTGCCGAAGCTCGGCGGCGAGGCTGCTCCCATCAAGCAGCGGATGCACGACAAGCGCAGCGAGCACCGTCGCTACATCGTCGAGCACGGCGAGGACATGCCCGAGATCAGGAACTGGAGGTGGTCGTGAGCGAGCCCGCCGACCCGCACGTTCACCCTCATGCGCATGATGCACGCGCGCGTTCCGATCACGCGCACGCGATGCCGGCGGAACGCGACGCACCCGCGCACCCCGGCGCATCCGCGGCGCCGGCGTCCGCCGCAAAGGCTGCGCCGCCGGGCACGATCTACGTGTGCCCGATGCATCCGGAAATTCGCCGTTCGGCGCCCGGCTTCTGCCCGATCTGCGGCATGGCGCTCGAGCCCGAAATGCCGTCGCTCGACGACGAGCGCAATCCGGAACTCGAGGACTTCACGCGACGCTTCGGGTGGACGCTGCCGCTGACCGTCGTCGGCGTCGCGCTGGCGATGGGTGGGCATGCGTTCGTGCCCATCGCGCCGCAGGCGATGTCGTGGGTCGAGTTCGTGCTGTCCGCGCCGGTCGTACTGTGGGCCGGTTGGCCGTTCTTCGTGCGCTGCGTCGCGTCGATCCGCACCGGCAATCCGAACATGTGGACGCTGATCGGCATCGGCGTCGCGTCGGCGTTCGCCTACAGCGCGCTCGCGACGATCGCGCCACAGCTCTTCCCCGAGGCGTTTCACGCGGGCGGACGCGTCTCCGTATACTTCGAAGCGGCATCGGTCATCGTGTCGCTCACGCTCCTCGGGCAGATCCTCGAGTTGCGCGCGCGGTCGCAGACGTCCGCGGCGATCCGTGCGCTGCTCGGCATGCAGCCCAAGACCGCGCGGCGCATCGCACCCGATGGCTCGGAGGACGACATCCCGCTCGCCAGCGTGCATATCGGCGACGTGCTTCGCGTTCGTCCGGGGGAAAAAGTGCCGGTCGATGGCGTCGTGGTCGAGGGGCGATCGAGCGTCGACGAGTCGATGCTCACCGGCGAGCCGATCCCGGTCGGGAAAGAGGCGGGTGCGCGCGTGATCGGCGCGACGATCAACGGTACCGGCAGCCTTGTCATGCGCGCCGAGAAAATCGGCTCGCAGACGGTGCTGTCGCAAATCGTGCAGATGGTGGCGCAGGCGCAGCGCAGCCGCGCGCCGATGCAGCGGCTCGTCGACGTCGTGGCGCGCTATTTCGTCCTCGCGGTGCTTGCGATCGCCGTCCTCACCGCGCTCGGCTGGTGGCTAGGGGGTCCCGAGCCGCGCGGCGCGTTCGCCGTATTGAATGCGGTGTCGGTGCTGATCATCGCGTGTCCGTGCGCGCTGGGACTCGCGACCCCGATGTCGATCATGGTGGCGAGCGGCCGCGCCGCGACGAGCGGCGTGCTTTTCCGCGACGCCGAGGCGCTGGAGACACTGCGCCGGATCGACACGCTGATCGTCGACAAGACCGGAACGTTGACGCTCGGACGTCCGGTGTTCGCGCAGGCGATCGGCGTCGCGCCATTCGCAAGCGACGAGGTGCTGCGCCTCGCGGCAAGCATCGATCAGGGGAGCGAGCATCCGCTCGCGCATGCGATCGTCGAAGCCGCACGGAGCCAAGGGCTGGCGCTCGCGAAACCCACCTCGTTCGAGTCTTCGACGGGCATCGGGGTGCGCGCGGAAGTCGAGGGACACCAGGCGGTGCTGGGCAGCGCCGCACTGATGCGCGAGGCGGGCATCGACACGTCCGCGGTCGCCGCCGAGGCGGAGCGACTGCGAGCAGACGGTGCGAGCGTGATCTTCCTCGGCGTCGACGGTCGCTTCGCCGGCGCGCTCGCCGTCAACGATCCGATCAAGGACACGACGCCTGCCGCGATCGAGGCGTTGCATCGTGCGGGGATTCGCATCGTCATGGCGACGGGTGACGGCCCGACGACCGCGCACGCCGTCGCGCGGCGGCTGCGCATCGACGAGGTCTACGGCGACGTGCGGCCGCAGGACAAGCTGGCGCTGGTCGAGCAGCTGCAGGCAGAGGGGCGCAGGGTCGCGATGGCGGGCGACGGCATCAACGACGCACCGGCGCTCGCACGCGCCACCGTGGGCATCGCGATGGGGACCGGGACCGACGTCGCGATGAGCAGCGCGCACGTCACCCTCGTCAAGGGAGACCTGCGCGGCATCGCGCGCGCACGCCGGCTCTCCGAGGCGACGGTGCGCAACATGTACGAGAATCTCGCCTTCGCATTCGTCTACAACGCGCTCGGCGTTCCGATCGCGGCCGGCGTGCTCTATCCCTTCTTCGGGATCCTCCTGTCGCCGCTCATCGCCGCGCTGGCGATGTCGTTGAGCTCGGTGTCGGTCGTCGCCAACGCATTGCGCTTGCGGCGCGCTTGACGGAGCGCAAGGACCGCCGCGTCCGAACCCTATAATCGTGCGTATGAAATTCCGCCGACTCCTGCAAGTCGCGGTGCTGGCGTTCGGCGCGCAGCACGGCATGCTCGTCCACGCCGACGCCGGACACGCCGGTGCGCACGATGCGTTCGGACATCCCGGCGATCCGGCGAAGGCGAGCCGCACGATCGACGTCGCGATGAGCGACGACATGCGCTTCACGCCGGCGAGCTTCTCGGTCAGGCGCGGCGAGACGATCCGCTTCGTCGTGCACAACCGCGGCGCGGCCGAGCACGAGATGGTGATCGGCACCGACGCGACGTTGCGCGAGCATGCGAAGGAGATGCGCGCGATGCCCGGCATGGATCATACGGACCCGAACATGGTACGGGTGAAGCCCGGCGGGGACGGCGAGCTGACGTGGACGTTCGATCGCGCCGGCCGATTCAGCGTCGCCTGCCTTGTGCCGGGACACTACGAAGCGGGAATGAAGGGGACGATCGTCGTGCGCTGACCGCGCGCTACGCCGCCGGATGCGTCGCGATCCAGTGCTCGGCGATGTCGATGCGCCGCGCGACCCACACGTCCTCGTGCTTCTGCACGTAGTCGAGGAAGCGCGCGAGCGACGCGAGACGCGCGGGGCGGCCAACGAGCCGGCAGTGCAGGCCGATCGACAGCATTTTCGGCGCATCCTGGCCGCGCGGATCGCCTTCGCGGTAAAGCGTGTCGAACGCGTCGCGCAGGTATGCGAAGAACTGGTCGCCGCTGTTGAAGCCCTGCAGCGTGGCGAAGCGCATGTCGTTCGTGTCGAGCGTGTACGGGACGACGAGATGCCGCTTCGTGCCGTCGCGCGTCTCGACGGATGTCCAGTACGGCAGGTCGTCCGCATAGCTGTCGGCGTCGTACGCATAGCCGCCGTGCTCGACCACGAGCCTGCGCGTGCGCGGACTGTCGCGTCCGGTGTACCAGCCGCGCGGGGCGCTCCCGGTGATCCGCGTCAGGATTTCGGTCGCGCGCTCGACGTGCGCGCGCTCGGTCGCCTCGTCGACGTTCTGGTACGACAGCCAGCGATATCCGTGGCTCGCGATTTCATGACCGGCGGCGACGAACGCGTGCGCGACGTCGGGATTGCGCTCGAGCGCCATCGCGACGGCGAAGATCGTCAGCGGAATTTCGCGTTCGGCGAACGCACGCAGCACGCGCCACACGCCGGCGCGCGCGCCGTATTCGTACAGCGACTCGATCGACAGATGGCGCTCGGGGAACGCGGGGGCACCGATGATCTCGGAGAGAAACGTCTCCGACGCCGCGTCGCCGTGCAGCACCGAGCTTTCCGCGCCTTCCTCGTAGTTCAGCACGAACTGCAGCGCGATGCGCGCGCCGCCCGGCCAGCGCGGATGCGGGGGATGAGCGCCGTAACCGATGAGGTCGCGCGGATAGGACGGGCTGCGAGGCGTCGAGTTCATGGATCGAGGCGAGCCGGTGCCGAGCATACAATGCCGCGTCCGCATTCGGGGAGCGCATGGAGGCTTACGCCGGCGAGTGGTTGCAACTGCTGATCCGATGGGTGCACGTGATCACGGGCATCGCATGGATCGGCGCGTCGTTCTACTTCATCTGGCTCGACAACCACCTGCGTGCGCCGCCCGACGCACGCGACGCGCCCGACGCGGTGGGCGGCGAGCTGTGGGCGATCCACGGCGGCGGCTTCTACCAGGTGCAGAAATTCCGGGTTGCGCCGCCTGCGCTTCCCGAAACGCTGCATTGGTTCTTCTGGGAAGCGTATTCGACATGGCTGTCGGGCTTCGCGTTGCTCGGCGTGCTCTACTGGTGGCACGCGCCCACGTACATGCTCGCGCCCGGCGCGCCGGTCACGCCGCTCGGTGCGATCGGCATCAGCGCGGTGCTGCTGGCACTGGGCTGGGTGTTCTACGACCAGCTCTGCAAGCGGCTCGGTTTCGCGCACGAGCGCGTGCTCGGCATCCTGCTCGTCGCGTTCCTCGCGCTTGGCGCGTGGGGCCTTTCGCATGTGTTCACCGGCCGCGCGATGTTCCTGCAGATCGGCGCGATGCTGGGGACGATCATGGCCGCCAACGTGCTCTACGTCATCATTCCCGGGCAGCGGCAGATGGTCGCGGCGAAGCACGAAGGCCGCGCGCCCGACGCCGTGCACGGATTGCGCGGCAAGCAGCGATCGGTGCACAACAATTACTTCACGCTGCCGGTGCTGCTCGCGATGATCAGCAATCACTACCCGATGACGTATTCGGGTCCGCACGCGTGGCTCGTGCTCGCGGCGCTGATGCTGCTCGCCGCGTACGTCCGGCACTTCTTCAACCTGCGCCATCGCGGGCGTACCGTCTGGGCGATTCCCGTCACCGCGGCCGTCGGTACGCTCGTTCTCGCGATCGCGATCGCGCCCGCGCGCACGACGCCGGCCGGTCACGTCGCGTTCGCCGACGTCGAAGCGATCGTGCACATGCGCTGCGCGCCGTGCCACGCGGCGACACCCACGCAGGCGGGCATCACGACGGCGCCGAAGGGCGTGCTGCTCGATACGCCCGCGCAGATCGTCGCCAACGCCGCCGGCATTCGCGCGCAGGCCGTGGACACCCACGCGATGCCGCTCGGCAATCTGACGGCGATGACCGACGACGAGCGCGCGAAGGTCGGCGCGTGGCTCGCGGCGGGGGCCGCGCGCTGAAGGCCTCAGTCGCGACCGAAAAGGTCGAGCGTTTCGGGTAACGGTTCGGCGGGTTCGGGCGCAGCCGCGGAAGGCGAGGCGCGTTTGCGCGTCGGGGTTTCGGCCGCGCGCTCGTTCGATTCGAAGACGGGCTCGCAAAGGCTCGGATCGTCGTTCGCCACCGCGTTGACGCGCTTGGAGACGGGATACACGCGAAGCGCGTCGCCACCCCACGGCACGAGCAGATCCGCGACATCGTCGACGCCGCGGTCGAGCCAGCGCCCGTAGTCGTGCTCGGACACGATGACCGGCATCCGGTCGTGCAACTCGCGCACGTCGGCGGACGCGGACGTGGTCACGATCGCGACGCTGTCGACGACTTCACCATCCTTTGCGCGCCAGCGCTCGTACACCCCGGCAAGCGCGAAGGGCTTCCCGCCGGACATGCCGATGTGATGCGGCACCTTGCCCGACGGCGTCTTGCGCCACTCGTAGAAGCCGTTCGCCGGAACGAGGCAGCGGTGATGCGCATAGGCATAGCGAAACGCGCCGTTCGTCGCGAGCGTCTCCGCGCGCGCGTTGATCATCTTCGCGCCGATCGAGACATCCTTCGCCCAGCGCGGCACGAGTCCCCAGCGCATCTCGACCAGCTCGCGCTCGCCTTCGCGATTGACGCGCACGATCGGCACCGGCTGCGTCGGCGCGATGTTGTAGCGGGCGCGAAGCTCCGGCACCTGCGGCAGCCCGAACGCGAGCGCGATCACGTCGGGATGGCTCGACAGTTCGTAGCGGCCGCACATCAGGTTTGCGCAACGTTCGTTTCGCCTTCCATCGCGGTGACGAAGCGCTGCGCGGTCTTCGCGACCTGCATGGTGTCCCAGTAGGCGTACGCGCCGACGGCGGCCGCGCCTGCGAGCGGCAACCAGCGGGTCGCCGCCGTCCCCGCGACGCGCTGCGTCACGGTGACGCCGATGTTGCCGAGCGCCTGCTTCAGCGCGCTCGCCGACAGCTCGCGTACGACCACGCGCTCCGCACTGCGCACGGCGACGTCGCGCAGCACCTGGCTCGCGGCGTGGCGGAACAGGCAATAGAGCATGTTCGTCTTCGTGAGCTCGGCGCTGCGGCCGTACACGCCGAAGATGTCGGCCACCATTTGCCGCTGCGTCTGCCAGATCAGGTAGAGATCGGGCAGCAGCGTCATGAAGCCCAGGGGGCCGGGAGGCAGCGCGAGCGAGCCCGACAACACGGCGGCACGCTTCGCCGCACGCCGCGCGATCGCCGCGGCGGCTTCCTGCGGGACGTCGGAACGGCCGGATTTGGGCGCCGGGATGTCGGCGAGCACGCGCTCGAGCGTCTCGATGATCGCGCCGTGGGGCGCGTCGTCGCCGGTGCGACGGGCGGGAACGAGCGGAAGGTCCATCCAGGCTAAATTGGGGCGGTTCGGGCTCAGTCTACCCCGCATCTACAATCGAACGTAGAGAACGAACCGAGGGCGCATGCAGATCGGCATTCCGCGCGAGACCAAGGAAGGCGAACGCCGCGTGGCGATCGTGCCCGACGGCGTGCGCGTGCTGGTCGGCGACGGCCATCGCGTCGTCGTGGAAGCCGGCGCGGGCGAGGCCAGCGGCTTCGCCGACGCCGCGTATCGCGATGCGGGCGCGCGCATCGTCGCATCGCCGGAGGATGCGTGGGATTCGTCGCTGATCGTCAAGGTGAAGGAAATCCAGCGCGGCGAATATGCGCGGCTGCGGCCGGGCACGACGATTTTCGGCTTCGCGCAACTCAATCGCGACCGCGCGTTGCTCGATGCCGTGCTTGCCGCGCGCGTCGGCGTCGTCGCGTTCGAGACGGTCCGCGATGCGAACGGCGGATTGCCGCTGCTCGCGCCGATGTCGCGCATCGCCGGCCGTCTCGCACCGCTCGCGGGCGGCCGTGCGCTGCAAACCGATGCCGGCGGCAATGGAACGCTGCTGACCGGCGTCGACGGCGTGCCCGCGGCGCGCGTGCTCGTCGTCGGCGCCGGCAACGTCGGGCGGGAGGCCGCGCGCGTTGCCGCGCGCCTCGGTTGCGACGTCGTCGTGTTGTCGCGCGGCCAGGGGCGTCTTCGCGACCTCGAGCAATCGCTGGCGAGCGAAGGGTTGCGCGTGCGCGCGAACGTTCTCTGCGACGAGGCGTTGCGCGCCGCCGTCCCGGACGTGGACCTCGTGATCGGCGCGGTTCTCGAACCGGGCCGGCTGTCGCCGAAGCTCCTTCGCGGCGAGCATCTGCGTGCGATGCGGCCCGGGTCGGCGTTCGTCGACGTCGGCATCGATCAGGGCGGCATCGCCGAGACGTCGCGCATGACGTCGCTCACCCATCCGACGTACGTCGAAGAAGGCGTCGTTCACTACGCCGTGCCCAACATGCCGGCGCTCGTCGCGCGCACCGCAACGCGGGCGCTCGCCGGTGCGGTGCTGCCTTATGTCCGGGACATGGCGGGCGATGGCGTGCTCGCCGCGCTCGCGCGCAACGCGGGACTCGCTGCGGGCGCGATGGCCTGGGACGGACGCATCGTGCATGCCGGTCTTGCCGGGGACGCCGGCCGGCCGCACGCGCCGCTGCCGACCCCTGCCGAGGCGCATTGACGTGCGCGTATTCGGCTTCGCCGGCTGGTCCGGCAGCGGCAAGACGACGCTCGTCGAGGCGCTGATTCCGCGGTTCGTCGCACGCGGGATGCGCGTCTCGCTCGTCAAGCATGCGCACCACGACTTCGAGATCGACCAGCCGGGGAAGGATTCGTACCGCCACCGGATGGCGGGGTGCGACGAAGTTCTGGTGACGTCCGCGCGGCGCTACGCGCTGATCGGCGAGCTGCGCGGGGCGCCCGAGCTGTCGCTCGCCGACGCGCTGGCGAGGTTGTCAACGTGCGACCTCGTGCTCGTCGAGGGCTTCAAGCGCGCCGCGATCCCGAAGCTGGAAGTGTGGCGCGAGGCGCTCGGCAAGCCGCGGCTCGCCCCGGGTGACGCCAACATCGTCGCGGTCGCTTCCGACACGCTGGCGGGAATGCCCGAGGGCCTTCCGGTGTTCGACTTGCACGACGTCGACGCGATCGCCACATTCGTCGTGCAAAATGCCGCCGTCGGCGGGGTTCGCGATTGACGAACCGGCGGCGGAGGGTTACGTTGAGATCGGCGCGCCGCAGCCGGCCTCGACCGGCGGCCGCGAGCCGCGCAGGATGCCGATCATGCTTTGGAAACAGACACTTCTCGCAGTAACCTTCGGTAGTTTCTGCACCGCGTCGGCGCTCGCGGCCGACGTCGTCGCGCCCGCCACCGCGGGGTTCTACGGCGGCGTCTCGGTGCGCGAAGCCGGCGCCGAAACGGGCGGCATCCGCCTTGGCCACCTGACGTCCGCCTGGGGCCGGTTCGCGTCGCCGATCACCCCCGATCCGAGCGCGAACCGCAGCCTCGCGTTCGGCGGCTACCGCTTCGGCAACGACGTCGCCGTCGAGGCATCGGTGACGACGAGCGAGAGCTACGCGCTGCGGCCGTTCGACTCCGCGACGCGGCGTGGTGTCGGCCTGTCGCTCGTCGCGACGGCACCCGGTTTGGCGACGCATACGTACAACGCCGACGTCTACACGAGCTGGGCGCTGCGCAACAGCCTGTCGCTCTACGGGCGTCTCGGCTATTCGCGCAGCGACGTGCCCCCGGCGTACGCGCTGGCCGCACTCGGCCCGAACGAGGCGCGGCGGCTACGCGACGGCGTGAACTACGGCGTCGGCGTCCGTTACGACGTCACGCCTGCACTTGGATTGCGACTCGAATACGCGCGCTTCCCGCGCTTCGCCGGTGAAACGGTCGCCGGCCCGCTGCCCGATTCCGATCAGGTGCAGTTCGGGATGCAGTTCCGCTTCTAGACTCCTCCGACACTCCTCTGACACGTGTCGGAGGATCAGCAAGTCGCCCGCGTCGGACTCGGACGCTCCTCTGACACGTGTCGGAGGAGGTCACGATATCCCGACGTCGTACAATTGACGCATGCGTGATGCCACCGAAACCATCGTTCGGCTGCGCCTCGTCTATCTCGCGCGCCTGCGCGAAGCGTTCGATTCTTCCGGCGAAACGCTGACGCTCGCCCACGACGGGGCGACGATCGACGACGTCGCCGAGCGGCTCCGCGCGCGCGGTGCGCCGTGGGCCGAGGAGCTCGCACCCGGACGCGCCGTGCGCTTCGCCATCAATCACCGGCTTGCGCGACGTACCGACGCCGTCAGCGATGGCGACGAAGTCGCGATCTTCCCGCCGGTGACCGGCGGCTGACGTGCGGCGTCCGTTTTCCATTCACGGCTGACGGCATGCCCGTTCGCGTGCAAACCGGGGATTTCGATGCGGGGCGCGAGATCGCGCGCCTGCGCGAGGGCGATCGCGGCGTCGGTGCGGTTGCGGCCTTCATCGGCACCGTACGCGACCACAACGAGGGCGCGGACGTCGGCCATCTGACGCTCGAGCACTATCCCGGCATGACCGAAGCCGCGCTCGAGGACATCGTCGCGCAGGCGAAGCGCCGCTTCGACATTCGCGACGTGCTCGTGATCCATCGCGTCGGTCCGCTCGCGCCGGGCGACCAGATCGTGCTCGTCGCGGTCACCGGCAGCCATCGCGGCGCCGCGTTCGACGCGTGCGAATTCACGATGGATTACCTGAAGACGCGCGCGCCGTTCTGGAAGAAGGAGCGCGGCGCGGACGGCGAGCGCTGGGTCGAGGCGCGCGCGAGCGACGACGAAGCGGCCGCGCGCTGGTAGACGCCGGTGGCGGCCACCGCGCTCGTCGCGATCGACTGGGGCACGTCGTCGGCGCGCGCCTATTGCCTCGATCGCGAAGGGATCGTCGCGGCGCGGCGCGAAGTGCCTCTCGGCGTGCGTCACGTG
>DASTIY010000237.1:0-4244 GCA_035717085.1 Casimicrobiaceae bacterium | reverse complement strand
CCGGCGATCGTCGAGGGCCTCTACCGCGCGCTCGAGGAATTGCGCGCCGAAGGCACGACGATCCTGCTCGTCGACCAGATGGCGCGGCTCGCGCTGTCGATCGCCGATCGTGCCTACGTGATCCAGTCGGGACGCGTCGTCCAGCACGGCAGTGCGCAGGACGTACGCGACGACGCGGCGCTCGAGAAGGCCTACCTCGGCTGATGCGCGCCGATCTCGTCCTTCGCAACGCCCGTGTCGACGGTTACGACGGCGACGTCGACATCGTCGTGCGCGACGGCACGATTCGCGCGATCGAGCGCGCCGCGAGGGTGGATGCCGAGTGCTGCGAGCTCGATGCCGGGCGCCGCTACGTGTCGCCGGGATTCGTCGAGACGCACGTCCACCTCGACAAGTCGTGCATCGTCGACCGCGTGCAGAACCGCGAAGGCACGCTCGCCGAGGCGATCCGCGAGGTCGCGAAGGCGAAGGCGGCGTTCACCGTCGACGACGTGCACGCGCGCGCGTCGCGCACGCTCGAGCGCGCGATCGCGCAGGGCACGACGCGAATGCGCACGCACGTCGAGGTCGATCCGGGCATCGGCCTGCGCGGTTTCGACGCGGTGCGCGCGCTCGTCGACGAGTACGCATGGGCGATCGATCTCGAGATCTGCGTGTTCCCGCAGGAGGGCCTCACCAACAATCCGGGCACCGAGCAATTGATGGTCGAGGCGTTGCGGCGCGGCGCGCGGGTCGTCGGCGCCGCACCCTACGTCGACACCGACCCGCACGCGCAGATCGACCGGGTGTTCGCGATCGCGCGCGATTTCGACGTACCGATCGACATGCATCTCGACTTCACGCTCGACGTGTCGAAGATGGACGTGGAGTACGTGTGCGCGAAGACGCGCGAGCACGGCTACGGCGGGCGCGTGGCGATCGGCCACGCCAGCACGCTGTCGGCGCTGCCCGCGCGCCGCTTCGACGAAGTCGCCGCGATGCTCGCCGATGCGGGCGTCGCCGTCACCGTGCTGCCATCGACGGATCTCTTCCTCATGGGCCGGGCCTTCGACCACGACGTGCCGCGTGGCGTCGCGCCCGTGCACCGGCTCGTGCGCGCCGGCGGCAATGCGTCGCTCGCAACCAACAACGTGCTGAATCCGTTCACGCCGTTCGGCGATTGCTCGCTCGTGCGCATGGCGAACCTGTACGCGAACATCGCGCAGCTCGGGCAGCGTGACGAGCTCGCGCTTTGCCACGACATGGTGACCGGCCGCGCCGCGCAACTGATGGGCGTGCCCGATGCGCGCGTCGCGCCCGGCGCGGCCGCCGATTTCGTCGTACTCGATTGCATCGACCGCGTGCAGGCCGTGGCGGAGCTCGCGACGCCGCTCTACGTGTTCAAGCGCGGCCGCATGACGGCGAGCCGGACCCCGGCAGTTCTCCATCGGCCGTAATCGTGGCCAACGGCTTGCGCCCCTCGCCTGCACTGCGCTCGCCCCCGGCGGCGCGCGCGCCGGTCGCGCGCAAGCGCGATCCGATGCTGACGCGCGACCGCGTGCTGCGGTCAGGCATCGTCGAGTTCTGCCGCCACGGCTACATCGGCGCGCGCATCGACCAGATCGCCAAGCGCGCCGGCTGCAACATGCGGATGATCTATCACTACTTCGGGAGCAAGGAGAAGCTCTACGTCGCCGTGCTCGAGCGCGTGTTCGGCGAGTTGCGGCTCGAGGAGAGCCGCCTGCATCTCGCGCACCTCGACCCGGTCACCGGCGTGGTCGCGCTCGTCGACTTCACGATGGATCATCTCGGGCGCCACCCCGAGTTCATCGCGCTCCTCGGCAACGAGAACCTGCTGCGCGGCAAGTACCTGCGGCGCTCGCACGTGGTACCGCGCGCGTCGGCGCCGCTGCTCGAGGCGATTCGCGACCTGCTCGAGCGCGGGCGCGCGACGGGCGTCTTCGGCCGCGACGTCGACCCGTTGCAGTTCTACGTCAGCATCCTGTCGCTTTGCTACGTGCACGTTTCCAATCGCTACACGCTGTCGATCACGTTCAATCGCGACATCACCGACCCCGGCTGGCTCGACGCGCGCCGTCGTCATGTGCAGCAGATGGTGCTCGCCTACCTGTGCGCGGCGAACGGGATGCACGTGGAACCGTCGTTCGCGAACGCGGCGCCCGCCTGAGATAATCGGCGAAAGTCATCGCTGCGATCGGAGGCGACATGCCGGCGACGGGAATGAATCACTTCACGATCCTCACCGACGACGTGCGCGGCACCGTCGGGTTCTACGCGGACCTGCTCGGCCTCGCCGAAGGACCTCGGCCGCCGCTCTCGATGCCGGGCGCGTGGCTCTACGCCGGCGAGCATCCCGTGCTGCACGTCGTCGGCGGACGCGACGCGAGCGAGCTCACGCCGGGCGTGATCGATCACATCGCGTTCTCGGCGACCGACCTCGCCGACACGCTCGCGCTGCTCGCATCGCGCAACGTCGCGCATACCTGCCGCCGGCAGGTGGAGACCGGCGTGTGGCAGGTGTTCTTCGACGATCCCAACGGCGCGCGCGTCGAGCTCGACTTCGCGGCCGACGAGCCGCGCAGCCCGATGCCCGCTACGCGATGAGATTCGACGACCGCCGATCACCCGCCTCGCGTGCGGGGAGAGGGGTTGGCAGCACATGATCTCGCGGCATCCCGTACCGCCCGAGCTGACGCTCGACCATCTCGTCGTCGCGGCGACGTCGCTCGACGCGGGCGCGGACTGGATCGAGGCGCGGCTCGGCGTGCGCCCCGTGCCCGGCGGCAAGCACGCGACGATGGGCACGCACAATGCGCTCGTCGGCCTCGGGCCCGGCGCGTACCTGGAAGTGATCGCGATCGATCCGCAGGCACCCGCGCCGGCACGCGCGCGATGGTTCGATCTCGACGAGCCGCGCATGCGCGCGCGCATCGCCGAAGGACCGGCACTCGTGCACTGGGTCGTTGCCTCGCGCGCGATCGACGATGCGACAGCGGCGAGCGACATCGAGCTCGGGGAGATCCAGACGCTGCGCCGCGGTGACTTCGAATGGCGCATGACCGTGCCCGCCGACGGACACCTGCCCGCGCGCGGGCTCGTGCCCACGCTCATTCAGTGGTCGACCCCGTTGCATCCTTCGCAACGCTTGCCGGATACCAGCCTTCGCGTCGTCGCGCTCGCAGGCGAGCATCCGGAACCGGCGCCGGTGCGCGCGACGCTCGCGCGGCTCGGGCTCTCGGACTTGCTGAAGGTGACGTTCGGCAACACGCCGCGGCTCGCGGCGATGCTGCGCACGCCGCGCGGCGTCGTGACGCTCTAGCGCCGCGCGGGCGCACTTTCCCGCGCCCTCCGGGTCTCAGGACGAATGCGCGTCGCGCTCGCGCGTTTTCTCGCCCTGGCACGCGCGGATCGAACCCTTGACCGCGATACGAACGCTGCTCGCCATCGTCGTCGTGCTCGCCATCATGGCCGGGCTGCTGGCATCGTGCGCCTCGCGGCCGGCCATCGAACCCGCACCCGCGCCGACGCGCGCGTCGTTCGACCCGGCGGTCATCGTGCACGGCGCCCAACTCGAAGCGATCGGCGATTGCAGGACCTGCCACACCGCACCGGGCGGCAAGGCATTCGCCGGCGGCCGACGCATCGAAACACCGTTCGGCGCGATCTACAGCACGAACATCACGCCGGATCGCGACACGGGGATCGGCGCATGGACCGAGCCGGCGTTCGTGCGCGCCATGCGCGAAGGCGTCGATCGCGCCGGGCACCATCTCTATCCGGTGTTCCCGTACGACCACTTCACGCTCGTTTCCGACGACGACCTGCACGCGCTCTACGCGTTCCTGATGACACGCTCGCCGGTGGCGGCGCGCGCTCCGCGCAACGAGCTGGCGTTTCCGATCGGATTCCGTCCGCTTCTCGCCGGGTGGAAAGCGCTCTACCTGCCTCGGCGCGTCTTCCACCCGCAATCGGGCAGGAGCGATGAATGGAACCGCGGCGCGTACCTCGTCGAAGGGCTCGGGCATTGCGGCGCGTGCCACACGCCGCGCAACGCCCTCGGGGCGGAAGAGCGTGACCAGGCGTTCGCCGGCGGGCAGGCCGAAGGCTGGGACGCACCAGCGCTCGGGACTTCCTCGTCGTCACCCGTCCCATGGACGCGCGAGCGGCTGATCGCGTATCTGCGCAACGACGCCGTCTCCGGCCAGGGCATCCCGGCAGGGCCGATGCTTCCCGTCGCCCACAAC
>DASTIY010000236.1:0-2527 GCA_035717085.1 Casimicrobiaceae bacterium | reverse complement strand
GGCTGTTCCGTCCGCGCCATTCCGATCCTCCCTGGGCGCTAGCGTGACCACCAGGCGCCGAACGCGACCATCAAGGCGAAGGAAATCCCCATGGCGAGGAGCACGAATACGAGTTCCTCGTAGTCCTTGCCGACAAACCCTTCGATCGCGAGGGGCAACATGGAGACTCCAGCGGGGCGACTCGCGCCGGAAATCGGGCATCGGAGGACGAGCCCGGCGCGCGCGCCATTTGTGAATCCCGTATCAAACGGGAATCTAGCATCGGCCCCTACTAGTGTCAAGGCAATCTGAATCCAGATCCGTGCGATGCGCGTGACGCTTTCGCGCCGGTCGCGCCGACCGTTGAAGACCGGCTGGATCAGGCCAGCAGCCGCTCGAGGATGCGCCCCATTTCCGTCGCGTCCGAGCCGGGCATCTGGATGATCGGCAGGTCCATGCCGAGGGCGCGACGCTCGTCGATCTCGTCCTTGCACTTGTCGAGCGGCCCGACGACCGCCGTCTGATCGAGCATGCGATCGGAGACGGCGGCAGCGGCGGCGCGAGGGTCGCGGTTCGCCCATCCTTCGCGGATCTTCTCGACCTCGTCGCCGAAGCCGTTGCGGGTGAGCATCTCGTAGTAGAACGTGCCCATGCGGCCGACGTAGAACGCGATCGGCGCGCGCGCCTGCGCCCGGATCGACGCTTCGTCGCCGGCGTCGGTGATCTGCATGACGAGCGCCGGCGCTACGGTGAGGTCGTCGCGCGTCTTGCCGGCCTTCGCGGCGCCTTCCATGAGCAGGTCGATGCCTGACTGGAGCTTGTCCTTCGGCCAGTAGATGGGGATCCAGCCGTCCGCGATCTCCCCCGTCTGCACTATGCTCTTCGGCGTGATCGACGCGATGAACGTCGGGATGTGGTCGCGCACGGTCGCGAATTGCATGGTGAAGCCGCGTTCGAGCTTGAAGATCTGGCCGTCGTACATCAGCCGCTTCTGGCGCATGATCGTGTTGATGATGTCGATGTACTCGCGCAGGCGCGTCGCCGGCTTCTCGAACTTCACGCCGTGCCAGTGCTCGATGACGTTTGCGCCGGAGCTGCCGAGGCCGATGATGGCGCGGCCGCCGGACAGCTCGTCGAGCGTGCCGAACGTCATCGCCAGGACGGCGGGCGTGCGGCTGAAGACGTTGACGATGGCCGTGCCGAGCTTGATGTTCTTCGTCGTGAGCGCGAGCTGCGTGAGGATGCTGAACGCGTCGCGGCCCCACGCCTCGGCGGCCCAGACGGAATCGACGCCGAGGTCGTCGGCCACGCGCACGCGTTCGACGATGTCCACGCGCTCCTGCGGGCTGCCCGCGAACCCCAGTTGCAGACCGATGCGCTTCGTCATGGCAGACTCACTCCTCACTCGATGTGTGGATGGCGGCACGGGTTTTGTTGCGGTACCGCTCGTGGCGGCATCTTCGACGCGCGTGCCCGTAGGGTCAACGCGCCTTTCGGCGCGAAGCGACGGTGCGGCGGCGAGTTGCTACGATTCGGGCGATGCGACTCCAGGTCGTCCCCGACGAAGCATCGCTCGCCCTCGCCGCCGCCGACGTGATCTGCGATGCGGTGCGCCGTCGCTCCGACGCCGTCCTCGCGCTACCGACGGGCATCACGCCGATCCACGCGTACGTGGAAGTGGCGGAGCGCGTGGCTCGCGGCGCCGCGGACCTGCACGAGTCGGCCGTCTACGCGGTCGACGAGTTCGCGGGCGCCACGTCGGCGACGCCGGGGACGAACACGGTCTTCTATCGCGACCACCTGACCTTCCCGCTTGCCGCGCTGCACGTGCCGGATCCGGCGAGCGATGACCCCGACGCCGCGGTCCGCGAGCACGCACGCGCGATCGAGCGATCTGGCGGCATCGATCTGTGCGTGCTGGGGATCGGCGTGAACGGACACGTCGCGTTCAACGAGCCCGGCTCCGCGCGCGATTCACGCGCGCGCGTCGTCGAGCTGGCGGCGTCGTCGCGCGAGGCGCATGCGGCGAACTTCGGCTCGCTCGACGCGGTGCCCGATCGCGGGATGACGCTCGGCGTCGCAGACCTGCTGGCGGCGCGCTCGCTGCTGGTGCTGGCGAGCGGCGCGCACAAGGCGTCGATCCTGGCGGCAGCGATCGAAGGCCCCGAGACCGCCGCCGTGCCGGCGTCGTGGTTGCGCTCGCATGGCGACGTGACGTGGCTGCTCGACGAAGCCGCGGCCTCGCGGCTCAGTCGCCGCTAGCGGAGACGCCCGCGGCCCCGATCTCGGTCGATTCGGGCGCGGGACGGCGACGCAGCGTGCCGTTCACCAGCAGCATGCCCGCGATGATGAGCGCCAGCCCCACGAACAGGTTGACGCCGATGTGCTCGTCGAGCAGCGCCCAGCCGAGCACCGTCGCGACGACGGGGATGAGATACGCCGTGAGCGATACCGCCGTCGCGGAGACGCGTTGCACGAGCGAGAAGAAGATCACGTACGCGACGCCCGATGAGAGCGCGCCGAGCCCGATCCACGAAAGTCCGGCCTT
>DASTIY010000235.1:0-4508 GCA_035717085.1 Casimicrobiaceae bacterium | reverse complement strand
TGGGTGGCCAACTACTGGTTCCACGAAGTACCGCTAATCAACCGCCTGTTCTACGACGATTACATGCGAATCTTCGAGGAGGACCGCTTCCAGCTCGATCGCGCGGAGTTGATGTACAACGCGCTGCCGCGTTCGCATCTCGAGCTCCTGCGCAGCCGTTATCCCGCCCGGCATGATTTCTCGACGTACGGCGGCAAGTACAAGCTCATCGTTCGCAAATCGTGACGACGCTCATGCACGCAGGTTAGCGGGGTGGCGCACGCCGGCGATGTCGATCGAATAGCAGCCCTCTGCGAGCACCGCGTCGGTGACCGGTGTTTCGCGATGATGAGACTTCACGTAAGCGAACGCGATGATGCGGCCAAGCCGCGCGCTGTAGCCCGCCGACGTCACCTCGCCCACAGGCCGGTCGTTCACGAGGACCGGTTCGCCACCCCACGCGAAGGCGTCGGGCGCGTCGAGCGTCAGTTGCACGAGTCGCTTCGTCACGCCGGCCGTGCGTTGCCGCAGCAGCGCATCGCGGCCGATGAACGCCGGCTTGTCGAAGGCGACCGCGTACGCAAGACCTGCTTCGAGCGGCGTTTCGTCCGGCGTCAATTCCGCGCCCCATGCGCGCCGGCGCGCCTCGATGCGCAGCGCGTCGATCGTGTAGTACCCCGCGTCGCGCAGCCCGAACGCTGAACCTTCCTCCATCAGCGATTCGTAAAGCGTCACGCATTGGTCGGTGGGCACGCAGACCTCGTAGCCCGGCCCGCCGACGTAGCTCATGCGCGTCGCCCGCACACGCGCGTAGCCGATGTCCACGATGCGTGACGTGCCGAACGGCATCGCGGCCTTCGCGAAATCTTCGTGTGAAAGCTTCGCGAGCAGCGACTCTGCCCGCGGGCCCATGAGCGAGAGCATGGCGAACGCGCTCGTGACATCGACGAGCGACGCGTGCTCGTCGTCTTCGATGTGCCGCTCGATCCACGCGGAATCGCGCGTCGTCTGCGCAGTGCCGGTCAGAATGAAGAATTCGCGCTCGCCGATGCGCGTGATCGTCAGGTCGCTCTCGAAGCCGCCGCGCTCGTTCAATAGCGCCGTGTAGACGATGCGGCCGATCGGCACGTCGATGCGATTCGCGCAGATGCGCTCGAGCACGGCGAGTGCGTCGCGTCCTTTCAGCACGAACTTGGAGAACGACGTCTGATCGAAGACGACGACGTTCTCGCGGCATGCGCGCTGCTCGTCGAGCATCCACGGCAGCCACGCGGGCGTGTCGAGCGTCGGCGCCGGTTCGAAAGCACCTTGCGGAAGGAAGTAGTTCGCGCGCTCCCACCCGTTCTTGCTGCCGAACACGGCGCCTTTGCCGCGAAGCCGGTCGTAGAGCGGCGAGCGCCGCAATGGCCGCACCGACGCGAGCTCCTCGCGCGGCCAGCGCATCGCGTAGTGAAGGCCGAGCGTCTCGACGGTGCGGTCGGCGAGATGTCGCCGATTCACGTGGAAAGGCGAGAAGCGGCGAATGTCGACATCCCATACGTCGAACGGCGGCTCGTCTCCGATCATCCATTCGGCGATCAACCGGCCGGCACCCCCGGCATTCGCGATGCCGGCCGAGTTGAACCCGGCGCACACGAAGTAGCCGCGAAGCTCGGGCGCTTCGCCGAGGATGAAATTGCCGTCGGGTGTGAAGCTTTCGGGCCCGTTCAGCAGCAGCTTGACCGGCGCCGTCTCGAGGCAGGGCGTGCGATGCATCGCGTTTCGCATCAGCACTTCGAAGTGATCCCAATCTTCGGGCAGCAGCTGGAATTCGAAGCGCTCGGGGATGCGCTCGACGTCCCACGGCTTCGCCTGCGGCTCGAAGCCGCCCATCACCAGCCCGCCGACTTCCTCCTTGTAGTAGATGAATCCGTCGGGGTCGCGCAGCACCGGGAGATCGGACGTGACGCCGGCGATCGGCTCGGTGACGAGATAGAAGTGCTCGGCGGACTGTAGCGGCACGCCGACCCCCGCGAGCGCGCCGAACTCGCGTGCCCATTGGCCCGCGCAATTGACGACGAACTCGCAATAAATCTCTCCGCGCTCGTCGCCCTGCGACCAGTGGATCGTCGATACGCGCCCGTTGCGCGTCGTCAGGCCGGTGACCCTCGCGCCTTCGACGATGCGCGCACCGCGATTGCGCGCGCCCCTCGCGAGCGATTGCGTCAGGTCCGTCGGATTGGCCTTGCCGTCACCGGGAATCCACACGCCGCCCTGCAGGTCGTCGGTCCTCAGGATCGGTACGCGCTCCGCGATCTGCTGCGGCGTGAGCCAGTCGAATTCGACGCCGAAGCTTCGTGCGCGCGCCATCTGGCGGCGCATCAGCTGCATGCGCTCCTTCGTCTTCGCGACGTTGACGCTGCCGCATTGCTTCCAGCCGGTGGCGAGTCCCGTCTCGCGCTCGAGCGACGAATACAGGTCGATGCCGTAGCGGCTCATGCGGGTCGCGTTGCTCGTCGCGCGCATCTGCCCGACGAGCCCGGCGGCGTGCCACGTCGTCCCGCATGTCAATCGTCCCTGCTCGAGCAGCACGACGTCGCTCATGCCGAGCTTGGTCAGGTGATAGGCAGTGGAGGCGCCGGCGATGCCGCCGCCGATGATGACGGTCTGCGCGTGCGTGGGAATCACGATCACGAGGGACCAGGATTCAGGATCCAGGGACCAGGGAACGTCACCGAGGCACCTTATAGTTTCAACGCCGCAATCCCTACCGCCACGCTCGCCGCACCGGCAAAGCGCATCGCGCCGAAGCCTTCCTTCAGCCACAGCCCGCCGATGAGCGCGGCGAACAATACCGACGTTTCGCGCAGCGCCGCGACCGCGGCGACCGGCGCTTGCGTCATCGCGTAGAGCACGATCCCATATGCCGCCAGGCTGAACGCGCCGCCCAGCAAGCCGCGCCTCCAGCTCGCGCGAACGTAGGCAACCGCGGGCGGCCCCCGCCGCCACAAAAGCCAGGCGAGAAATGGAATACCCTCGATGAAGATAAGCCACGACACGTACGCCGCCGCATTGCCCGACGCGCGCGCACCGGTACCATCGACGAGCGTGTACATGGCAATGATCGCCGCATTGGCGAACGCCCAGCGCGCAGCCCCGGGCGGATGCCGTTCGCGGCGGACGAACGCGATGCTCACGATGCCGGCGCAGATGAGCACGATGCCGAGCAGCGCATGCGCGCTCGGAACTTCGTGGAGCACGACGATGCCGAGGACCGCGACGATCAGCGGCGCGCTTCCGCGCATCAGCGGATACGCGAACGACAAATCTCCGGTGCGGTACGCCTGTGCAAGCGTCACGTAGTAGCCGAAGTGGATCACGGTCGACGCGACCATGAATTTCCACGACGCCGGCGCGGGAAGACCGACGAACGGGAGGACGACGAGCGCGCATACCGACGAGCCCGCGACGACCGCCGCCATGTCGAGCATCGGATCGCCGCCCTTCGCACTCTTGACGAGCGCGTTCCAGCTCGCGTGCATCAGGCCGGCGCCAAGGACGGCGAGCGTGATACCGAGTGTGAGCTCCTGTGGGGAGCTCATGACTCAATCGGGATGACGATCAAACGGGGTCGGAGGAAAACGTCGGTCACGGTACGCGCTGGCGGATGCGGTGCCCTACTTTTTCCTCCGACCGCGTTCGCGCACCAGTCCCGATCAAGCCGTCGTCGGTTTCCGCTTCTGCCACGACGCGCTGTCGGTGATCGCCTTCGCGCGCTCGTCGGCAGGCTCGATCGCGTCGGTCTTGAGCCGCGTGCGCGCGAGCACGCCGGCTTCCTCGAGGATCGGATACGCGATCGAGCAGATGTGCGAGTTGATCCGGCGCAGGTCCGAGATGAGGTCGAGGTGCAGCGACGACGTCTCGATGCTGTCGACGCTGTTGCCCGCGAGCCGCGCGAGGTGCGAGTTCGCGTAGGCACGCTCGAGGTCGCGGAACAGCACCTTCTGCGCGAGGAGCTCCTGCGCGTGCTTCAAGTCGCCGTTCAGGAACACCGACAGGCCGAGGCGGAGGTTCGCGAGCAGCCGCGCGTGCAGGTCGCAGATCTCCGCCATGCCGGCTTCCGAGAAGTTGCGGCCCTTGTCGATCTTCTTGTCCTCGAGGTCGCCGAGGATGCGCTCGATGATGTCGCCGACCTGCTCCATGTTGATCGCGAACGACACGATGTCGGCCCAGCGCCGGCCCTCGCGCGCCTCGAGCGCCTCGCGCGGAATCTGCGCGAGGTAGAGCTTGACCGCCGTGTAGAGCTCGTCAACGATGTCGTCCATGTTGCGCAGGCGCTCGGCCAGCGTGCGGTCGTTGGTCGTCAGCACGGTCAGCATGCCGGCGAGCATGTGCTCGATGACGTCGCCGATGCGCATCGCTTCGCGCGCGGCGCACGCGATCGCGAGTCCGGGTGTGTCGAGTGCGGACGGATCGAGGTGACGCGGCTTCGCGGGGTCCTCCGATGCCGGGCGCGCAGGCAGCAGTTGCTCGGCGATCTTCGCGATCTT
>DASTIY010000234.1:0-5182 GCA_035717085.1 Casimicrobiaceae bacterium | reverse complement strand
AGCGCCGGCGCCGAGCTTGTCCACCTCGTCGAGCATGAGGAGAGTGTTGCGCGTGCCCGCCTTCCGCATGCTCTGGACGATGTTGCCCGGCAGCGCGCCGATGTAGGTGCGCCGGTGGCCGCGTATCTCCGCCTCGTCGTGCACGCCGCCGAGGCTCACGCGCACGAACTTGCGATCGGTCGCGCGCGCGATGCTCTGGCCGAGCGAGGTCTTGCCCACGCCGGGCGGACCGACGAAGCACAGGATCGGGCTCTTGCCCTCCGGATTGAGCTTGCGCACCGCGAGATACTCGAGGATGCGCCGCTTGATCTTCTCGAGACCGTAATGGTCGTCGTCGAGGATCTTGCGTGCCTCGGCGATGTCGATCGGCGGCGCGGGCGGCGGCGTCCACGGCAGCTCGATCAGCCACTCGAGGTAGGTGCGTACCATCGAATACTCGGCCGCGGCCTCCGGCATGCGCTGCAGGCGGCCGAGCTCCTTCTTCGCGGCCTTCTCGACCTCGTCGGGCATCTGTGCGTCGTCGATCTGCTTCTCGAGATCGGCAAGCTCGGCGTTGCCTTCCTCGCCTTCGCCCAACTCCTTCTGGATCTGGCGCATCTGCTCGCGCAGCAGATGCTTGCGGTTGACGTCGCTGATCGACTCGCGCGTGCGCTCGTCGATATCGCGCGACACCTTCAACACCTCGATGCGGTGCGCGAGCAACTGCAGCAGCTTGTCAAGCCGCGCCTTCAGGTCGAACGTCTCGAGAAGCCCTTGCTTCTCGTCGGCGGAGACGTCCATCAGCCCGGCAATGAAGTCGGCGAGGCGCCCCGCACCTTCGACGGCCTGCAGCGCCGCGACCATCTCCTCGGGCACCTGAGGCAAAAGGCGCAGGATCTCGATCGCGCGCTCCTTGAGCGAGCGCGCGCGGCCCTCGATCTCGGGATCGCTCTCCTCCTGCTCGTCGATGAACTGCACGCGCGCGACGGTGAACGGCCAGCCCTCGAGGAACTGAAGCACGCGAAAGCGGCGCAGCCCGCGCGCGATCGCGTGATGCAGGCCGTCGGGCGTGGTGATGTAGCGGATCACCGACGCGCTCGTGCCGACCCAGTGCAGGTCGTCGGGCGCGGGGTCCTCGACGTCGGGCTTGCTCTGCAGCAGGATGCCGAGCGGCCGCTCGAGCCGCACCGCTTCCTGCGCCGCGGCGCGCGAGCGCTCGCGCCCGACGGTGATCGGAAAGACGGAGCCGGGGAACATCACGACGTTGCGCACCGGTAGGATGATCAGCGCGTCGTCGGGGATGGGTTTGCCGGCGGCAGGCGCGCGCGGCGGCGACGCACGGGTCGTCGCTTCGTCGGGCACGCGGCCGTCGGCCGAGCGCGGATCCGCGTCGGTTCCGGGGGGCGTCGCGATGGGCGACGCGTCGTCGTGCGGAAGCGCGTTGTTGTCTTCGTTCATGGTCATGGGGTCAGGCGATCCTGCGCAGGCGCACGAGCAGGCACCCCTGCGCGAGCTCGGGCGCCGTCGATTCGAAGCGGCCGCTGGGCAGCGGAATGCGTCGCTCGAACGCGCCGTAGGGAATTTCGAGTCGACGCACCGCGAGCCGCTCGCGGGCGAACGGCAGCGGACGCTCACCGCGCACGACGAGCGCGCCCGGCTCGTGCGAGACTTCGACACGGTCGGACGTCACGCCGGGCATCGCGACGACGATCACGACCTCGGCGTCGCCTTCGAACATGTCGACGGGCGGCGCCCACGGCACGCGCGAGCGCGCATTCAAGTGAAAGAAGCGCCGATGCAGCCGCTCGGCCTGGTCGATCAGGTCGCAGGCCTCGGCCCACATCCAGTCGGCGGGGTCAGATCTGCGCATGCGTCGTGATCCATTGCATCAGTTGCGGCAACGGCAGCGCGCCGGATTGGCGCGCGATTTCGCGTCCGCCGCGAAACGCGATCAGCGTCGGGATGCTGCGGATGCCGTAGCGCGCGGCGATCTCGGGCTCGGCCTCGGTGTCGAGTTTCGCGAGCTGGACGCCCGGCGCCACGCGCGTCGCGGCCTCCTCGTAGGCCGGCGCCATCATCCGGCACGGGCCGCACCACGACGCCCAGAAGTCGACGACGACCGGCAAGTCGGCGTTGACGTGCTTCGCGAAGTCGTCCTTCGTGAGCGCGAACGTGTGCCGCGGGAACAATGCCTCGTGGCACTGGCCGCAGGTCGCGCCGTCGGCGAGGCGCTCGCGCGCGACGCGATTGGTCGTCCCGCACGCCGGGCAGGCGACGTGCAGCTTGCCGTCATCGGAAGAGTTCGTCATGGTCACCGCTGGGCCTCGCGAGGATCGCGTCGGGCGCGAAGTTGTATGGCAGCACAATGAGGGCCGCCGGCCGGGATTCAAGCTGAGGCATCCGTGGACGATCGGAGTTCGCGCGGGACGACGGAGCGACGCGGCGCGTCGGAGCGCACGCTGGGGCTCGTCTTTCTCGTCGTCACGTCGACGGGCTGGGGCGTCAACTGGCCCGCGATGAAAGTGTTGCTGCGCGAGTGGCCGCCGCTCTTCGCGCGCGGTGTCGCGGGCGTCGCGGCGGCGGCCATTCTCGCCGTCGTCGCCTGGCGAATCGGCGAATCCCTGCGCCTGCCGGCGGGCATCGGGAGACGACTCGCCGTCGCGTCGTTCCTGAACGTCTTCGCGTGGATGGGGTTCACCACGCTGTCGCTCACGTGGCTCACCGCCGGGCAGGGTGCGCTGCTCGTCTACACGATGCCGATCTGGGCGATGCTCTTCGCGTGGCCGATGCGTGGGCGCCGGCCGGGCGCGCGCGACGTGATCGGGCTCGTGCTGTCCGTCGCCGGGATCGCGACGCTCTTCGGCGGCGGCGTCGCGCTCGGCGTCGACCGGCTGCCCGGCGTGCTTTTCGCGCTCGGCGCCGCGATCCTCTTCGCGCTCGGCACGATCGTCGTCAAGCCGCTGCCGTTGCCGCCGTTCGCCGCGGTGACGTGGCAACTCGTGCTGGGCTGCGTGCCGATGGTCGTGCTCGGCGTCGCGCTCGAGCATCCGCGCATCGACGCGCTGTCGATGCTCGGCGGGGTGCTCATGACCTACATGACGATCGTGCCGATGGGCGTGTGCTACCTGACGTGGTTCGCCGCGCTGCGGCGGCTGCCGGGCGAGACGGCGTCGATGGTGACGCTGCTGACGCCGGTCATCGGCGTCATCGCCGCGGCGATCGCGCTCGGCGAGCCCCTCGGCGTGCGACAGATCGCGGCGCTGGCGCTGGTGGTCGGCGGGCTGGCGTTCGTGCTACGGAAGTAGCGGGACTTCGGGGTCAGAGCGCTAAGTATTCTCGCGATTCGTGCGAATACTTACAGCTCGGACCCCGAAGTCTGCCCCGAAGTCACGCGGCGCACTCGACGACGCTGCCGACGCGCGCTTCGTCGTCCCACGTCTCGAGGCGAACGGGAAAGCCCCAGAGGCGACGCAGGTGCGCGACCACTTGCCCCGCCGCGTCGTTGAGCGGCCGGCCGCGACGCCGATGGTGACGAAGCGTCAGCGAGCGGTCGCCGTCGCGGTCGTAGCGATACACCTGCACGTCGGGGACGCGGATGTATTGCGCGTGCTGCTCGGCGAGGAGCTTGCGCACGCGCTTGTACCCGTGCTCGTCGTGGATGCTGTCGACGATCAGGTCGCGCTCCTCCTCGTGGTCGGCGATCGCGAAGAAGTGGAATTCGCGGATCAGCCGCGGCGACAGGTACTGCGCGATGAACGACTCGTCCTTGAAGTTGCGCATCGCGAAGTCGAGGACCTTTTGCCAGTCGCCGCCGGCGATGTCGGGGAACCATGCGCGATCCTCGGCGTCGGGCCGCTCGCAGACGCGGCGCAGCTCGGAGAACATCGCGAAGCCGAGCGCGTACGGGTTGAGCCCGTTGTAGACCTTCGCGTCGTACGGCGGCTGCGCGATCACGTTCGTGTGGCTCTTCAGGAACTCGAGCATGAAGCCGTCGTCGACGCGCCGCTTCTCGTGCAGGCGATTGAGGATCGTGTAGTGCCAGAACGTCGCCCAGCCCTCGTTCATCACCTTCGTCTGCATCTGCGGATCGAAGTACTGCGCAAGCTTGCGCACGATGCGCACGAGCTCGCGCTGCCAGGGGTCGAGCTTCGGCGAGTGCTTCTCGACGAAATAGAGGATGTTCTCCTGCGGCTCCGATGGAAACCGGTCGGGACCCCGCGCCGCCTTCGCCGCGGGCTTCTCGGGCAGCGTGCGCCAAAGGTCGTTGAATTGCCGCTCGCGGTGCGCCTCGCGCGCCTTCAGCCGATCGGTCTCGGCCTTCAGCGTCGGCGCCGGCGGGCGCCGGTAACGGTCGACGCCGTGCGCCATCAGCGCATGGCAGGCGTCGAGCACTTCCTCGACGGCCTCCGAGCCGTAGCGCTCCTCGCACTCCATCACGTAGCGGCGCGCGAAGACGAGGTAATCGAGAATCGCCTCGGCGTCGGTCCACTGCCGGAACAGATGGTTGCCCTTGAAGAACGAGTTGTGGCCGTAGCAGGCGTGCGCGATGACGAGTGCCTGCGTCGTCATCGTGTTCTCTTCCATCAGGTACGCGATGCACGGGCTCGAGTTGATGACGATCTCGTAGGCGAGCCCCTGCATGCCGCGCCGGTACGCCTGCTCGTTGCGGATGAACTCCTTGCCGTACGACCAGTGCGGGTAGCCGATCGGCAGCCCGCTCGACGCGTAGGCATCGAGCATCTGCTCGGACGTGATGATCTCGACCTGGTTCGGGTACGTGTCGAGCTCGAACTCCTTCGCGATCTTGCCGATCTCGGTGTCGTAGCGCTCGAGAAGATCGAAATCCCAATCGGCGCCGTGCGAAATGGGGCTCATCGTTACGCTCCCACTATTGCGTTTCCTTGCGAAAGAGCTCGCGGAAGACCGGGTAGATCTGCTCGCGCTGCGACGCGCGGCGCATTGCGAAGTTGGTCGTCGCGTCGGCGACGCGCTCGTACTCGGCCCACAGCGCCGACGCATGGTTCTCGAGGCCCGGCGACGTGAGCTCGAGGTACGCGTAGTAGCGCGTGGCCGGCAGCAGCTTCTCGCGCAGGAAGCGCGCGCTGCGGGCCGGGTCGGCGCCGAACGCGTCGCCGTCGGACGCCTGCGCCGCATAGACGTTCCACCCGCGCGCGTAGCGCTGCGCACGGATCTGCTCGGCGAG
>DASTIY010000233.1:0-13114 GCA_035717085.1 Casimicrobiaceae bacterium | reverse complement strand
TTCGGCAGCCGCAACGAGCGGCTGCTCAAGCAGTACGGCCAGCAGGTGCGCGCCATCAACGCCCTCGAGCCGACGATCGCCGCGCTCTCCGACGAGGCGCTGCGCGAGAAGACGCAGGAATTGAAGAAGCGCGTCGCCGACGGCGCCACGCTCGACGATGTGCTGCCCGAGGCGTTCGCGGTCGTGCGCGAAGCGGGCAAGCGCACGCTCAACATGCGGCATTTCGACGTGCAGCTGATCGGCGGCATTGCGTTGCACAACGGCAAGATCGCCGAGATGCGCACCGGCGAGGGCAAGACGCTCGTCGCGACGCTGCCCGCGTATCTCAACGCGTTGTCGGCGAAGGGCGTGCACGTCGTCACCGTCAACGACTACCTCGCGCAGCGCGACGCCGACTGGATGGGCCGCATCTACCGCTTCCTCGGGCTCACCGTCGGCGTCAACCTGTCGCAGATGTCGCATCAGGACAAGCAGGTGGCGTACGCGGCCGACATCACGTACGGCACGAACAACGAGTTCGGCTTCGACTACCTGCGCGACAACATGGTGTTCGCGCCGAACGAGCGCGTGCAGCGCGGCCTCAATTATTCGATCGTCGACGAGGTGGACTCGATCCTGATCGATGAGGCGCGCACGCCGCTCATCATCTCGGGCCAGTCGGACGACAACGTCGAGACGTATTACCGGCTGAACGAGCTGCCGCCCAAGCTCACGCGCCAGCAGGAGGAGAAGGGCCCCGGCGACTACTGGGTCGACGAGAAGGCGCACCAGGTGCTGCTGTCCGAGGAAGGACACGAGAAGGTCGAGCAGCTGCTCGCCGCCGCCGGCCTGACGCCGCCCGGCTCGAGCCTCTACGACGCGCACAATATCTCGCTCGTCCACCACCTGTACGCCGCGCTGCGGGCGCACGCGCTGTTCCATCGCGATCAGCATTACGTCGTGCAGAACGGCGAGGTGATCATCGTCGACGAGTTCACCGGACGCCTGATGCCCGGTCGCCGCTGGTCCGACGGCCTGCACCAGGCGGTCGAGGCGAAGGAAGGCGTGCCGATCCAGAAAGAGAACCAGACGCTCGCGTCGATCACGTTCCAGAACTACTTCCGCATGTACCAGAAGCTCGCCGGGATGACGGGCACCGCGGACACGGAGGCGTTCGAGTTCCAGCAGATCTACCACCTCGAGACCATGGTGATCCCGACCAATCTGCCGATGGTGCGCAAGGACGAGAACGATCTCGTGTTCCGCACGCTCGCCGAGAAGGTCAGCGCGATCATCGGCGACATCAAGGATTGTCACCAGCGCGGGCAGCCGGTGCTCGTCGGCACGACGTCGATCGAGAACTCGGAGATGCTGTCGATGCATCTCGACAAGGAGCGGCTGCCGCACCAGGTGCTGAACGCCAAGCAGCACGCGCGCGAGGCGGAAATTGTCGCGCAGGCGGGGCGTCCCGGCGTCATCACGATCGCGACGAACATGGCCGGCCGCGGCACCGACATCGTGCTGGGCGGCACGATCGAGCCGCAGCTCCTGAAGATCCGCGAGGACGAGACGCTCGCGCCCGACGAGCGGCAGCGGCAGATCGACGCGATGCGCGGCGAATGGCAGGAACGCCACGACGCGGTCGTCAAGGCGGGGGGCCTTCACATCGTCGGCACCGAGCGGCACGAATCGCGGCGGATCGACAATCAGTTGCGTGGCCGCTCCGGCCGCCAGGGTGACCCCGGCTCGTCGCGGTTCTTTCTTTCACTCGAGGATCCGCTGCTGCGCATCTTCGGCGGCGAGCGGCTGTCGGGGATCATGCAGCGACTGAAGATGCCGGAAGGCGAGCCGATCGAGCACACGATCGTCAACCGGTCGATCGCGAAGGCGCAAAACCGCGTCGAGGCGCGCAACTTCGACATCCGCAAGCAGCTGCTCGAATACGACGACGTCGCGAACGACCAGCGCCGCGTGATCTACCAGCAGCGCAACGAGCTGCTCGAAAGCGAGAACGTCGCCGAGACGATCGGCAACATGATTCGCGGCGAAGTGGACGCGGCGTTCAAGCGCGCGATCCCGCCGGAATCGGTCGAGGAGCAATGGGACGTCGCCGGCCTGCAAACGACGCTCGCGTCGGAGTACCAGCTGCAAGCCCCGGTCGCAGAGTGGCTGAAAGCCGAGCCCGATCTCGACGACGATGCGCTGCGCGAGCGCATCGAAAAGCTCGCCGACGATGCCTGGCGCGGCAAGGAGGCCGCAGTCGGAACCGAGCTGATGCGCCAGTTCGAGCGCAGCCTCATGCTGCAGACGCTCGACCATCATTGGCGCGAGCACCTCGCGTCGCTCGATCATTTGCGCCAGGGCATTCACCTGCGCGGTTACGCGCAGAAGAATCCGAAGCAGGAATACAAGCGCGAGGCGTTCGAGCTCTTTTCCGACATGCTCGATCGCATCAAGCAGGACGTCGTGCGCGTCGTGCTGACCGTGCAGGTGCGCTCGGAGGCCGACGTGCAGGCCGTCGAGCCCGAGCCCGTCGTCAGCAACGTGCAGTACCAGCACGCCGACTTCGACCAGGCGCTCGCCGGCAACGGCGACAACGGCAACGGCGATACGGCCGTCGCGGTCGCCGTCGCGCCGCCGTTCGTGCGCGCCGGCGAGAAGGTCGGGCGCAACGACCCGTGCCCGTGCGGATCCGGCAAAAAGTACAAACACTGTCATGGACGCTTGGCGTAAAGGATTCAGGGTCCGCGATCCTCGATCCTTTCATGCCCGTCAACTACACGCCTTCTGCGGCTGAGTCGCTCCTGCCCATCCCGGGCATCCGCCTCGGCACCGCCGCGGCGCGCATCAAGAACTGGGAGCGCGACGACGTCGTATTGATCGATGCGGCGCCGGGGACGGTGGCGGCCGGCGTGTTCACGCAAAACGCGTTCTGTGCCGCGCCGGTGACCGTTTGCCGCGAACACCTTGCCGCGCAGCACGCGCAGGCGCTCGACTTTCGTGCGCTCGCAATCAACGCGGGCAACGCGAACGCGGGCACGGGTGAGGCGGGCGTCGCGGCGGCGGAAGCGACGTGCGTTCGCGCCGCGCAGCTCGCCGACTGCTCGCCGGTGCAAGTGCTGCCGTTCTCGACCGGCGTGATCATGGAGCCGTTGCCGGTGCAGCGCGTTGTCGAGGGCGTCGAGAAGGCGCACGCGGCGCTGCGCGACGACGGATGGCTCGCCGCGGCTCGCGCGATCATGACGACGGACACCGTCCCGAAGGGTGCTTCGCGCCGCATCGACGTCCACGGTTTTCCCGTCACCGTCACCGGCATTGCCAAGGGCGCCGGGATGATCCATCCCGACATGGCGACGATGCTCGCGTTCATCGCGACCGACGCGCCGATCGCGTTTCCGGTGCTGCAGGCGCTGGTGCGTGACGTCGCCGACGTGTCGTTCAATCGCGCCAGCGTCGACGGCGACACGTCGACCAACGACAGCTTCGTGCTCGCCGCCACAGCGCAGGCGGGCATCGCATCGATTCTCGATGCGCGCGATCCGCGCCTTGGCGCGATCAGGGCAGCGATCGAGGGCATCGCGGTCGACCTCGCGCAGGCCATCGTCCGCGATGGGGAGGGCGCGACGAAGTTCATCACGATCGACGTGCGCGGCGGCCGCGATGTCGACGAATGCAAGCGCGTCGCGTTCGCGATCGCGCACTCGCCCCTCGTCAAGACCGCGTTCTTCGCGTCGGATCCCAACCTCGGGCGCATCGTCTGTGCCATCGGCAATGCCGCGCCGCGCGACCTCGATCCATCGACGGTATCGTTCTGGCTCGACGACGTGCTCGTCGTCGAAAGCGGCGGCCGCGCCTCGAGCTACACCGAGGCGCAGGGCCAGCGCGTGATGAAGGCCGGCGAGATCCCGGTGCGCGTCGATCTCGGCCGCGGCGGCGCGCGCGCGACCGTATGGACGTGCGATCTTTCGCACGACTACGTCTCCATCAACGCGGACTACAGGTCGTGAGCGAGGATCTTTGCGCGTTGATCGCGCGCGCCGAGTCCTTGCTCGCGCGCGTCGAAGCGCTCTTTCCACCGTTTACGCCGGACCCCGACTGGGGTGAAGTGACCGCCGCGCGCTGGCGCAAGCGCAACGGTCGCGGTTATCTGCAGGCCGTGCGTCACCCGCATGCGATCGACCTCGACGATCTGGTCGCGATCGATGCGCAGAAGCAGGCGATCGAGCGCAACACGCGCCAGTTCGTCGCCGGCCTTCCGGCAAACAACGTGCTCCTCACCGGCTCGCGCGGCACCGGCAAATCGTCACTCGTCAAGGCGATGCTCGCTCGCCACGCGGGCGAGGGACTGCGACTCGTCGAAGTCGACAAGGCCGACTTGGTCGACCTCCCCGACATCGCCGATCGCCTCGCGTCGCACCCGTATCGCTACGTCGTCTTCTGCGACGACCTGACGTTCGACGCCGGCGAAGCGGGCTACAAGGCGCTCAAGGTGATGCTCGACGGCTCGATCGCCGGCGCATCGAGCAACGTGCTGGTCTACGCGACGTCGAATCGGCGGCATCTGCTGCCCGAATATTTCGCGGAGAACCTCGAGACGCGCCACGTCGGCGACGAGGTGCATCCGGGCGAGTCGGTCGAGGAGAAGATCTCGCTGTCCGAGCGCTTCGGCTTGTGGGTCTCGTTCTACCCGTTCGTGCAGGATGACTACCTCGCGGCCGTCGAGCGCTGGCTCGCGCATTTCGGCGTGCCGGCGTCCGCGTCAAACACTAAGGACGCCGAAGCACGCACGCGCGAGGCGCTGCAGTTCGCACTGTCGCGTGGCTCGCGCAGCGGCCGCGTCGCGTGGCAGTTCGCGCGCCACTACGCCGGCGGCCGCGCGCTCGACGCGAACGCTCCGTGAGCCTCACCGTCGTGGCCGCCGCCGTGATCGAGCGCGGCGGCAAGGTGCTGCTTGCGCAGCGGCCGCCCGGCAAGGTCTACGCAGGCTATTGGGAATTCCCCGGCGGCAAGCTCGAGCCCGACGAGACGCCGCACGATGCGCTCGTGCGCGAATTGCGCGAGGAGCTCGGGCTTCGCGTGCGCGACGCTTCGCCGTGGCTGGTGCAGCGCTACGTCTACCCGCATGCACACGTCGAGCTGCATTTCTTCCGCGTGCGCGCCTTCGACGGCGAGCCGGTCGGTCACGACGGCCAGGCGTTCGCGTGGCAGGATCCGTTTGCGATCGACGTCGCGCCGCTATTGCCCGCGAACACGCGCGTGCTCG
The DNA here is from genome assembly GCA_035717085.1 of Casimicrobiaceae bacterium. GTDB lineage: Bacteria > Pseudomonadota > Gammaproteobacteria > Burkholderiales > Casimicrobiaceae > VBCG01. The sequence continues at coordinate 7,872 of DASTIY010000233.1, read as the reverse complement.
CCGCGCTGCGCCTGCCGTCGATCTACGGCATCACATACGCGACCGATGTCGGCGAAGACGTTTTCGTCGCGCGGATGGAGCACGCGTTCGCGCAGGGGTTGCGTCTCGTGCAGGTGCGCGAGAAGCCGTGGGATCGCGCGCGGGTAGGTGAATTCGTCGCGCGCGTGCTGCCGCTCGGACGAAGTGTGGGCGCGCGCGTGTTGGTTAACGCCGATGAAGAGCTCGCGCGAATGTCGGGCGCCGACGGCGTGCACTGGACGTCGACGCAACTGGCGGCGGCAACATCGCGACCGAACGACCTGATCGTCGGCGCGTCGTGCCACACCGCGGTCGACGTCATGCACGCATCGGACCTCGACGTCGACTTCGTCGTGCTCGGACCGGTGCGCCCGACACCTTCGCATGTCGATGCGTCGCCGCTCGGTTGGGACGGCTTTGCGCGCGCCATCGCCGGCACGCGCGTGCCGGTGTTCGCGCTTGGCGGACTCACGTCCGCGGATCTCGATACCGCGATCGCGCGCGGCGCACACGGGATCGCGATGCGCCGCGGCGCATGGCCTCGAAAGGGTCGGACCCGGGGTCGGACCCGATTCGGCGTCTGACCCCCGGTTTGACCCTACTTCTCGTCGTCGCGGCGCAAGGCGCCCGCGCACACTTCGGGCATCTCCGGCGTCTCGATGCGGTAGCGCTCGCTCGCCCACGCGCCGAGATCGATCGTCTTGCAGCGCTCCGAGCAGAACGGACGCCACTTCGACGCCGGCGTCCACGGCACGTCGGCCTTGCACTGCGGGCACTTGACGGTACGCACCTTCACGGCCGGTCGTCGGGGCGGAGCATGCTGTCATTGTGCCCCTCCCCCGATCACCGGCCGCGACGCGCATTGACCGGGTTTCGAAAGCGGTGCGTCAGGCCCCGCGATGCGCCGCGGCTGCCGCCTGGACCACCGCGCTGTCGGCCGAAACGCCCGTCAGCATCTCGTATCCCGCGAACGTCAACAGCAACGCTACGGCGAGCGTCACGACGGTCTCGACGACCGATTGGGAAGACAATTCCATTCTCATGATCGAATGCTCCGACGACTTGCGTAACGCTTCGCAGTCTAGGGAGCGCGCAGCATCGGGACAATCGATTTGTTTTGCGCTAACATGTGAATGGAATTGACATCAGGATGAGCGAACCATGACCCCGCGCATTCCACCGATGCAGGCGCTGCGCGCCTTCGAAGCGGTGGCGAGCATGGGCAGCCTCACCCAAGCGGCCGATGCGCTTTCGCTCACGCATGGCGCGATCAGCCACCAGATCAAGTCGCTCGAGTCGATGCTCGGCGTGCGCCTGGTCGAGCGCGCGGGACGCGGCATTCGCATCACCGACAGCGGCGCACGGCTTGCCTCGCGCGTACGCGCAGCGCTCGCCGACATCGCCGACGCGATCCGCGAGGCGAGCGAGCGGACGAGCGGGCGGAAGCTTCGCGTCAGCGTGACGCCGTCGTTCGCCGCACGCTGGCTGCTGCCGCGGCTCGGGGACTTCATCCGGCAGCACCCGGACATCGATCTCGACGTGCGCGCGGGCTCGGCGCTCGTCGACTTCCAGCGCGACGATGTCGACGTCGCCATTCGCTGGGGCGTCGGCCAATGGCCCGGCGTCAAGGCCGAGGAACTGCTGCGCGACGTTTTCTTTCCCGTATGCAGCCCGCGGCTTCCGAACCTGCCTCGCGTGCCGTCCGATCTCGCGTCGCACACGCTGCTGCGCTCCGACGACGAGTTCTGGAAGCCCTGGTTCGACGCGGTCGGCCTCGATTGGCCGGAGCCCGACCGCGGGCCGATCTTCAACGACTCGTCGCTGATGCTGCAGGCGGCCGTCGACGTCCAGGGCATCGCGCTGGCGCGTGCGTCGCTGATCGGCAGCGACATCCGCAACGGGTTGCTGATGCGCCTCTTCGACATCGACGTGCCCGGCCCGCGCCGCTATTACCTCGTCTATCCGCCGCGCATGGCCGATTCGCCGAAACTCGCGCTGTTCCGCGCGTGGCTTCATGACGAGATCGCGACCGAAACGGCGACGACGCCGCCGCGAAAGCGGACCGCGACGACGCGCAGGAAGCGCGGCAACGCCCGCTAATCGAACAGGTCCGCCGTTGCGGGAAGCGGCTCGCGCACCGCATGCACGATCGCATCGGCGCGCACGAGTGCACCGATGCGAACGCCCATCAGCCGCAGCGGCCGCGTGAGCGGCGCGCGGCGGACGCATTGCGCCGCGACGTGTCGGATGAGGCCAGGGTCCTGCGTCGCTTCGTCCTGCGTGCAGTCGCGCGTCACGGTCATGAAATTGTCGTAGCGAAGCTTCACACCGATCGTGCGTCCGGCGTAACCCTTGCGCTGCAGGTCGTCGACGACGCCGTCGCAAAGCTCGGTGAAGATGGCGGCGAGCGCTTCTCGATCGCGGCGCGGCGACAAGTCGCGCTCGAACGTCGTTTCGCGGCTGATCGACTGCGGCTCGCTCTCGGTGACGACCGGTCGCGCATCGCGGCCCTGCGCCGCCGCGTGCATCCATTCGCCGTTCGCTCGCCCGAACTTCTCGACGAGGAATGCCCGGTCGGCGTGCGCAAGTTCGCCGATCGTGCGAATGCCGAAGCCTTCGAGCCGCGCCGCGGTCTTCGGGCCGATGCCGTTGATCGTGCGCGCCGGCAACGGCCAGATGCGGCGCTCGAGATCGCCGTCGCCGATCAGCGTGAGGCCGTTCGGCTTGTCGAGGTCGGATGCGATCTTGGCGAGCAGCTTGTTCGGCGCGACGCCGATCGAGCACGACAGGTCGGTCGCGGCGCGCACCGCGTCCTTGAGCGAGCGTGCCAGCGTGACGATCGCCTCGCGGCATGCATCGATCGGGTTTGCGTCCCGGGTGGCAGGTCCGGTGCGGACATGGTCGGTCAGATCGATGTAGATCTCGTCGATGCCGCGATCTTCGATGCGTGGCGCGATCGCGCGCACCGCCGCCTTGAACTTTCGCGAATGCGCACGGTAGCGATCGAAGTCGACCGGCAGAAGAATCGTCTCGGGCGCCAGCGCGGCGGCCTTCGCCATCGCCATCGCCGAGCGCAGTCCGAACGCGCGTGCTTCGTACGTCGCCGTCGTGATCACGCCACGACCTCGATAGCCGCGCAGCGTCGAGAAGGTCCGCACGCACTCGCGCGTCACGGGGTCCACCGTCTCCACCGGTCGGTGCCGACTGCCGCCGCCGATCACGACCGGCTTGCCGCGGAGCTCGGGATAGCGCAGCAGTTCGACCGACGCGTAGAACGCGTCCATGTCGAGATGCGCGATGACGTTGCACGACGCATGCATCGGCTTATAGTAAGCGCGTTCGCGCCGCCTTCCCATTTTCTCGTTACCGGCTGACCCCATGCGACGAAGCACCGACCGCTTTCTGACGACGCACACTGGAAGCCTTCCCCGTCCCGACGATCTCGTGCGCACGATGTATGCGCGCGAGGAGGGCGTGCCCGTGGAGCGCGCGGCGCTCGAACGGCGCGTGGCGCAGGCGGTCGACGAAGTCGTGCGCAAGCAGGTGGACGCCGGCATCGACATCGTCGACGACGGCGAGATGAGCAAGCCGAGCTACGCGACGTACGTGAAGGATCGGCTCGCGGGCTTCGGCGGGAGCGGCAACACGTTCGTCTACCAGGATCTCGTCGGCTTCCCGAACCTCGCGAAGCGCGTGTTCGGCGACCCGGGCCGCTCGCGGCGCAAGACGCCGGCGTGCAACGCGCCGATCGGCGTGCGCGATCCCGACGCGGCGCGTACCGACACCGCCCATTTGCGCGCCGCACTCGATGCGCTGCCTTCTGCAGCGCGTGAGCGCGTGCAGGACGCGTTCCTCACCGCCGCATCACCGGGCGTGGTGTCGTTGTTCTTCCGCGACGATCACTACGGCAGCGAGGAAGCGTATCTGGCGGCAATCGCCGAGGCGATGCGGTTCGAATACGAGACCGTCGCCAACGCCGGGTTCCTGCTCCAGATCGACTGTCCCGACCTCGGGATGGGTCGGCACATCCAGTACGCCGATCTGTCGCTTCCCGAGTTCCGTCGCAAGGCGGAGATGCACGTCGAGGCGCTGAACCACGCGTTGCGCAACATCCCGGCCGAGCGGCTGCGCATGCACCTCTGCTGGGGCAATTACGAAGGACCGCACCACTGCGACGTGCCGCTCGCCGATGTCATCGACATCGTCTTTCGCGCGAAGCCGTCGGCGATCGTGCTCGAGGCCGCGAATCCGCGGCATGCGCATGAATGGAAGCTTTTCGAGTCGGTCAAGCTGCCCGACGGAAAGCTGCTCATCCCCGGCGTGATCGAGTCGAAGTCGAACTTCATCGAGCACCCCGAGGTCGTCGCGCAGCGCATCGCGCGCTACGCGAACCTCGTCGGGCGCGAGAACGTGATCGCGGGAAGCGACTGCGGCTACGGGACGTGGGTCGGCCAGGCCGCGGTCGACGCCGACGTCGTGTGGGCGAAGTTCGCGGCGATGGCCGAAGGCGCGCGCATCGCTTCCGGCCAGTTCTGGAAGCGCGCCGCGTAACCCCCTCAGGCGTGCGCGTAGCGCGAGATCGCGTCGTCGAGGCAGCTGTCGCGTTGCGACTCCGGACCCTTCACGCACGCGCGTAGCGCGGCGCGATAGGCGGAATCACCGCCGTTCGCTTCCATTGCGTTCGACCGGTTGCGATGGCTGGCCGCCGCACGGTGCGTCGCCATTCCGCGATCGGCCATGTGCGACTTCGTCGTCGCCGACCTGGCCGTCGTCGACTTCTTCGTCGCGGAGGGCGCTTTCGCCGTGTCGTTCGCGCTCGCCGCCGCGGTCGTGCCCGTCTTGCCCTGTGCGCTGGTGACCGGTTGGGCGTTCGCCCCGACCGCGAGCGTGGCGAACGCGACCGCCAGCCCGAGCTTGCACGTTGTGAATCGGATCATCGAAGCCTCCAAGGGTAAAAACGCCTCGCGACCCGATGGACTCGAGGTCGCCGCGGTTGGACAGCGATCGAACGGTGCCGATTCCGTGGACGGCGACGCTCGGCCGGGTCGATTGGAACCTCCGGGTCCGCGGCGTCATCGAATCGACGTCGAAATTCATCGAGCCTCGCGACGATTCCGCGATGACCCAACCCGAGCCTTCCGACGCGCTCGTGTTCTTCGGGGCGACCGGCGATCTCGCGTACAAGCAGATCTTTCCGGCGCTGCAGGCACTCGTGGCCCGGCGCGGCTTCTCGTTGCCGATCGTCGGAGTGGCCAGGTCGGGCGGGGGCGTCGAGTTCCTTCGCGAACGGGCTCGCGCGAGCATTGCCGAGCACGGTGGCGTCGACGAAGCCGCATTCACGAAGCTTGCCGCCTTATTGCGTTACGTCGACGGCGACTACCGCGATCCTTCCACCTTCGTCCGCATGCGCGACGCGCTCGACGCCGCATCGCGCCCGCTGCATTACCTGGCGATCCCGCCCAGCATGTTCGCCCCTGTCGTCGAGGGTCTGGCCGCGTCGGGGTGCGCGACCAACGCGCGCGTCGTCGTCGAGAAGCCGTTCGGACGCGATCTCGCGTCGGCACGCGAGCTCAATGCGATCCTGCACCGTTTCTTTCCCGAGCCCGCGATCTTCCGCATCGACCACTTCCTCGGCCGCGAGCCCGTACAGAACATTCTCTACACGCGCTTCGCGAACCGGCTTCTCGAGCCCTTGTGGACCCGGACGCACGTGCGCAACGTGCAGATCACGCTCGCGGAAAATTTCGGCGTGAAGGGGCGCGGCCGCTTCTACGAGGAAGCGGGCGCGCTGCGCGACGTCGTCCAGAACCATCTTCTGCAGGTGTTGGCGTGTGTCGCCATGGATCCGCCGACCGGCGAGGCGGTCGATGCGATCCGCGACGAGAAGACGCGCCTGCTGAAGGCCGTGCAGCCGCTCACGCCCGCCGACGTCGTGCGCGGGCAGTTCAGCGGTTATCGCGACGAGCCGGGGGTCGCGGCGGACTCGCGTGTCGAAACCTTCGCCGCCGTTCGTCTCTTCATCGACTCGTGGCGTTGGGCGGGCGTGCCGTTCTACGTCCGTTCCGGAAAGCGGCTGGCCGTGACCGCCGACGAAGTCGTCGTCGAATTCGCGCATCCCCCGCGCGATACGTTCGTCGAGCACGTCGCCGAGCGGCCCAACCGCCTGCGGTTCCGCTTGAGTCCCGATGTCGTGGTCGCGCTCTGCATGCGGGTCAAGCGGGCCGGCGAGGCCATGGCGGGCGAGAACATCGAACTCGTCGCAGCGCATCGCGGCGGCGACGAGATGAAGCCGTACGAGCGTCTCCTCGGTGACGCGCTGCGCGGCGATTCGTCGCTGTTCGCACGCGAGGACGCCGTCATGGCGCAGTGGCGCGTCGTCGATGCGGTGCTCGACGACGCCACCCCTCTGTACGACTACGCGCCCGGCACGTTCGGTCCACTCGAGGCAGATCGTATCCTCGCGCCTGGCGACGCGTGGATCGATCCGCAGGCTTCCTCGCCATGACGGAGGCCCCGTTCGAGCGGAAGCGATCGACGTTTCACGTCGGCCCGCAGGAGCGTCAGAGGTTGCAGAACGCGAGCTCGAAGTCGACGTCCTGGTCGACGACTTTGCCGCGGTCCATGCCCGAGACGCCGATGAAGCGGATGTTGAGCGCGTACTTGTTGGCGCTGATCTCGGGCGCGTAGGGCGGGTTCTGCTCGAGGCGCAGTCGCAGCAGCTGCGCGACTTTGGCCGTCGTCAGCATCAGCTGGAAGACCCCGCGCGATGCCGTGTGCCGGCTCACGCGGCTGTTCTCGCGCAACAGTCGCAGTACGATCGCAGCGCCCGTACGGATCGGCGCGAACGGCTCGATCCAGCCGGCGAGGTCCTCGCGGCGCTCGGCCGGCGCCTTGTTCAGCCAATGGTGATACGCCGGGAGATCGAACTCGCACACGCCGCCCGGAATCGCGGCGCGCTGCTTGATCGCCATCAGCCACTCGTTCTCGCGCAGATGCGTACCCGCCTTGCCCGCCTGCGCCAGCAAATTCGCGCCGACCTGCTCGATCTCGGTCAGCAGCTTGCCGAGCATCTCCTGGTCGATTTGCGGATTGCTGCGCAGCGGCGCGAGCACCTGCTTTTGCCGCTCGAGCTCCTGCACCAGATCGGCCTTCAAGTCCGCGCGTGCGGCGACGTCGGTGATCTCGAAGAGCGCGAGCAGCGCGGCGTGATGATCGGGGCCTTCGCCACGCGTCGCGAAGTACCCGGCGCGCGCGAACAGGTCTTCGAGGCGCATCAACGTGCGGACGCGCTCGTTCAGCGGGTGCTCGTAGCGGATCACGAGGTCGGGCTTCGCATCAGGGCCTCATTCTGCCCCAAACGCGCGTGTCGATGCTCGATGCGTGAATCAGCGCGCGCGTTGTGTGCGCGCGGCGAGGTCGCGATAGCGCCGATCGAGCCGCGCGACTTGCGGCATCAGCGCGTCGCGCGGTCCCGCGTTGTCGATGACGTCGTCGGCCTGCGCGAGCCGCTCGGCGCGCGGTATCTGCGTCGCCATGATGCGACGCACTTCGTCGGCATCGAGGCCGCTTCGCGCCTGCACGCGCCGGACCTGTTCCTGCTCGGGACAGTCGACGACGAGCACGCGCGCGACGCGCCGGCGAAATCCCGAGCGCTCGAGCAGAAGCGGCACGACGAGGATGCAGTAGGGGGCGGTCAGCGTCGCGATCGCCGCTTCGAGGTTGGCCGCGATGAGCGGATGCAGCAGGCCTTCGAGGTCGCGGCGAAACGTCGCATCGTCGAACGCGCGTCGCCGCAGTGCCGCGCGATCGAGTTCACCGTCGTCGCGCACGAACGCCTCGCCAAACGTCGCGACG
>DASTIY010000232.1:0-2026 GCA_035717085.1 Casimicrobiaceae bacterium | reverse complement strand
GGCGTCATCGCGCGTTCACCGGAGGCAATGAGGATCGGCGGTCTCGCCAGATCGCGCCGCGGGCCGTCGTCATTTCTGCAGCGCCCACTTGCCGCCTTCGATGCGCACCATCACGCGGGCGCGCGAATCGAGGCCCAGGTGGTCGGTGTTGCTCATGTTGACGACGCCGTTGGTGACCGGCAGATCTTTCGTCGCCTCGAGCGCTGCCCGCAGCGCGCGGCGGAATTCGACGGTGCCGGGTTGCGCCGTCTTGAGCGCGACCGGAATCGCATGCGCGAGCTCGAGGCAGGCATCCCACGTGTAGGAGCCGAAGGCCGACACGCTGCCGGCGCCATGCGCCGCCTCGTACAGCTTGATGTACTGCAACGCCTGGCGCTTCGCCGGGTGGCTGTCCGGAAGCTGGCTCGCGACGATCACCGGGCTCGTCGGCACGTACGCGCCTTCGACGTCCTTGCCGCCGACGCGCAGAAAGTCGTTGTTCGCGACGCCGTGGTTGAAATACAGGCGGCCCTTGTAGCCGCGTTCGGTGAGCGTCGTGGCGGGCAGCGCAGCCGGCGTGCCCGACGCGCCGATGACGATCGCGTCGGGCTTCGCGGCGATCAGCTTCAGCGCCTGCCCGGCGACGCTCGTGTCCTTCGGCGAATAGCGCTCGTTGGCCACGAGCGGAATGTTGCGCGCCTTCGCCGCCTTCTCGATCTCGACGAAGAACGCTTCGCCGAGCGCGTCGGCGAAGCCGACGTAGCCCAGCGACTTCACGCCGGCCGCGGCCGCGTGCTCGAGGATCGCGCCCGCCATCATCACGTCAGTCTGCGGCGTCTTGAACGACCACGCGCGCTTCGCGTCCACCGGCTCGATGATGCGTACCGACGAGGCGAGCGAGATCACCGGCGTTTCGCCTTCGGCGAACACGTCGAGCATCGCGAGCGAGTTGGGCGTCGTCGTCGAGCCGATGATCGCGTCGACCTTCGATTCACCGATCAGCTTGCGCGTGTTCTGCACGGCCGTCGTCGTGTCCGACGCGTCGTCGAGCACGATGTACTCGATGCTCTTGCCGCCGGCCTCCTTTTGGCACATCGCGACGGTGTTGCGCTCCGGGATGCCGAGCGAGGCCGCCGGCCCCGTCGCCGAAATCGTCACCCCGATCTTCACCTGTGCGAACGCCGTGGTCGCAAGCGCAAGCGCGGCGAACGCCGCGGCGCGGGGAATGCCTTTCGTCATGGGAGCTCCGGCGTGTGTTCGAGGGCGCACATGATACGTAATCGGGGTCAGAGATGGAGTGAAATCGGGGTCAGAGATGTATTTCCCAGGCTGCTGCCGTGCGGCTGGGGGTTGGCGCCGGGAAATACATCTCGGACCCCGATTACACCACGGCGGGAAGATGCAGGAACCCGCGAAAGCGCGCGCGTCCGCCGCGCACCGGCGCGCCGTCGAGCGCGTAATCCGGGAAGCGCGCGACGAAGCGCGAGATCGCCACGCGTCCTTCGAGCCGCGCGAGATTGAGTCCGGCGCACGTATGGATGCCGAAGCCGAACGCGATATGGCGATTGGGCGTGCGCGCGAGGTCGAGCCGGTCGGGATCGGGAAACTGCGCGGGATCGCGGTTGGCGGCGCCGATGCACATCGTCACGCGCGCCTGCGCCGGCAGCCCGATGCCGCCGACCACCGTCGGTGTCGTCGAGATCCGGTTGCCGAGCTGGTTCGAGCTCTCGAAGCGCAGGAACTCCTCCACCGCCGAATGCACGAGCGAGGGATCGGCGACGAGCCGTGCGCGCTCCGCCGGCCACTGCGTCAACGCATGCAAGGCGTTGCCGATCAGGTTCGTCGTCGTCTCGTGCCCGGCGTTGAGCAGGAAGATGCACTGGTGCGTGAGCTCGCTTTCGGTCAGCGGCTCGTCGTCGCCGTCGCCCTCGATGAGCCGCGTCAGCACGTCGGTGTCCGCATTGCGCGGATTCGCGCGGCGCTCGTCGATCAGCGTCTTCAGGTACGCGGACATCTCGACGACGGCGCGATTGCCCGCGTCGGCACG
>DASTIY010000231.1:0-3785 GCA_035717085.1 Casimicrobiaceae bacterium | reverse complement strand
CTGACCGAGATGGGCAAATACAACGAGGAGCTCGTCAAAGCCGGCGTCATGCTCTCCGGCGAGGGGCTTCATCCGAGCTCGGCGGGCAAGCGCATCCGGTTCTCCGGGCGCGAGCGCGTCGTCACGGACGGGCCGTTCACGAAGTCCAACGACCTCATCGCGGGCTTCTGGATCTGGAAGGTCAAGTCGATGGACGAGGCGGTGGACTGGCTGAAGCGCGCGCCGTTCGACGGCGGCGCGGAGCTCGAGATCCGGCCGATCTTCGAAACGGAGGATTTCGGCAAGGAGATGACGCCTGAACTGCGGGCGCAGGAGGAGCGCCTGCGCGCGCAACTCGAAGGCGCCCGCAAGTAGGTCGATGAACCGGCGCGCGTTGATCTGGGGCGGCGCGGCGGTTGCCGTGCTCGGCGCGATAGGCGGCGCGTGGATGCTGTCGCTTCCGCCGGCGCCCGTGACCACCGAGCCGCCGCCGCTGCCGAAACCCGAAGCGGACGCGATGCTTGCGTCGTTGAAGCCGCCGAAGCGTGAGCGTCCGCTCGTCGCCGTCGTCGGCATCAACGACGCGACGGAAGCGACCGATTACCTGATGGTGTACGGCGTGCTGCGGCGTTCCGGCGTCGCGGACGTCATGCTGCTGGCCACGCAGCCCGGACCGGTGACGCTCTTCCCAGCGTTGACGGTTGAACCGCACGCCACGGTCGCCGAGTTCGACGCGCGATATCCCGAAGGACCCGACTACGTCATCGTCCCCGCGATGAGCCGCGACGACGATCCGGCGGCGCTCGCCTGGATCCGTGCGCAGGCATCGAAAGGATCGATCGTCGTCGGCGTGTGCGCCGGTGCGAAGGTGGTCGCCGACGCCGGCCTGCTGGATGGCAGGCGCGCGACGACCCACTGGTACTACCTCGAGGAGATGCTCGGGCGGCATCCCACCATCGACTACGTGCGCGATCGGCGGATCGTCGTCGATCGCGGCGTCGCAACGACGACGGGGATTACGGCGTCGATGCCGATGGCGCTCACGCTGATCGAGGCGATCGCCGGGCGGACGAAGGCAGACGCCGTCGCGCGCGATGTCGGCCTCGACGGGTGGGACGCCCGTCATGCGAGTGGCGAATTCAGGTTCTCGCGCCCGTTTGCGGGGACTGTTCTCGCCAACGTGATGGCGTTCTGGAAACGCGAAACGTTCGGCATCGAGCTGCGCCCAGGCATCGACGAGGTGTCGCTCGCGCTCGTCGCGGACGCGTGGTCCCGCACGTATCGTTCGCGTGCGGTGACGTTTTCGGCGTCGGCTGATCCGACCGAGAGCCGCAACGGCGTCCGGATTCGGCCGGACCGCGTGGCGTCGGAGTGGCCGGCTGACACACGGCTGACGACCACGGATCGCGTGCCGGCACACGCGCTCGACGAGACGCTGCACGCGATCGCTTCCCGCTACGGACCGCAGACGAAGAAGGTCGTCATGATGCAGCTGGAATACCCGGCGCGGACGCTGCGGCCGGCCGCGGAACTCGCGGCCGTCGCCGAAAGGTAGTGTTTGCGGTAGCATCCGCCGCATGGCGACCTTCCGCTGCCGCGCCATCGCGCTGGCGATCCTCATCTGCGCCGTCGCCGTCCCCGCGTCGGCGTCCGCGCCGGTTCTCGTCCGCTTCTCGGCAGACGACTTCTGGCTGAACCTGCATCATTTCCTCTACGTGCTCGGCCGCGCGCAGGCGGGCATGCGCGACGCGGCGCGTCCCGAGGTTGCCGGCGCGCCGATCGAGCAGGAGAAGGGGCTCGCGTCGCTCACGCCGAGCGAGCAATCGGCGTGGCGAGACGCGGTGACGTTCTACGCGAACGGTCCGAGCAAACAGGACACGGTGTTCGACGACGAGCTGGTGGCGGTGACGGGCGCGCTGGCGCGCATCGGCGATGGCGACGCGCTTGGAGATGCGAAGGGCGTTCCGGCCGCGATTGCGGAGACGCTCCGTCGTGCGGCGCCCGTGTATCGCAAGGCGTGGTGGCCGTCGCACCAGCGCGCGAATCATGCGTGGGTGGTCGACACGCAGAAGCTCGTCGACCAGTACGGCGCCGACATCGTCGCGTACCTCACGCGCATCTATCAGCTGCCCTGGCCAGCCGACGGCTATCCCGTCCACGTGTGCGCCTACACGAACTGGGCCGGCGCGTACTCGACGACGGGGCCGCTGCTGGTGATCGCGAGCGTCGACGAGACGGGGCGCGGGCCCGCGGCGCTCGAGACGGTCTTCCACGAAGCGTCGCATCAGTGGGACGATGCGATCCTCGCGAAGCTGGAAGAGATCGGCAAGTCGATGGGCAAGCGCGTGCCGCCGGGGCTGACGCACGCGATGATCTGGATGACGGCCGGCGAAGCGGTGCGCCGGTTGATTCCCGGCTACGTGCCGCTTGCCGAAGCCGGCGGTCTGTGGAAGCGGGGCGCGAATCCAATCCTGCGGCCGTGGCTCGACGCGGCGTGGCGTCCCTATCTCGACGGGCGCGGGACGCGCGATGACGCCTTGAAGGCGGTCATGACGCTCGCGCAGGAACGGAACGGTAGACGTTGACTTTTTTCATACCGCTCAGGTCGGCGTACGGTTTGCACCGTCGCGCCACGTGCCTGGCGCCGCCCGTCGCCACCGTCGGGTCGCTGAACACGACGCGCGTGGATCACTGCGCGTCGGCATCGACTGCGTCCTCATTGCCGAGGTAGCGGACTCGCTCGCCCGGTTCGGCGACCGCTACGTGCGGCATACGTTTACCGAGGACGAGGCAGCGTATTGCCTGGCGGCGCCAGAGCACGCCAGCGCGGCGAGATTCGCGGCGCGGTTCGCGGCCAAGGAAGCCGCGGTCAAAGTACTCGACCCCGATCGGCCGTGGGCCGACTGGCGCGCGATCGAAGTCAGGCGCCGCCCTTCCGGCTCCTGCACCCTCGTCCTTCACGGGGCCGCCGCCGCGCTCGCACGCCGGCGCGGCATTTCCCGTCTCGCGCTGAGCATGACGCACGACGCCGAGCGCGCCGCGGCGATCGTGCTCGCATCCGCGGAGCGCTGACATGCCGCGCGCCATCGCCGACGACATCCGCGCGATCCTCCGCGAGCACGGCCGGCTCGCCGTGGACGTCGACACGCTCGACGAGCAGAGCAACCTCTACGACGCAGGACTCACGTCGCACGCGAGCGTCAATCTGATGCTGGCGCTCGAGGATCACTTCAACGTCGAATTTCCTGAACGCATGCTGCGCCGCGGCGCGTTCGCGACGATTGCCGCCATCCGCGCGGGGCTCGACGAGCTGCTGGGAGCGAGGAAATGACCGTTCCAGCCGCCGCGGAGACGATGAAGGATGCGGTGCGGCGCGTGGCGCAGGAGGTCGCCGCGCCGAATGCGGACGCGGTCGATCGCGACGGACGCTTTCCGCACGAAGCGATCGCCGCGCTGCGCGAGGAGCATCTGCTGAGCGCGTTCGTGCCGCGCACCCTCGGCGGCGCCGGCGCGTCGATCCGGGATCTCTCGGAGGCGTGCGAGATTCTCGGTCGCGCGTGCGCGTCCACCGCGATGATCTTCGCGATGCACCAGATCGAGGTCGCCTGTCTGGTGCGCCATGCGGCCGATGCGCCGTTCTTCCGCGACTATCTCGCGGAGCTGCCGCGGCGTGAATGGCTGATCGCCTCGTCCACGTCGGAACTGGGCGTCGGCGGCGACCTGCGCCGCAGTGTTTGCGCCGTCGAGCGGGAAGGGGACCGCGTCCGCGTCACCAAACGTGCCCCGGTCATCTCGTATGGCGAGGA
>DASTIY010000230.1:0-2295 GCA_035717085.1 Casimicrobiaceae bacterium | reverse complement strand
AATGCGCGCGGCCTCGAGCACCGCCGCGGGCGTCGGCATCAACACGCCGTCGATGCGCGTTCCCGCGCGGTCGATGCCTTTCGCCTTGACGATCCGGTGCATGAACACGTCGCGAATCGCCGCGCGCGCGGGCTCGATGTCGAGCGTGTCGAGCGCGGGCAGCACGTTCGCTGCGCCGATCACCGTGCGGCCGTCACGCGACAGCAGCGCGACGATCTCGTCCGTCGTTTCGCGATTGCCGGCCACGACCACAGGACAGCGCAGCGACGATTCGGCGAGCACGCGGGCGTTGTGCAGGATCACCTCCGAATTGCCGCCGTTCGTGCCCCCGCAGAGCAGCACGATGTCGGGTGCAAGGCGCTCGATCTCCGCGGCGTCGCGCGCGGTGAGCCGGTAGGCGAACGCGCCGACGAGCCTCGCGCCCGCGCCGAGCGCCGCCTGCCGCGCCGCTTCGGCGGTGAGCTCGCGCACGAGGCCGACGGTCACCATCCGCAGGCCGCCCGCCGCGCTCGACGAGGCGAGGCGATGCGCGAACGTCGGCAGGCGGCCCATCGCGCGCTCGAGCGAGGCCAGCGCCGCATCGAGGCCGACGTTGACGTCGGTCGCCACCGTGGACGGTCCCTGCGCCGACCCGAGCAGGTTGCCCGATTCGATGTCGAGCACGCGCAGCTTCGTCCACGTGCTGCCGAAGTCGATCAGCAGCGCTGCCGTCATCGGCGCCCGTTCCCTGGCAACGCCGCCTTCATTTATACGCGTGCCTTCGCGTCGCGGGCGGCGAAATCGGCGGCGAGCGCCGCGAGCGCCCCTTCGACGCGTGTACCGGGCGGGAACGCACGATCGAAGCCCATGTCGAGGAAGCGCTTCTCGACGACGTCCCACGGCTGCTTGCCGACCACGAGGTTGCCGCCGACGTAGAGCAGGATGTCGTCGAGGCCCGCCTCGATGCACAGGTCGCGAAAACCGCGGCAATCGAGCTCGCCCTGGCCGTACAGCGACGACACGAGGATCGCGTCGGCCGCCGTCTCGATCGCGGCGCGGATGAAGTCGGAGGCCGGCGTCAGCGCGCCGAGCGATACGACGCGGTAGCCTGCATCCTCGAGCGCCATCGACAGGATGCGATTGCCGACGATGTGCGTGTCGGCGCCGATGACGCCCGTTACGATCGTGTGCGGCATCCCGCGCTTTCCGGGTGAATGGTCCGATGTGCGCGCGTGTGGAACGCGAGTGCGTCGGCGTCGAGCGCCGGCACGCCCGGCTCGATCACGATGTCACCGTGGTCGACCGCGAGCGGAGGCGCGAACAGCATGCGATCGGCCTTCAGGAAACCGTTCATCTCGCCCGCGTTGTCGATGTGCCGTGCCGCGACGCACGCCTCCATCCAGCACGAGACGTCGCAGGCGACGCCGTTGCCGAGCACCGGTTGCATGCCCAGTGCGCGGATACGCTCGATCCCGGCGGCGAGCGCGTCGATCGCGACGAATTTCATCAGCTTCACCTTCAGATACGCGCACGCACGCTCGCGGGCCGCGCGCTCGATGTCGGCCATCGTGTAGATGGACTCGTCGAGCATCAGCGGCAGTCCGCGCGTGGCCGCCGCCTCGGCCACGCGCGCGTGCGCGTCCCAGTCGCCCGCCGCGCACGGTTGCTCGAACAGTTCGACGCCCGTCGGATCGGCGCCGCGCACGAATGCGACCGCTTGCGCAGCCGTGTACCCCTGGTTCGCATCGACGCGAATCGCCGCACGCCCGGCGACGACTTCCTGCACCGCCGCAAGCGTGCGCAGATCGGCCTCGACGTCGAAGCCGATCTTCACCTTGACGGTGCGATGGCCGCTTGCGCGCAGCCGCTCGAACGCTTCGGCGAGCTGCGCTTCGTCGTCACCCTGCAACAGGCCCAGGATCGGTACGCGCAGGCGCTCGTTCGGCGCAAGCAGCCGGTGCCCGGAAGCCATGTCGAGCGCCGTGTGGAACGCCGTCGCGACGAACGGCGCGCGCTCGCCGAGCCTGCGCATGCGACTGCCCGCTTCGGTTGCGACCGTTCCTGGCAGTGCCGCCGCCACGTCGAACGCGAGCCGCTCGCTGTCGTCGATCGTCTCGTCGGTGTAGCCGGTCAGCAGCGTCGCCTCGCCGAAGCCGCGCTGCCCGTCGTCGCCGGTGACGTCGACGAGAATCGTGTCGTACTGCGTGACCGGGCCGAACGCCAGCTTGTACGGCCTCGTCAGCGGGACCGCGAGCCTGCGTACGTCGACGCGCGCGATCCTCATGGTGCGGCGTCAGCTGCGACGAGTGAAGCGAG
>DASTIY010000229.1:0-17208 GCA_035717085.1 Casimicrobiaceae bacterium | reverse complement strand
TCAGAAACCCGCTCATGCGCGTCGTCGTCGAGCTGAGCCGGTCGTTCTCGACATCGTCGATCGCGAGCACGCGACGCTGCAACGGGGTGAGCGCCGCGATCGTTTCGGGTCGCAGCAACGCCTTCTGATACTGCTGCTGCGCGCCCCGGTGTCCGCGTGCCAGGGTTGCGAGTCGCCGTGGTTGGGATTCGTCGAGCGCGCATTGAGGCTGCTCAGCTTGTACTGCGCTCCGATGACGTGCGCCATGCACTCGAGGATTTTCGGCATCGAGACGAGCGCAGCGAAGATCGCACCCTTGTCGACGAGATTCGCCAGACGCCGCGCGCCCGGCTCGTGCCGAAATTCGGATCCGGCCTCGGCGCCTTCCTGCGCCCACAGCGCCTCCACGCGATCGCGTAGCTCGGTGAGCATCGGTGGAGGAACGAAGCCGGGCAGGACGAGATAGCCGAGCTCATCGAGCTGTCGTTTCTCCGATGCTTCGAGCATTGCGACGACTCCTTTCCTCTTGGCGGCGGCGGTTTCGGTCGCTGTCCCGCCGAACGCCCGGCGATCGCGTACGGGCACACGCTTTCCAAGCGCTGGCATTTGTCCCGGGCTCAGCGCATCATGCTCGGCTCCGCTGCGCTCGAGGAGCCAAGCCATTCGCATCGCGGCGTGCGTCCTTGGCGGTATCGACGTTCGTCTTCGTTTCGGGAGCATACCCTGCGTTCGCCGAAACACCCGGCGAAATTCCCGAGGCGTGGCAACAGCTTCCATCACATCCGAGCGCGCAGCTCGAGAAGGCGTAGACGATCTTGACCATCCTCTCGCAGCGAGCGGTGACCACGAGCGACGCGTTTCGCGGCGTCGTGGATTTCATCTTTGCCTCGCGCTACGGCGATCGGCGCGGCGATCCCGGCATCGCCGACTTCACCTTCGGCAATCCGCAGGAGATGCCGCTTCCGGGATTGGTCGCGGCGATCCGCGAGCAGGCGATTCCGCAAAACAAGGACTGGTACGCCTACAAGACGAGCGAAGAGGCGCCGCAGACGTTTCTCGCCGAGCGGCTGAGCCGGGAACTCGAGCTTCCCTTCGAGCCGCCGGACATCGCGCTCACCTCCGGCGCCTTCGCCGCGATCTCGGCCGCGTTCCATCTGCTGCTCGACGCCGGCGACGAAGCCATCTATTCCGAGCCGGCGTGGTTCTGCTACGAGCCGATGCTCGTCACTGCGAACGCCGTGCCGCGGCCGGTGGCGCTCGCGAAGCCACGCTTCGATCTCGACGTCAAGGCGATCGACGCGGCGATCGGGCCGCGCACGCGCCTCGTGATCGTCAACACGCCGCACAATCCGACCGGACGCATCTACGAACGGTCCGACCTCGACGCGCTCGCCGCCTGTCTCGAGCGCGCGTCGAAGCGCATCGGCCGGCGCATCTTTCTGTTGTCGGACGAGCCGTATCGGCGGTTGCGCTTCGCCAACCGTGGCTTCACGAGTCCCGCTGCGATCTATCCGTGGACGCTGATCTCGTACAGCTATGGCAAGGTGCTGCTGTCGCCTGGACAACGCCTGGGCTATCTCGCGATCTCGCCGCGCATGCCCGACCCCGAGCGCCAGGCGTTGCGCGACGCCGTGTTCGCGACCCAGATGGGGCTGGGCTGGTGTTTTCCGAACGCCGTCATGCAGTATGCGGTGCCGCAGCTCGAGGGACTGTCGATCGACCTGGAGGCCCTCGCTCGGCGCCGCGATGCACTCACCGAGGCGCTGACGAAGGGTGGTCACACCGTGCTGTCGCCGGACGGTACGTTCTACCTGTGGGTGAAATGGGCTGATGGCGATTGGGCGCGAACATGGAACGCGTTCGCCGACCGCGACGTGTTCGTCATGCCGGGGACGCTGATGAAGACCGACGATTACTTCCGCGTCTGCCTGACGGCTTCGGACGAGATGGTCGAGCGGGCGCTGCCGGTGTTTGCGGGAACGCGCTGAGCGCGGCGCTTTACCTCGGCATCGCCTCGCGCATGCGCTCGATCAGCCCCGAATGGCGTTGCGAGCGCGAAATCACCCCTTGCGTGAACACGTCCGCGTCGCTCACGATGACGACGCGCTCTCGCGCCCTCGTCACGCCGGTGTAGATGAGCTCGCGCGTCACGACGCGCGAAGCCTTCGACGGCAGCATCAGCATCACCTCGTCGAACTCGGAACCCTGCGCCTTGTGCACCGTGGTCGCGAAGGCGGTGTCGTGCTCGGGCAATCGCGCCGGTGCGATGGTGCGGAAGCCGTCGCCGGCGTCGGGGAAGTGGACGAGGAGCTCGCCCTCGGGGTTCGGCAGCACGATGCCGACGTCGCCGTTGAAGAGCTTCAGCACGTAGTCGTTGCGAAGCACCATCACCGGCCGGCCCGGATACCACGGCGAGCGCGTACCGGGGTCGAGGCGATGGTCGAGCAGCGCTCGGAAATCGCGGGCAAGCGCTTCGTTCATTCCGCCGACGCCGCGCGCGCCTTCACGTTCCGCGCACAGCACGCGAAACCGCCCGAACGCGTCGAAGATCGCTTCGGGATCGGCGCCTGATTTCACTGCGTCGCAATACGCGACGTAGCCGCGCTGTGCGCGTGACAGCGTCGCAGGGTGAGGCGTTCGGCCGCCGTCATCGAGCCATGTCACCGACGGATCGGCGGTCGACCGCACGTCCGTCGACGCCTCTTCACCATTTCCGCAATTGACGAGCGCCGCGAGCCGGCCGATGCCCGAATCGGGCGCGAAGCGGAAGTTCTCGCTCAACCAGACGACGCTGTCGTGCAGCGGCGTCGTCTCGACCGGTGATGCCGGAAGGATGCGCGCGGCGTCGATGCCGGTGGCCCTCGCGACACGCTCGCGCGACGCGACACTCATCGACGGATCGGCGCATATTTCGGAGAACACCGCGCCTGCCTCGACGGCCGCGAGCTGATCCTTGTCGCCGAGCAGGATGACGCGCGCGGAATCGGGGACCGCTTCCAGGAGCCGAGTGGCCAGCGCCAGGTCGAGCATCGACGCTTCGTCGACGACGAGCGCGTCGATCGGAAGCCGATTGTCCCGGCGATACCGGAATTCGTCGGTGCCGGGCATCACGCCGAGCAGGCGATGGATCGTGAACGACTCGGCGGGGAGACGTGCGGCGATCAGGTCCGGCAATTGCGCGGCACGCGCGCGGATCGCGTCGAGCATGCGTGCCGCCGCCTTGCCGGTGGGCGCTGCAAGTCTGACGCGACATTCGGGGTCGTGCTCGAGCAGGCATGCGAGCAGGTTCACGACCGTCGTCGTCTTGCCGGTGCCCGGCCCGCCGCTGATGACGGTAAGCCTGCGCGACATCGCGAGCGCGACGGCGATCTTCTGCCAGTCGGCACGCTCGCCGAGTCGTCGCGCATTGCCGGCAAAAAGCTCGTCCAGGCGCCGGCGCAGCGATTCGCCGGGCACGTTCTGCACCGGCGAAGCCGCGAATTCCATCAGGCGCGTCGCGAGTCGTCGCTCGTAATCGAAATAACGGTGCAGATACAGGCGATCATCGTCATCGATGACGAGCGGCAGGTTGGCGGGTGCTTCCGCCATGCCGACGACGTGCGATTCGAGCAAGCGCGCGCGCACGGTGGCCGCGTCGACATCGGCTGACCATTCGACGTCGCGAAGGCGCAGACATACGTGACCCGCGGCCGTCGCCGCACTCGTCCGATAGGCGGCCTCGCGAAGCACGTCGAGCGCCGTTTGCGGTGCATCGTGCTCGCACGCCCAGCCGACGACGCGCTCGGCGAAACCGTGCGCGAGCCAGTGGGCGGGTGCGATGTCGTCAGCGCTCATGGCTCGCCCCTCACCCCAACCCTCTCCCCGCGCCGCGGGGAGAGGGAGTGCGTTGGGTAAAACCCGCACGCTTGTCCGAGGAAGCATCGAGCAGCGCGTCGAGGCGTGCCAGCGTGTCCGCTTCGGGCCGATGGAAATGCACGCCCGTCGCCGTGCCGTCGACGCCTTTCCAATCCGGACGCACGCCGCGCACGAACAGGTAGAAGACGCCGCCGAAGTGCTCGTCGTGGCGATAGTCTCGCAGACGATGCGCGAGATAGCGCTTCAGGGCGACGGAATACAGCAGCGCCTGCAGGTGATAGCCGTGCGCGGCCATCGCATCGTCGAGCGCGGCGTGATCGTAATCGGCTGGCGAATGGCCGACGTGATTCGACTTCCAATCGACTACGTAATAGCGGCCTTCGTGCTCGAACACGAGGTCGATGTAGCCCTTGAGATAGCCGTCGAGTCGCGCGAACGTCAGCCGGTCGACCGCGTAGCCGAGCGCGCGCAGCAACGCATTGAGCGCATTCGCCGTCACGCCGTGCGCGGGCAGGTTGAAGCCGAGCTCGGTCAAACGCCGTTTACGCGGGATGACATCCAGACGAATTCCGCCCGTCAGTTCGGTACGAACGACGTCACCGATCATCCGCGACATCATCCGCGCAAGCGTCGCAGGCGTAGCTCCGGGCAGCGACACCGGGTGACGGCGCAACGCTGCCTCGATCGCATCGTTCCACGTCGCGTCGTCGGTGAAATCGACGAGCTCGAACGCGGCGTGCAGGCATTCGCCGGCGCGGGCGCCGCGCGGAAAGCGCAGGATGTCGTCCGGCGCGAGCGTGCTCGCGGCACGCGAAAGCTCGCCGGGCCGATCGCTGCGCGCGTCGTGATCGGTCGCTGCGCTTTCACTCACCGCGCCATCATGCAATGCGCTGAAGCTGCCGATGCGCCACGGAGACGCGATGTGCGCAGGCGGCGTTGCCGCGTGCAGCGTCTCCGGCGAGGGCCGAGCCACGACGAGCGACACGCCGGCGTCGAGCGGCAACGGCGTGCATGCCACGTGCGGCGCGAATTGGTCCGCGAAGTCCTGCCACGCGCGCTCGATGAGCTCGGCCGAAGTGTCGCCACTCGTCCAGCGGTCGGGCGTCCGGCCGTCGCCGGCGACGAGCCAGTTGAGAAGGCCGCGACAGCTTTCCTTGGGCGACGGCTTGCCGAAGACGCTCGCGGCATAGCAGCCGGCGACGATGTAGCAGCGATGGCTGGCGCGCGTCAGCGCCACGTAGAGCAGCCGCAGGCTCTCGGCACAGGCTTCGAGGCCGATCTGTGCCTCGATCGCCGCGTCTTCGTCGCCCAACTCGACCGCGTCGCGAAAATCGAAGACCGCGTCGCCATGATCGTCGTGATATTCGCGACCTTCCGTACGATCCCTGCGCTGATAGCCATCGAACACGAACGGGCAGAACACCACCGGGTACTCGAGCCCCTTCGCCTTGTGAATGGTGACGATCTGCACGAGCTTCTGGTCGGATTCCAGCCGCAGCTGCGCAACGTCGGCGGCGGCTGTCTCGTCGCGCCGCTGTGCATCGAGCCAGCGCAACAACGCGTCGGGGGCGCGATGCGTCTGGGATGAAATGTGCAGTCGCTCGCCGAGATGCAGCAGGTTGGTGAGGCGGCGCTCGCCGTCCTCGCGCGCGAGCATGCGCCTGCTCACCCCTTCGCCCGCCAGGAGCTCGCGATACATGACGGCCACGCCGCGCGCGTGCCACGTGTCGCGATAGCCGAGAAAGCGCTGCAGGTGCGCCATGAGTCGCGATTCATCGCTCGACAGGGCGGCGATCGCGTTCGCATCGTGGCCGAGCAACTCGGTGGCGAGCGCGGCGCGCAGCAGGCCGGTCTGTCCCGGTTCGAGAATCGCCGACAGCACGCGCGCGACGTCGTCGGCGTCCGGCGTGCGGAAAACGCTCTCGTGCGCGAGCTCGACGCTCGCGATGCCGAGTGCGGCGAGCGCCTGCTTGATCACGGCGCCTTCGTTGTGCGTGCGGACGAGCACGGCAATGTGCCCAGGGGCGAGAGGGGCGTCGTCGTACGTGATGGCGCCATCCGCGGCCGCGTTCAGCAGGCGCGCGATTTCGGCGGCCGTCGCCCGTGCCGCGGCCTGCCTCGCGTCGCCCTTCGGCATGCAATCGGCACCCGCGTATTCAGGCAGCGTCCACACGCAGAAAGCGGCGCGCGGCGCGCTGTCGTCGCGCAGCGCCTTGCGCGGCTTTCGCCCCTCGAGAACCGGGTGATAGTCGAGGCCGGGCAGCATGAACGCGTCGGGATTCGCGGCGAAGAGCGCGTTGACGGCGGCGATCAGCCCCGCGGTCGAGCGCTGGTTCTCGCCGAGCGTGTACTGCGCGTTCGCCCATTCACGCGCCTTCAAGTACGTATGCAGGTCGGCGTGCCGGAACGCGTAGATCGCCTGTTTGGGATCGCCCACGAGGAAGATCGGCGCGTCACGCGTTCCGTAGACCGCCTGGAAGATGCCGAACTGGACCGGATCGGTGTCCTGGAACTCGTCGATCAGGGCGGCGGGAAAGCGCTCGCGCAGCGACCGGGCGAGCGTGGCATCGTTCTCCGAGTGCAGCGCGCGGTAGAGGTTGAACAGCACGTCGTCGTAGGACACGACGCGCCGCTCGCGCTTGCGCGTCTGCAACGCCGCGCCGGCTTCGTCGAACAGCGTCTTCACGAGACGCAGGCGTTCTCGCGCGAGCGCCGCGTCGGCCCTCTCGCGCGCGGCGAGCAACGTGTCCGCCTCGTCGAAGAAGACGTGCTCGGGCGTTCGCCCGTTCTTCCTCGTCCTTTCCTTCAGGCACGACGCGCCGCAGAGGCGCAGCTTCTTCGCGTCGATCGCCGCGAGCGGATCGCCACCGTCGATGTAGGCGTCCCACGCGGCCGCCGCCGCTCGAATGCTGTCCGGCTTGTACACGCCGGCGTGCAGCACCGGCGATGCGTCGAGCATCGCGACGATCCCGGCTCGCGCGCGGGTCCACGTCGCGGATGCCGCGGCGTATGCGGCGTGGAGCGCATCGACGTCCGCCTGCGCACGATCTTCGATCGCTGCCGGCCAGCGGACGCCCGCGAGGGGTTTGGCGAGCCGGCGCGCGAGCAACGCCGCGAGCGTCTGCGGCGTATCGCGCTTCGCGGCCAGCCATGCAGCGAGTTCCGGCGAGCACGCGTCGCTCGCGACGTGCCGCCGCCAGAAGTCCTGCACGATCTCGAGGCGCAGTTCGGTGTCGCTGTCCTCGACTTCCATTGCGAATGGCATGCCGGCGGCGAACGGCGTATCGGCGAGCGCGCGCTGACACCAGCCGTGGACGGTGAGAATCGCCGCCTCGTCGAACGTCTGCACCGCGAGCGCAAGGCGCCGCTCGATCTCGTCGCGCCCGACCCCGCGCGTCTCGAGCGTCTGCGCGAGCGTCGCCACGAACGGATCGGACGTATCGGGTGCCTCGGCGCGCACGTACGCCAGCGTCTCCGTGATGCGCGCACGGACGCGCTCGCGAAGTTCCGCCGTGGCGGCCTTCGTGAACGTGACGACGAGAATCTGCTGCACTTCGAGCTTGCGCTCGAGGAGGAGCCGCAGGTAGACACCGCAAATGGCCCACGTCTTGCCCGTGCCGGCCGACGCCTCGACGAGGTTGATGCCCTCGAGCGGCGCGTGGAAGACGTCGAACGATGTGGCGGCGCGCATCACTTGACCGTGACCCGCGGATCGTCGATGCATACGAGCAGCGGCTCGAACAGTGTCCGTGCGCACTCGTCGAATTCGGCGTCGAGCGGATCGTCCTGGCCGCGCAGCGCGAGCCGGTACGCCGTTTGGTTGCGCTCGGGAAACTTGCCATCGCTCCATCTCGCCCGCGCCTTGCCCCAGTTTTCGCCGTGCTTCATGTATTCCCACGCCGACTTGGGAAAGAAGTGCAGCGGCGCACGCAGGCCGCGCTGATAAAGCGTGAGCAGCTCCGCCAGGCGCTCGTGTGCGTCATCGACGGGTAGCAGCACGTATCGCCCGTTACGCGAATGCCACGTCGTGCGCGGCGTGACGTCGCGCACGCCGAGCGCATTGAGCACCAGATGCTGGATCCAGCCTGCGACGTAATCGCCGGCGCGCGCGTCGTCGTACCGATGACGAACGAGTCCGCCGGCACGCAGGTCGCCGAAGCCGCCGGTGAGCTGCCACCGTCGTCCGTCGATGTCGAATTCGAGCGTCGTCTCGACGGACGCGACGCACGGTGCGGCGAGATCCTGCCGCAATGCCTGCGCAAAGGCGGCGAGCTGCTGCAACTCGCCGGCAAGGAAAACTTCCCCCAGGCGTCCCTGCGGGTACTCGGTGCCCGCCCGCGCGAGCGCGTCGATCGTCGGCGCGTCCACGCCGTCGAGGTACGCAGCCAGCATGCGCTGCGCAAAGGCGCGCCGGCCCGGCCAGTCGGGCACGAACGGCTCGTCGTCGTCCAACTCTTCATCACCTTCGGCGAGCACGACACCGAGACGGCGCACGAGCAGGTCGCGCGCAGGATTCCGGAAGAATCGAGTCAGATCGTCGAGCGTGACCCGTCGCCATTCGTCATCGGGGTCCGCGAGCGGTGTCACGAAGAACGGCAACTCGGGCTCGGCGACACGTTCGTCGTCGTCCGTGTCCGCATCGGGCGTCCATTTCGGGGATATCGCGGACGGCTCGAGCTGCGCTTTCAGCGCGTCGCAGTACTCGGCGTCGAAGCTGCGCAGTCGCGGCTCGGCGTCCGCCTTGAAGCCTTCGATCGAGAACGCCTGCAGCGGATGCTCGACGACCAGCCGCCGTCGCGCCGCGTCGAGCGCTTCGTCGGACAACGGATCGCTCGCGATGGCGGGCACGAGGCCGTCGAGCAGTTCCGCAATCAGCACCGACGGCGGCAACCGCGAGTTGTCGCGGATGCTGCGTCCGACGTAACTCAAATAGAGCCGCTCGCGCGCCGACAGGACGAGATCGAGGAACACGTTCCGGTCGTCGTCGCGCCGCTGCCGATCGCCGCGGCGCGGCGCCTTCGCCATCAAATCGAATTCGAGCGGACGCGGCGTCGCCGGATACGCCCCGTCGTCGAGGCCGATCGCGCAAATCACCCGGTACGGAAGGTTGCGCATGCTCGACATGGCGCTGAACGTGACCGCGCCGCTCGGCACGCCACCGCGAGCAGGATCGTCGAGCAGCGCTTCGAGCGCGCTGCGTACGACGGCGATCGGAACGCGTGCGAGCGGCGCGCCCTGACGCATTCGTTCGCACAGCGTCGCCACGGCAGCTTCGACTTCGCGCACGGCCTCGATCTCGTCGCCGCCAGGCGCGAGAAACGCGGTCAGCATGGCGGTCATCGCGCTCGACCATGCCTCGGGTGACTTCGGATGCGCGACATCGAGGCGCACGCGGTCGAGCGCGTCGACGAACCGCGCGAAGCAGCCGAGTGCGAGCGCATCGCTGCCTTCGGGACGACCGGCGGGCAGCCGTACGCCGAACGGCCTCGTCGTCTGCGATGGCAGCGCATAACCGAGATAGAGGCGGTCGAGTCCGTCGTCGAACGTGTGGCGCGACTGCCCGGGCAGGCCGAGATCGGCACGATGCTGCGCATCGATTCCCCAGCGCAGTCCTGATTCGCGGATCCACGCGCGAATGCTGGCCAGGGCAGGGGCATCGATGCCGAAGCGCCGCGCGACGAGCGGCTGCTGGAGGAGCTCGAACACGTCGCTCGCATGGAACCGCGACGTCGCGACGGCGAGCACGTCGAGCAGTGCCCGCGCGGCGGGGTTCGCATGGCTCGCGCCACGCCCGGTGATCGTGTACGGAATGCGCCGCGCGCCGGTCGTGGTCCCGAAGACGGCGTCGACGAGCGGCGCCGCGTCGTCGAGCGCGGGCGTGACGACGAGCACGTCGGACGGATGCAGGTCGGGATCGTCGGCGAAGCGCGCGAGCAGGAAGTCGTGCAGCGCCTCGAGCTCCCGTGTGCGCGAATGGCAGGCGTGGACTTCGATGCTGCGATCGCCGGGCGCGATCGGGTGCAGGGAACCCGGCCGGGTCTCGGCCAGGTCGAGGATTGCGTCCTGTACGCGGGCGAGCAGCGTCGTCCCGCCGTTCGGCACGAAGCAGTCGTCGTCGACGATGGCGTCACCGCCGTCGTCGAGCAGCATCGCGAGCTGCGACTGCCGCTGCTTGCCCCACGACGCCAGCAGCGGATTGCGCACTTCGTGATGGTCGAGGCGTCCGTGCGCCGCGAGATAGCGCAGCCGACCCGGGTCGACGATGTCGAACCAGAATTCGCGGCAGGGATTGTGCACGTGCAGGCGCAGTTCGGCGTAGCGCGCGAGCTCGCGGAGCATCGCGAGGTAAAGCGGCGGCATCGTGGGCAGGCAGAAGACGTGCGCGAGCGCGGGAATGCCGGCGTCGCGTACGCCGCCAGCGCCGGCACGCTCCATGGCCGCGAAGAACAGCGACGATGGATGCTCTGCGCTCGCGCCGACCTCGCGCGCGATGCGTCGCCACAGCGCGGCCTGCCAGCGCTGGTGCTCGGTGCCCGTATCGCCGGTTTCGCGCACGACGACGCTGCGACGCTCATTCCACGCCGCGAGCCAGTCGGACCGGTAAGTCAGGTACTGATCGAAGAGCTTCGCGACGCGCAGCGCGAGCTCGTAACGCATCAGCGCGTCGGCACTCGTCAGGTACTTCTGCAGCGGCGGATGGCGCCCGACGAAGTCGACGTCGCCGAAAATCTCCCACACGCGCCACGCGAGCACTTCGGGGGCGAAGGGCGAGTCGTCGGCCACATCGACCAGACGAGCAATCTGCCGCCAGAGCCATGCGCCGAGGAACGAGAACTCCACGTTCGCGCAAATGCCGAGCCGATCCGCCAGCGCGAGCTCGATCCGGCGGCGAACGGCCATGCTCGGAACGACGACGTGTTGCGATTCGAACGGCGACGCGGGCGGGTCGGCGAGCGCCGCGACGAGGCCGTCGAGCAGCGTTTCGAAGCGATTCGAGAAAGCAATGCGAAGCATGGGCAACCGGGCGCGATTATGCCGTTACGCGGTGCGTAGCGGGCCGCGGATCGGTAACGGCGTAACGGATGCGTTGACAACGCGCGCGAACGCGCGCAGATTGGGCGTTCGCCCAACCGAGCGAAAGGAGGTGATCCATGAAGCGACTAGTGGCCGGAATGACGCTCGCCCTGTTCGGACTCGCGCCGATGGCGGCAATGGCCTGCGAATACACCGATGCTTCGATGGCATCGTCGACGCCTGAAGCCAAGCTCGGCCTCGTGGCCGCACCGCAGGCGACCAAGGCACCGGCGACCGTCGTCGCGAAGGAAGCCGCCACCAAGCAGGTGAAGGCGACGACGAGCGACAAGGCGCGCACGCCCGCGAACGACACGAAGATCGCGGAAGCGACACGCCGCTAGGATCCTTCCGGCAACACGCGACAGGGCCCGCTTCGTGCGGGCCCTGTCGCTTTGGACGGCAGGGTCCGGCGGATCGCGTGAACCGATCCGGCTTTCGGGGCCTCCAACTTCCGGGTCTCAATGGATGGAGCGGATCATGGCCAGGCTCACGACCGGGCAGCGCAAGAAGTTGCCGTCCTCCGACTTCGCGCTCTCCGGAAGACGTTATCCGATCGAGGACAAGGCACACGCGCGTGACGCCAAGGCACGCGCCTCCGCCGAAGCCCACAAGGGCCACCTGAGCGCCGCCGAAAAGGCGAAGGTCGACCGGAAGGCCGACGCGGTGCTGCACGAGAAGGGCAAGTAGGCGTCCGCGTCGCCCTGCTAGACTGCGTCGCGCTCATGAGTGCGACGCTGAACGCCGATGTCACGCCGCGTGCGTGGGCGGCCACCGCGAAAGACAGGCTTTCCTCGCGCCGCCTGCGCGACGTGCTCTCGCTCGACGATTTCGAGCGCGTCGCGCGCCGCCATCTGCCGCATCCCGTCTTCGCGTACGTCGCCGGGGGCGCGGAGACCGATTGGTCGTTGCGGGACAACCGGGCGGCGTTCGCCGACTACGCCTTCCTCCCGCGTGCGCTCGTCGACGTGTCGCGCCGTTCACCGGCGACGACGCTCTTCGGACGCACCTACGCGGCACCGTTCGGCATCGCGCCGATGGGCATGTGCGCGCTCTATGCGTATCGCGGCGATCTCGTGCTGGCGCGCGCTGCCGCGAAGGCGAACGTCCCGATGATGATGAGCGGGACGTCGTTGATCCCGCTCGAGGACGTCGCCAGGCAGACGCCGGGCACGTGGTTCCAGGCGTACCTGCCCGGGACCGCGGAAGAGATCGTGCCGCTCGTCGAGCGCGTCGCCCGTGCCGGCTTCGAGACGCTGGTGATCACGGTCGATTGCCAGATTCCGGGTAACCGCGAGAACAATGTCCGCGCCGGGTTCTCCGCGCCGCTGCGGCCGACGGCGCGCCTGGTGTTCGACGGCCTTTCGCACCCGCGCTGGCTCGCGGGAACGTTCCTGCGCACGCTCGCGCAGCACGGCATGCCGCATTTCGAGAACAATTTCGCCGCGCGCGGCGCGCCGATCCTTTCACGCAACGTGCTGCGCGACTATTCGGACCGCGGCCAATTGGATTGGCGGCACTGGCGGCTCGTGCGCGACATGTGGAAGGGCACGCTCGTCATCAAGGGCATTCTCGATCCGCGTGATGCGAAGCGAGCGCAGGAACTCGGCGCCGACGGCGTCATCGTCTCGAATCACGGCGGCCGCCAACTCGACGGCGCGATCGCGCCACTGCGCGTGCTGCCGGCGATCGTCGCCGCGTGCAGCGACATTCCCGTGATGATCGACAGCGGCCTGCGCCGCGGGACGGACGTATTGAAGGCGCTCGCGCTCGGTGCGCGCTTCGTCTTCGTCGGGCGCCCGTTCGGTTTTGCCGCCGCCGTGGCGGGCGACGCCGGCGTTCTCCATGCGATCGAGATCCTCGCCAGCGAGATCGACCGGGACATGGGGATGCTCGGCATCGCGCGCCTTGGCGAACTCGATTCGTCGTGGCTCGTGCGCGTCGGTCCCACCGGCGCATGATCTTTGTACGATGCGGCAAGTACAAAAGCAATGACGCTGCCCGGCCGGCGGACCCGAATAACGCCCTCATGGCGAACCGGAATGCTCGAGCCTCTCTCTAACGTCCGCAACTCACCCGTGACGTCCGGGCCAACCCGAAGCCATCGACAAGGAGAGGTGACGAACCATGAAGCGCATTTCGTTGCGAAGCTGGCTGGCAGTCCTGCTGTGTGCGATGTTGACCGCGTGCGCCTCCACCGGAACGCGGGTCACGACCTCGTCCGATGCGTACAAGGCGATGGCCGACAGCCAGCAAGCGTGGTGCTCGCAGTTCGGCTGCGGCTGCACGCTCGACGGCAAGCAGGCGACGTGCGCGCTCGTCAGCACGTGCCTCAATACGGGAAGCTGCACGCGCGCGCAGTAAGCTTCATCGGGGCGGGGACATGCTGCCGCTCCACGCCATCGTCGATCCGGCGAACGTTCCTCGCGAGCGCGCGCGTCGCCGCGCCTCGGCCCGTCGCGTAGTGGATCTCGCGGCGTTCCTCGCGCACCACGCGATCGAGGCGAAGCGCTTCGAGCACCCGCCGGTGATGACGGTCGAGGAATCGGAACGCCTCGTGCCCGCGCTGCCGGGCGCGAAGACGAAGAATCTCTTCCTGCGCGACAAGAAGGGCGCGCGGCATCTGCTCGTCACCGTACCGCACGATCTCGCGGTCGACTTGAATTCGCTCGGGCTGCTTCTCGGCGCCGGCCGGCTCGGCTTCGGCTCGCCCGAGCGCCTGATGAAGTACCTCGGCGTGACGCCCGGCTCGGTGAGCCTGCTCGCGCTCGTCAACGACGCCGGGCACGCGGTCGAATTCGTGCTCGATCGCCGCTTGTGGGAGGCCGACGCCGTGCAGGCGCACCCGCTCGTGAACGACGCGACGATGGTGATCCCGCATAAGCACCTCGAGCGCTTTCTCGGCGCGACCGGACACGCGGCGCGGGTGATCGACGTCCCCGGCAAGCGGCCGGCCTGACGCTCGCGCGTCGTGTTCGGGCGTGCGTCGTTCGTCCTCGGGCTTTTAATATTTTATAAAATGGCCTAGACTGACGGGCATGGGCGAGGCCAGCGAACGCTTCCAGACCAAGCGCGAGGTCGCCATTGCGCGCATGAAGGACGCGATCCTGCTCGGCCGCTACCGGCCTGGACAGTTGCTGCGGCAGGTGCAGTTGATGGCCGACCTCGATCTCGGCGCGACGCCGGCGCGCGAGGCCGCGCTCGAACTCGTCGCGCGCGGCCTGCTCGTGCACGAGTCGCATCACGGCGTGCGGGTCGCCGACGTCGACCCGGAACGCGCGTCGCATATCTATTCGGTGCGCGCGCTGCTCGAGGCCGAGGCGGCGCGGCTCGCGGTGAAGAACGCCGACGACGCGGCCGTCGAAGGTGTGCGACGCGCAATGGAAACGATGGAGCGCGCATGCGAAGCCGGCGATCGCAAGCGCCTCGCGGTCGCCGACGAGCGCTTTCACCGCTTGCTCGCCGAGGGCGCGCGCAATCCGGTGCTCACGCGCCAGATCGAGCAACTGTGGGAGCAGTTCCCGCGCTACATGCTGTGGCGGAACCGCGCTCGCGTCGTCGAGTCGCTGCGCGAGCACCGCGCGATCCTCCGGCACTTCGCGGAGCGCGATGCCGACGCCGTCGCGAGCGCCGTGCGCGAGCACATCCTGCACGGCTTCGACGCGCTCGCCGCGATCCTGCGCGACCGGGTCCCGCGCGACCAATGATGAACGAGGACGACGCACGATGAACGACACTTCCGGCAATTTTCGCCAGCACCTGATCCGTTACGGCGGCGACGCCTATCCCGAGATCGTCGAGAAGGCGGCGGGCTGCTACGTGGAAGACGCCGCCGGCAAACGGATCCTCGACTTCACGTCCGGGCAGATGTGCGCGACCGTCGGCCACAATCACCCGAACATCGTTGCCGCGATCAAGCGCAGCTGCGACACCGCGCTGCATCTCTTCTCCGGCATGATCCCTAGCAGCGTCGTGCAACTCGCCGAACGGCTCGCGAGGATCCTGCCGCCGCCGCTTTCGAAATCGCTTTTCGTCAACACCGGCAGCGAGAGCAACGACGCCGCGATCAAGATGGCGAAGCTCGCCACCGGCGGCTTCGAAGTCGTCGGCCTCGGCGGCTCGTGGCATGGCGTGACCGGAAACGCGAGCGGCGTCTCGTTCGCGAGCGATCGCAAGGGCTACGGTCCGGGCATGCCGGGGACGTACGTCATTCCCGAGCCGAATGCGTACCGCTGCCCGGTCCGTCATTGCCGCGATGCGTGCGATCGCACGTGCATGAAAGTCGGCTTCGAGCTCTACGACATGCAATCGTCGGGCGCGCGCGCGGCGATCATCGCCGAGCCGGTGATCAGCGCGGGCGGCGTCATCGTGCCGCCCGAGGGTTACTTCGACGCGCTGCGCAACGAGGCGCGCAAGCGCAACATGCTGCTGATCTTCGACGAGGCGCAGACGGCCTTCGGACGCCTCGGACACTGGTTCGCGGCTTCGCATCTCGGCGTCACGCCCGACATCATGACGGTGTC
Organism: Casimicrobiaceae bacterium; assembly: GCA_035717085.1. Taxonomy (GTDB): domain Bacteria; phylum Pseudomonadota; class Gammaproteobacteria; order Burkholderiales; family Casimicrobiaceae; genus VBCG01. The sequence continues at coordinate 1,780 of DASTIY010000229.1, read as the reverse complement.
GAAGACGCTCGGCGGCGGCATTCCGCTCGCCGGCGTCATCACCAATGACGAGATCGAGGCGACGTGTCATCGCCGCGGCTTCGCGTTCTACACGTCGCACGTGTCCGATCCGCTGCCCGCCACCGTCGGACTCGCCGTGCTCGACACCATCGAGCAGGAGGGGCTCCTGGCGCGAAGCCGCGAGATGGGCGGCTACCTGGCCGCGCGGCTCGAGGAACTGCAGGCCCGCCACGAGGAGATCGGCGACGTGCGCGGCATGGGCCTGCTGCGCGGGATCGAGCTCGTCAAGGATCGCGAGACGCGCGAGCCGAATCACGAGCTCGGTGCGCTCACCACCGAGCGCTGCCTGCAGCTCGGCCTCAGCATGAACATCCGTCGACGACCCGAACGCGGCTCGGTGTGGCGCATCGCGCCGCCGCTGACCGTCACCCGCGACGACATCGATCTCGCGATGACGATCTTCGACCAGGCGCTGACCGAAATGAAGGCCGTCGTCGCGAAGCGCTCGCGGGCGATCGCGGCAATGTAGCGGGGCGAAAGGCGCCGAAGGGCGATCGGGCACAATGACCGCTGACCCGAGGCGCGACCCGCGCCTTCGGCACCCGCCCATCGAACGCAAGGAGGAGAACATGCGCAAGGGATGGTTCCGCATCGTCGCGTCGTTGCTGCTGCTCGGCGCGCTCGGCATCACCGCCGCCAGCGCGGACGAATTGCAGGACATCAAGAAGAAGGGGGTCCTGGTCGTCGGCTCGAAGGCGGACTATCGCCCGTTCGGGTACCTCGATCCGTCGGGCAAGATCATCGGCTTCGAGCCCGATCTCGCCGCCGACGTGGCGAAGCGGCTCGGCGTGAAACTCGAGCTCATCCCGGTCGTGGCGTCGAACCGCATCCAGTTCCTGCAGCAGGGCAAGATCGACCTCATGATCGCGACGATGAGCGACACGCCCGAGCGGCGCAAGATCGTCGACATCGTGCAGCCGGACTACTACGCGTCGGGCACGAACGTGATGGCGAAGAAATCGGAGAACCTGAAGAGCTGGGAGCAGCTCAAGGGCAAGAAGGTCTGCCTGATCCAGGGCTCGTTCTACAACAAGGAGCTGCAGGAGAAGTACGGGATCGAGGGCGTGGCGTTCCCGGGCACGGCCGAGGCGTACTCGGCGCTTCGCAACGGCAACTGCGTGGCGTTCGCCTACGACGACACGGCGATCCAGGGCGAGCTGCAGAAGCCCGAGTGGAAGGACTACGACATGCCGCTCGACTCGATCCTCATCCAGCCGTGGGGCCTCGCGGTGAAGCAGGGCGAGAAGGATTTCGCCGACTACATGTCGAAGGTCGTGACCGACTGGCACAAGACGGGATTCATCGAGCAACTCGAGAAGAAGTACGGCATCAAGCCGACGAAGTTCGCGCAGGAGATGCACGACAAGTACAAGTAGTCCGGCGGGTCGCGGCCACCGACTTTGGGGCCAGAGCCGTAAGTATTCGCGCCGCATGGCGCGCGAATACTTACGGCTCCGACCCCAAAGCGATCGTTGATCGCCGACGGGGAGCGGCCGATGCAAGTCGTCTGGGACTGGTTCCGGTGGCTGTACCAGACGACCGGCATCAACCTGACGATCTTCTACGACGCGTTCGACCGCGCGCGCTTCGCGAGCGGCTTCTGGATGACCGTCAAGCTGTCGGTCGTCTGCATCGTCCTCTCGGTGCTGATCGGCATCGTCGGTGCATGGATCCAGGGCTCGCGCCACCGCGTACCGCGCACGATCGTCTACTGGTACAT
>DASTIY010000228.1:0-3481 GCA_035717085.1 Casimicrobiaceae bacterium | reverse complement strand
GCGCTTGCATGAACACCGCGGCGACGAGGAACGGCACGCCGAGGCCCAGCGCGTACGCGCCGAGCAGGTCGATGCCGCCGCGCAAAGAGGTCTGCACCGCGGTGACGGTCAGGATCGCACCGAGGACGGGACCGATGCATGGAGTCCAACCGAATCCGAACGCGATGCCGAGCGCCAACGCCGTCATCGGATGGCCGCCGGCGAGCCTCGGCTGCACGCGAAAGTCGCGATGAAACCAGTGGATGCGCCGGAACGTACCGAGCATCGCGAGCCCGAACACGACGACGATCGCGCCGCCGGCGATGTTCGTTTCATAGCGATGCTCGAGCAGTAGGCTTCCGAGCGCGCTCGCGCTGGCACCCAGCGCGACGAATACGATGGCGAAGCCGAGCACGAACGGCGCGGCGAGGAACAGTGCCGGCATTCGTGACCTGTCCTCGGCCTGCGAGGGCGCTCGCTCCGCTTGCCCGGCGATGTAGGAAATGTAGCCGGGCACTACCGGCAACACGCACGGCGAAAGGAACGACACGATGCCGGCGGCGAAGGCCGCGGCAACACCGACGCTCGACGTTTCCATCAGATCATTTGTCGTTCGTTTGCCACGTAGCGCTCGATCAATGCCGTCACCTGCGGACCGTCCCATGCATCCGGACCCGTCTTCCGCTCGACCTCGCGTCCGTCACGGTCGTCGCTCGCGAGCCTGTGCGCGTGTGGCGCACTCCGACGTTCAGCGCGTCCTCTGCGGCGTGTCCGGGATGCGGGCGGCATAGCTGGAAAGGATCTCGCCCATCTTCTGCATCATCTCGGCCTGCATCTGCAATTGCAGCTTTTCGTTGCCGGGCGGCAGCTTCGGCATGCCGGACATCGAACCACGCGCGTTCATCATCTGCCCGCAGGCGCCCATCATTGCCATCATTCCGCCGTCCATGCCGTTGCCCATCATTCCGCTGCCCGCGCCGTTGCCCATCATTCCGCCGCCCATGCCGTCGCCCATCATTCCGCCGCCCATGCCGTCGCCCGTCATTCCGCCGCCCATGCCGTCGCCCATCATGCTGCCCATCGTTCCATCGCGGCCCGTCATGCCGCCTTGCATGCGATTCATGTCCATACCATCCCTGTGTTCCGTACCTTGTCCCTGCATGTTGCCGGTGGTGCTTTCGGCCGCGAGGGTGACACCACTTGCGACGACCAGCGATGCGATCGTCGATGCGATGGGCTTCCATCGAATGTTCATGGCAATTCTCCTGTGTCTGTTCGTGCCGCCCGCATTCGCTTCGCGATGGGCGGCCATGGATGACTCGACCGCCGAGCCAACGGCGGCGGTGGCGCGTGGAAGACGGCGAGCGGCTTCCTAGCTCAGGAAGCGGCCGAAGCGAAGATACGCGGGAAGCGGCGTCGCCGCGCCGGCGTCCGGAGGCGCGCGCGGTGCGGCGTGTTCGGCGCAGATGGAGGATGCGGGTACGTAAACAAGAGGTGGTGCGACCGCCATGCGAACGGACGGCTTGGCGAGCGGTGGCGTGGTGATCGCCACCGCATCGATCAGCATAGCGCGACAGGCTACGCCGCGATCCGCGTCGTCGGAACACGGCGACACGACGCTATCTTGCCCATCCGGCGTAGCGCCGACGTCCATGGCGTGACCGCCGCCGAGCATGACGGCGTGGCACATTCCATCGGCGAGCGCAACCTGCGTTGCGAGCAGCACCAGCACCGCGAGCGTGAGTCGCGCTGCTCGGCCACGAAGTCGGTACACCCTTCCGTTCACCGTGCGGACCTGTAAAGGACCCGAGTCATTCTACGCTATAGCGTCGAGCCTTCGCCGGGCAACGAGGTCACATCGGCAGCGAAGCACGCGTCGCTCGCACTTTCGAGCCCCTCTTCATGGGACCGCGCTCGTCGTACTTCGCGTCGACGATGCGCCGGTGCCCGCGACGTGAAGCGGGCGCATGCATTCGTGCCAGGACACGCCGTCATCGGCGTCGGCGCAGTCGCGACAGACGCGCGCCTGCGTCGCATGCGATGTCGACGCGTTTGTCACGACGGCGATGGCAACAAAAAGGCCCTGACACGTCAGGGCCTTTTCAATTTGGTGGAGACGAGGAGGATCGAACTCCCGACCTTCGCATTGCGAACGCGACGCTCTCCCAGCTGAGCTACGTCCCCGGAGGAGCGACATTATAGCGCACGCTTCGCGATCGAGAGGGTCGCCGCGAGGCCATGACCGCGTCTGCGTTGTCGGTCAGGAAGGCTGCGATACGGGCCTCATTCCTTAGCCCGCCGTCGCCGCCTACTTTCGGTGCTCGCTCCCGTCCTCCTGCTAGACTTGGGCAGGCAACGACGGGAGCACGGCATGAACAAGCAGGTCATTCAAAGCGCCGATGCGCCGGCCGCCATCGGCCCGTATTCGCAGGCGATTCGCGTCGCCGACACCGTCTACCTGTCCGGACAGATTCCACTCGATCCGAAGACGATGCAGATCGTCGAGGGCGGCATCGGTGCGCAGACGAATCGTGTGTTCGCCAATCTCTCGGCGGTCGCCCAAGCCGCCGGTGCGACGCTGAACGACATCGTGAAGCTCACGATCCTCCTCACCGATTTGGCCGAATTTGCGAAGGTGAACGAGATCATGGCGGCGCATTTCGCCGCGCCCTATCCCGCGCGCGCGACTTATCAGGTTGCCGCGCTGCCGCGTGGCGCCAAGATCGAGGTGGAGGCGGTGCTCGTCGTCCCGGCACGAGGTGACGCCAATTCGCAAACGGGATGGCGCGAAACGTTCGATCAGACGAAGGGCCAGTAAGACGAACGACGGTTCGGGCGGCGTGACGACGCAGGGCGCGGCCGGCGTGGTCTCGCCGAAGCCGCGCGCGAAACCGCCGCCGCGGCCGACGGCAACGGAAAGGCTCGCGCGCATCGGCATCCGGCGCGAGGAAGACCTCGTGTTGCACTTGCCGCTGCGCTACGAGGACCACACGCGCGTCACGCCGCTCGCACAGGTGAAGGTCGGCGAGACGGCGCAGACCGAAGGCATCGTCGTCAGTGCTGAGATCCAGTATCGGCCGCGCCGACAACTCGTCTGCCTGATTCGCGACGAGGAACGCATCGCCTCGCTCGTGTTGCGCTTCTTCTCGTTCTACCCGAGCCACCAGAAGGCGCTTACCCCGGGCGCGCGCGTGCGCGTGTTCGGCGACGTGCGGGACGGCTACTACGGGCCCGAGATCGTCCATCCGCAGTTCAAGGTCGTGACCGAGGCGACGGCGCTGCCGGATCGCCTGACGCCGGTATATCCGACGACGGCGGGCTTGTCGCAGGACCTGCTGCGCAAGGTGATCGAGCGCGCACTCGTCGCCGATCCGAAGCGTCTCGACGAAACGCTGCCTGACGACGTCGTACGCCGGCGCAAGCTGTGGAAATTCGAGGATGCGATTCGCTTCCTGCACGCACCGCCACCGCGACTGTCGTCACTTACGCAAAAGGCGCTCGA
>DASTIY010000227.1:0-12593 GCA_035717085.1 Casimicrobiaceae bacterium | reverse complement strand
CGTCCATCGCGCGCCGGGAGACTTTCCGTCGGGGAAGAAAGGCGATGTATTGACCGTCGAATTCACGGTCATCGGCATTCCGTGCCTCGGGCTCAACGGCGGTCCCGCGTTCAAGCACAACGAGGCATTCTCGTTTCAGGTCGCAACCGTCGACCAGGCCGAAACCGATCGGTACTGGAACGCGATCATCGGCAATGGCGGCACGGAAAGCGCGTGCGGCTGGTGCAAGGACCAATGGGGGTTGTCCTGGCAGATCACGCCGATCGCGCTGATCGAAGCGATCACCGACTCCGATCCGAGCGCCGCCAAGCGTGCTTTCGATGCGATGATGACGATGAGGAAGATCGACATCGCAGCCATCGAGGCCGCGCGGCGTGGCTGAATCGCGGCATCAATGCGTGGTGAAGCCGAACACGCCGTCCCAATCGGCGCCGGGCGGGCTCGCGCGGAAGTGGACGATGCGCTCGCGATAGAGTTGGTATAGCTTCACTTCGGGCGCCGCGGCGGCGAGCGCCTCGAGGAGCGCTTCGGCCTCGTTCCAGCGCTGCCCGCGGAAGTGCGCCAGGGCCTGGTGAAAGCGCTCGATCTCGGCGAGCGTATCGGCGCCGACGGCGCCTTGCACGCCGATCGGCTCGAAAATCGCGACGGCCTGCTGCTTGCCCTTCACCCGAACCTTGTCCACTTCCCGGTAGACGAAGTGCTGCACCGCTCGCACGATGTTCTCGGAGACGAGGACGCCAACGCCGTATTCCTTGGTGAGACCCTCGAGGCGCGAGGCGAGGTTCACGGCGTCGCCCATCACCGTGTAGGAACGGCGGAATTGCGAGCCCATGTCGCCGACGCTCATCGTGCCGCAATTGAGACCGACGCCGATGTGTAGCGCGGGCCAGCCTTTCTTCGCGAACATCGGATCGAGCTCGCGCAGCGCCTTCTGCATCTCGAGGCCGCATTCGAGCGCGCGCCGCGCATGCTCGGCATCGCGCACCGGTGCGCCCCAGAACGCCATGATCGCGTCGCCCACGTACTTGTCGACCGTGCCGCGCTTGTCCTGGATGCAGATCGTCATGCGCGTGAAGTAGGCGTTGATCAGGTCCTTGAGATCTTGCGGTGTCCGCGTCTCCGCGATCGAGGTGAAATTGCGGATGTCGGCGAAAAGCACGGTCATGTCGAGGCTCTGCCCGTGCATCGAATACTCGTCGGGATGCTCGGCCATCTGGGCGACGATTTCCTTCGGAACGTACGTGCCGAAGAGGTTGGTCATCAGCTGCAGGTGACGGGTTTCGGCGAAGAAACCCCAGACGACGTCGAGGAAGTAGAGACCGACCAGCATGACGAGTGGTCCGGCCAGCGGGAGCACGAGGTTGCGGGCCTGCCACGCCCACGCGTTCACGCCCAGCAGCAGCGCAAGCACCACCGCCGTGGCGAGCGTCGCCCCCAACGCGGAGAGCCTTGGCAGCAGCACCGCGAGCGGAAGTCCGACGAGCAGGATGGTGAGCACTGCAATGGCGAGCGTTTCCGCCGGCCGGGATTTCATCGCGTTGTCGAGCGCGCCGGAAATGAGCCCCGCGTGGATCTCCACACCCGGCAGGTCCTCCTGCGTCGGTGTGGCGCGGACGTCGACCAGCCCCCGCGCCGAAGTGCCGACGAGGACGATCCGGTCCTTCAGCTCGTCGGCGCCGAGCGTGCCGCGGATCACATCGGTCGCCGAGACGTAGCGATAGCTCCCCGGGGCTCGGTACGGGACGAGGGCCGCCATCCGCTCGTCGAGCGGAATGCGCACCGTGTCGCCGACATGCACGAAGCGCATCCAGCCGAGCTTGCGGCCGCCCGAGTCGACGATCGTCGTCTCGGCCTTGATCGGAGCGTTGCCGAGATAGACGCGCACGATGGCGAGCGAGAGCGCTTCGAAGAAGTCGTTTCCCACCTGCATGAACATCGGCACGCTGCGCGTGACACCGTCGGGATCGAGCGCCTGATACAGATGTCCGGCGCCGGTTGCGGCCGCCTGCAGCGGCGCGATGTTCCCGCTGTAGCCGGGGCCGGTGAAATAGCGGTACTCGGCGTTGGCGAGCGCACTCATCGGGAATGCCGGGCGCGGCAACACACCGGATCGTTGCGTTTGCGCGCTCACCAGGAATCCGAGCACCACCGGATGCTTCCGGATTTCTTCGGCGAAGGCTCGGTCGTAGTCGAGCGAGGGCCGCACTCGTTGCAGGAACGCCTGAAACGACGCGTCGTCGCGCAATTCGCCGCTCGCGGCTGCTTCGAGGACCGGCAGGCTGGCGTTCGCGTCCCCCTCGGGAAAGGCGAGGTCGAAGCCAACGACGCGCACGCCGTAACGCGCGAAGAGCTGATGCAGCATGAGCGCGAGCTTGTCGCGATGCCACGGCCAATGGCCCTCGGCGCTGAGGCTCTTTTCGTCGATGTCGACGATCACGATGCGCGAATCGCGCGTTCGCGGCAGGAACAGGCGGACTCTTGCGTCGTACGCCCAGAGTTCGAGTTGGGTCAGCGCACGGATCTCGACCCAACCCGCAGCGTCGACCAGCAGGCAGGCGACCAGCGCCAGTCCGATTCCAACGCGAACGAGGGCACTGACCGAAACCTTCGGGATCCTGCGAGCGATCGTCACCACGGCGCTATGCTTTCGGTGCGCGAAGCATAGGCGATGCGCCTTTGACCGTCACCCGGCAACCAGCCAAAATCGAACCCGAGCCCTCACGAGAGCGACAATGACCAGCAATGGAAATAGCGAGGACCCGCGCCGCCGCCTTCTGATCAAGGCGCTCGCCGCCGGATCGTTTTCGAGCGTAGTCGTGGGCCGCGAGGCTTTCGCGCAGGTGCTGGGCCGCCGGCCGGAACCGTTATCGCCCGGCAAGTCGATCTATCGAATCGAAGGCGAGGTGCTGGTCGATGGCCGACCCGCCACGCTCGAAACGCCGGTCGCTGCAAACTCGACCATCCAGACGGGGAGGAACAGCGAGATCGTCTATGCCGTGGGCGAAACGGCACACCTGCAGCGCAGCGAGAGCGAAGTGACGCTGGAAACGAAGGAAGCGAATTCGGTGGTCGTATCGGGTCTTCGGGTGTTGACCGGGAAGATCCTCTCGGTTTTCCCGAGCGGCAGACCCGTGCGCATGACGACCAGGAACGCTTCGATCGGCATCCGCGGCACGGGGACGTACATGGAGTCGGACCCGGAGCAAACGTACTTCTGCACGTGTTACGGCACCGCCGACATCGCCTCCGCCGACGATCCGACGAGCCGCGAGACGGTCGTATCGATGCATCACGACCGGCCGCTGTACATCCTGACCGGCGCGCAGCCCGGGCAGAACATCCGCGCTGCGCCGTTCATCGATCACACCGATCAGGAGTTGATGCTGATCGAAGCGTTGGTCGGCCGCACGCCGCCGTTCGTCTTTCCCAGGGACGACTATCGGCAACCGCGGCGACGCACGTACTGAAACCGTCGACGGCCGCTATTGCGGCGCGCCGTTGAGCGCCCAGTTCAGGAAGAGATCGTATTTCGCGCGCGCCGGGTCTCCGGGTGGCAGGCTCGTGTCGAAGCCTTTGCCGAGGCCGCCGAAGTGATGCCGGCCCGCGGGTTTCTCCAATAGTGGGCTCGCGACGATCTCCTGGAAGTTGATGCGGCTCCTGACCTCCGCGTAAAACCACGCGTCGTCCGTTGGCGTAATGCCGCCGTCGCCATCGCGGTCGTAATTGGTGAAATCGACCGGCGCCTTCAGCGGCGTGGCTCGGTTGTGGCAGCCCTGGCATTCGTTCCCATCCTGCAGCGTCGCCTTGATGTCGGAGAAACGAATGGCGCCCGGCGCCGGCGTCAACGTGCTTTGGACCACCAGCGACACCAATTTCGGCGCGCTTCGCGCCGAGCCTTTGCTCGCAACGAGGCTCAGCACGTACGTCCCGTCGGTCGTTGCATTGAACGTCGGTTGCGCCGTGTTGGCATCGGTGAGCGTGGCGCCTTTCACCGGAGTCGCGCCGTTCGGGCCCGAGACGATCGACCACGCGTAGGTATCGGCGAACAGGCTGTTGCTGGCCGATAGACGTGTGTCGCCCTGGCGGACGACACGATCCGGTCCCGGATCGGCGATGGGACGCCCGGGCCGCAGCACGGCGCCGCCGGCATCGCGCGCCGGCAAGCCCTGGCCGGTGAGAAAATTCGCCAGTACCGATTCTCCGGGGGAAGCGTGGAACGCGGTGTACACGAGGTCCGCCAACGGCATGTTGCCGCGGTCGATGACCGTCGCAAAGGTTCGCTGCGCATACGATTGGAATTTCTCGAAGGTCGCAAAACCGATGTCCGATTGCCGCCCCGTTCCGCGCATCAGGTGGCAGACGCGGCACGCGGGCGCCACCACCGTCTCGTACAGCGAAATCTGTCCGGCGGCCACCCATGAAGAGGGGACGGGCGGCGTAGCGTAGACGGGATTGGGCATCCCATCGCCCCCATAGCCTCCCTTGATCAGCGCTGCCGCGCCGCCTTGCCATTCGCCGACGCTCGCCGTGCGCCGGCAGGCGTCTTCCGGAAATGCCGACGGCGCGGGCAGCGGGTATGAGCACAGGATCATCCTGTTCACCGTTTTGAGCGCGGCCTCCTGGTCAGCGCGCGTGAAACCCGGCTTGGTGGAGAACTGGAACGTGTCGACCTCGAACGGCGGCAACTGCGCCAGCGTATCCCCGCGCGCGCCCGAGACGGCGTTCAGGAGCAGATTGAAGTGCCGCTTACCCGAGGCGTCGGGTGGCGTCAGCGCATCGGCTCTGCCGCCGTGGCACGTGATGCACGGTCCGGGCATCGCCTTGTCGCCGCGGCCGTCGACGTCGGCCATGTTCTCGCGCACGCCGGTCGCGACGTTGAAGTTGTAGAACTTGGCGAAGCTGACGCCGCCCGCCGGGCCCGGGCTGAACTCGATACCGGCGACGTACACGAGCGCGTTCGGGTCGCGGACGATCGCCGCCTCCAGGTTGACCGGCGAAAAGCCGTAGGCCGCCCCGGTCTTGATGAGGTAGTTTTCCACGTAGAACGCCAGCGTGCCGTCGATATTCTGGCGCGCAGTGATGCGCCGCCCGAAGCCCAGATCGCGCGAGTCACCGAAGACGACGGTGAGCTGCGTGCCGGTCCCGGTATCGAAGCCGTTGGCGGCCCGCCATTTGGCGAGCGTGTCCTTCGCATTGTTCGGATCGATCGCTTCGTAGTAGGCCTGCGCATACGCGGGCGTGTTGGTTTCCAGCGAGCCGTCCGGCTGCACCTGCGGGTTGGGAAAGAGCAGAAAAGCGTTCGGCTCACCCTGCGCGATGACAGGGTCGGTTCCCGGATGAACATCGTTCGGGCTTCCCCCGCCGCCGCACGCGGCCAGCAGGAGCACCGCGGCCGCTGCGAAGATCCAGCCGATCGTGCGTGCGAATGCCATGATTCGATTGATTAGAAGCGTTTCAGGAAAACGATGGAGTACTGGTTGTCGACGTAGCGCAGCGAACTTTGCGCATCGAAGCCGAGCGGGCGCGTCGGTGTCGACTGTGCGCGTCGCCACGAGATGTCGATCGATGCCTGCTGGCCCAGCGGCACGTTGTATCCGAGGGTGCTGATCCAGGTACGAGCGTCGGAGCGGTAGGCGAAGAGCTGCTTGCCGGGGAACGCGTCGTCGAGCACGAAGACCTTCGCGAGGCTGACGTTCACGAGCGTCGCACGACCGTCCGATACGGTGTCGCCGCGTCGGTACTCGCCGCCGATGTATAGCGTACCTCTGTCCCCCAACGAATAGTCGAGGTCGAGGCGCGCGGCATAGTCGGCGATGTCCCACACTTCGCTCTTGGCGCGGCGCTCGTTGCGTTCGAGCTCTGCGGAGAGGGCGATCCGATCGGTGACTGCGCCACGCGCGCTGACACCCACGGAATAGTGGCTACCGTCGCGCAGGTGCGACGCGTAGTCGGCCAGCCAGCCACGCACAAAGACCGCGAACGTGATCGCGTCGAAAGCGCCCGACTGCCGGTACTCGAGTTCCGCCTCGAGGCCGCCCGAAACGTTCGAGAGGCCGTTGTAATGGATGAACTTCTCGCCGTTCAAAAGACCGGTCAGGACCAACCGCGCGTGGTCGTCCAGGCGCAACGCGCGGCCTGCACTCAGGTTGAGTGCGAGCAGCTGGTCCCCCAAGCTATCGTCGTCGGCACGGGCGCGGGTGACGTTGTCGTCGTACGTGTAGCCGACGTCGATCTGCACGTTATCGAGAAGCGGGCGGGCGGAGCCGGGGGCTGTGGATGGACTCAGACTACGGAGCACCGGGCCCGGCACGACGTCGGCTTTTGTGGCGGTGTCTTGCGCCGACGCTGTGGCGCAGATACCCAGAAGAACGACAAGCCCGAGTGCAGATCCTCGCAACATCGGCCTACCACCGAGCCTTCGTCCGAATGGACATGTCGACGCTACGCCGTTGCTTTTCGAGGGTCAAGAATGTGCGCGGCGTTGAACGCCTATTGGCGAGCCGAACTCCTGGGCGTCGACTTCTTCGCGACTGTCTTCTTCGTTGCCGACTTCTTCGTTGCCGACTTCTTCGTTGCCGACTTCTTCGTTGCCGACTTCTTCGTTGCCGACTTCTTCGTTGCCGAATTCTTCGTTCCCCGCTTCTTCGTTGCTGATTTTTTGGTGGATCTTTCCTTGACCGATGCCGACTTCGTCGATGAAGCCTGCCCATGCTTCTCGTCGAGCCGCGCCTGCAGCGCGCGCTTGCCGAGCCCCCGGAGCTCGGCGATCACGGCGAGCCGATCCTGACCGGGGCGATGCGTGCCTCGTTCCCAGTTGTAGATCGTCTGCTCGCTGACGTCGAGAAGCTTCGCGTATTCGCCCGCTGTGAAATCATGCTTGGTGCGTTGAGCACGCAGGCGGCCGGCGGAGAAGCGCAGCCTCGGTCCGCCTTCTTCGGGCGAAGCGCTCGCGGGCGCACGATGACCGTCCGCGACGCGACGCTGCAATGTCGCCACCTGTCGCTCGAGCGCGCTCAACTGCCGGCGTAATGCCGCGATGTGATGGCGATACTGCGTGGACGCTTTGCGCGCCGCGCGCACCTCGCTGCGAAGCTCGCGTCGAGACAAACGCGCGATTTCCTGCCGAAGCATCGATCCGATATCAGGCATGACGGTTCAGGACGGGTTGGGCCAAAATCCGCTTGTGTCGGCTGCCGGCTGACAGAAGTATCAGCTAAGGGAACTTGGTGCGACAAGCATTTGCCCTCCAAATATACGGGCATTGCCAGCGGCCGTTGCATACGACGTCTCGCCGGCATGGAAGCGCTCGTTGCAGCGACCTCGAGGAGAACCCGATGAAATCACCCGTCAGATCCGCCATTGCTGTCGCCGCTGCCGGATTGGCGCTCGCAGGTTGTGCGAGCTACGACTACGGCTCCGGCTACCACTACGGGCAGCCCTATGACGGGTACTACTACGGCTATGACAGCGGCCCTCATTCGTACGACCACGGCCCGTATTACGATGGCCGCCAATGGCGTGGCAACGACAGCCGCTCGTCGGCGCCGTGGCCGTCCGGGCCCAACGACCCTTGGGGCGGCACGAACAAGCCTAACGATCGCACTTCACAGCAGTGACAGGGGACGCCCGCGACCCGTAGGGAACGCGGGACTCACCGATAGGTGCCCATTGGCCGGAAGCGTCCGATGATCATCACCGGACGCCGGCCAAGGATGTGAACCGCCCTTTCGTCGAGGGCGGGAGGGCCAAAACGGGATTGACTTAAGCAGCGCGACCCTTCGTATTGCGTGCGCGCAGGTGCTGCTCGACCGCATCGGCCATCGGTCCGACGTCGCGGACCGCTTGGCGCAGTTCGTCCTCCGATACGCCGAATTTCTGGCTCCAGTGCCGCCGTTCGTAATCCTGGTCGACGTTGATGCGCTGCCGGTCGCCGCCGCCGCGGATGCTGGGATTGTCAGCCACGGTTTCTCCTATCGAGGAAAAGAGACGTCCGCCACGATATAGGCGGGGCCCGGGACGCGCTATCGGCCAAAGCCTTGAACGTGCGTGCGACAAGGCCTACCGCTTGCCGCGTGTCGACGAGTCGTTCGAGGCATCGAGATGGACGAGCTTTTGCGCGAATGCGAGGAGCGCGCTCGTGGAGAACGCGAAGCACAGAAGGCCGGCCATGCCGAGCATGCCTTCGAGCAGCCTCCAGCGGATCGGAAGATAGCCGGCCCCGAGCGCGGTGTAATTCACCAACGCGTTGTAAAACGCACTCGACGGGTTCGGCTGCGCGTCCTTCCACGTGAAGAACGCCGCCCAGATCTCGACCTCGACCAGGTGCAGGACGACGATCGCGAGGACGATGAAGATCAACACGGCCGAGCGAAAGCCGGGCAGTGCAGGCTTCGCCGGTACCAGCAGGCGCGTGCCGACGCGGACGATGCGCAACATGCCGGCGCCGTGAATGACGAGCGTGATCGCCAGCAACAGGCAACCCCACAAGACTTCGTCGAGCCGAATCACGTAGTCGATGTCCTGCTGGAGAAAGTGGTGCACGCGTCCCTCCATGCCCGGCGGCGGGTCTATCCTGCCATCATGAGCGATTCATTTCCTGCGCGCATCGTTTGCCTCACCGAGGAACCCACGGAAGTTCTGTATGCCCTCGGCGAGGAGCACCGGATCGTCGGCATTTCCGGTTTCACCGTGCGCCCGCCACGCGCGCGCCGCGAGAAGCCCCGCGTGTCGGCCTTCACGAGTGCGAAGATCGACGAGATCGTCGCGCTCGCGCCGGACTTCGCGATCGGTTTTTCCGACATGCAGGCGGACATCGCGCAGGCGTTGATCAAGCGCGGGATCGAGGTCTGGATTTCCAACCACCGATCCGTCGACGGCATCCTCGGTTACATCCGGCGCCTTGGCGCACTCGTCGGCGCCGGGGCGAGGGCGGAGGCGTATGCCCGGGAACTGGAAGCAGGGCTCGCGCGCGTGCGGTCGCAAGCGGGCCGCCTTCCGAAGAGGCCGCGCGTCTACTTCGAAGAGTGGGACGAGCCCATGATCAGCGGGATTCGCTGGGTCAGCGAGCTCATCGGGATCGCCGGGGGTGACGACGTGTTCCCCGAACGGGCGGCGGAGAGCCTCGGTCGCGATCGCATCGTCGCCGACGCGCGCGACGTGATCGCGCGCGCACCCGACATCATCATCGGCTCGTGGTGCGGCAAGAAGTTTCGACCGGAAAAGGTCCGGGTGCGCGACGGTTGGCACGCGATTCCCGCCGTGCGCGATGGCGAGTTGCACGAAATCAAGTCGCCGCTGATCCTGCAGCCGGGCCCCGCGGCGTTGACTGACGGCCTCGACGCGCTGCACGCGATCATCACGCGCTGGGCGCAGCGATAGAACGCCGAGCGCGAGTGCAGGTTCGCGCTACCCGCCCACGGCGCGCAAATCGAGGTCGTAACTCCTTCCGATGAAGATCGCGCTGTCGCGATGGTCGCGCAGTTGATCGCCGGTGTTCGGATGGATGAACACGTCGAGCGTCCCGTGATTGAGCGCGAGCCAGCCGACGACCTCCGCGAATTCGGCGGGCGCGACGCCGATCTGGTAACTCCACTGCGGATGCGGGCCGACGGGTCGCTCGTGAAAGCGACCCATCGACACGCGATCGCCGAATTGCGCAACGATTCTTTCGCGCAACGCCATCGCGGCGTCGCGGCTGGCGGCGTCGAAATAGACGTGCGCGTGCCAGCTTCCGATGCTGCTTGCGTCGAGAATCGTCATGGCGTTCGATGAAGGGGACGCACGTTGATGGCGAGTGACGTCATCGCCCGCGCCTGACGCCGGCGTACAGCCTGCCGAGGGCACCGAGAATCCCGCCCTGCGCGAACAGCACGATCGCGACGAGCAGCGCGCCGATCCAGAACTGCCAATAGACCGGGTTGATGCCGGACAGGTAGTCCTGCGCGATCATGAAAGCCGCAGCCCCGACGAGGCCACCGTACAGACGGCCGGTGCCGCCGAGCACGAGCATGATCAGCAGATCGGCGGACCGGCCGAACGACAGCGTATCGATGCCGACGAACTGCGTGCATTGCGCGAGCAGCGCGCCGCACACGCCCGCCATCGCGGCCGACACCGTGAAGACCTGACGCAGGCGCGCACCGACCTGCGTGCCGATCGCCGGCATCCGCCGCATGTTCTCGCGAATTCCGCGCAGGCTCAAACCGAACGGCGAATGCACGATCCGGCGCGCGATCAGGAACATCACGAACACGACGACCAGCGAATAGACGTAAGCCGTGCGTCCGTAGAGATCGAAGCCGAAGAACCCGAGAATCTTCCACATCGTGACGCCGGACAATCCGTCGACGCCACCGGTGATGAACGCGGCCTTGTTCGCCGCCTCGAAGAGCATCAGCCCGATGCCGAGCGTCACCATGAGCCGCGTCAGATCGCTGCCGCGCACGACGAGGAAGCTCACGAGGTAGCCGGCGATCGCGGCGACGACCGCTGCCGCGAGGAGGCCCGTGATCGGCTCGCCCCAGCCGTGCACGGCGAGCAATCCCGCGGTGTACGCGCCGAGGCCGAAGAACGCCGCATGCCCCAGCGAAACGATGCCCGCGTAGCCGAGGATGAGATCGAGCGTGACCGCGAACATGCCGATGATCAGGATCTGGCTGCCGAGCACGAGGTAGCTCGGAAAGACGAAGTACGCCGCGACGACGGCGAGCCAGAACGCGATCTCGAGCGGTCCCCACCGGTCGCTCGGCAGGCGCACGGCCTTCGCCGCACCGGCGGAAGCGACGACCGGCGCCGCCGCCGGCGTCGTCGCTTCGCTCATCGCAGTGCGCGGCACGATCGTCGCCTCGCGCGTGCGATCGCGTGCCCGCGGGGTTCGACGCTCACGCGCTCTAGACGCCCGGATCCTTGACGTTCTCGAACTTCGCGAACTCGATGCTCCAGGGCTTGCCGTCGACCATCTCGACACGGCGAATGTAGACCGTCTGAATGGGATCGCGCGATGCGGGATCGATCGTGATCGGTCCGCGGGGACTCGTCCACTTCATGCCCTTCATCGCCTCGACGAACTTGTCGCCATCGGCGTCGGCGCCGGCCGTCTTCACCGCTTCGTAGATCAGGTGCATGCCGTCGTAGCCGCCGACCGAGTGGAAGTTCGGGCGGAAGCGGTTCGTCTTCATGAACGCGTCGACGTACGCCTTGTTCTCCGGCGAATCGTGCGCGGCCGAGTAATGGAACGACGTCACCACGCCGACCGCGACGGCCCCCATGCTTTCGAGCAGGTCGTCGTCGACGACGTCGCCGGTGCCGATCATGCGGATGCCGGCGTCCTTGAGGCCACGGTCGTTGAACTGCTTCATCACGGCGGAGCCTTCACCCGACGGGACGAACACGAAGAGCGCATCCGGCTTCGCGTCCTTCGTGCGTTGCAGGAACGGCGCGTAATCGGGATTGCGCAGCGGCACGCGCAGTGATTCGAGCACCTTGCCGCCGGCGGCGGTGAAGCGCGAGACGAACGTCTTCTCCGCGTCGAGCCCCGGCGCGTAGTCGCTGACGAGCGCCACCGCCGTCTTGATGCCGTTCTTCGGCGCCCACTCGGCGATCGGCCACGTCACCTGCGGCAGCGTGAAGCCGCTGCGCACGATGTAGGGCGACTTGGTCGTGATGATCGACGTCGCCGCGGCCATCACGATCATCGGCGTCTTCGATTGCGTCGCGACGGGGGCGGCGGCGAGCGCGAGCGGCGTCAGGCCGAAGCCCGCGAGCACGTTCACTTTCTCCTGCACGACGAGCTCCTGAGCGAGGCGCTTGGTCGTTTCGGGTGCGACACCGGTGTCGTCCTTGACGATCAGCTCGACCTTGCGGCCCGCGACCGTGTCGCCATTCTTCTGCATGTAGAGCCGGCACGCGGCCTCGAGCTGCTTGCCGGTCGAGGCGAACGGACCGGTCAGTGGAATGACGAGCCCGATCTTCAGCGGCTCGCCGGCGGCGAACGATGGCTTGATGAGCGTCGTCGCCAGCGCCGCGGCAGACGCCTTGAGCATTCCGCGACGGGTCATTGCAATACGGTGCGGCATCGTCTCCTCCCCGGGTTGGGTCATGCGGGCGCATTATCCGGCGTTTGGCCGCGTTGCGCGCGTCGGCCATACCCGAGGCGTCGCGACGGGCTCGGAAAGACGTCGCGGCGCGCCCCACCGCAGGGAAGGCATGATAGCCGGTCATGGAGACGAACGATGCATCGCAGACATTCGTCCACGCTGCGGTGATGACGTCCGTCCCGCCTGCGCTCGCGGACCTCATCCCCCGCGGCATCTGAACCCAGCGCGAATCGTGTACGTCGTCACCGTCGAATTCGTCGTGCATCCCGAGCGCGTCGCCGATTTTCGCGAAAAGGTCGTGGCGAACGCGCGCGCCTCGCGCGCGGAGCGCGGTTGCCGGCAATTCGATGTCTGCGTGGCGCGCGACGATGCGACCCGGATATTCCTCTACGAGGTGTACGACGACCGCGCGGCGTTCGACGAGCATCTGCGGACCGCGCACTTCACCGCATTCGACGCAGCAACCGCCGGCTGCACCTCGCGCAAGACGATTGACGC
>DASTIY010000226.1:0-6996 GCA_035717085.1 Casimicrobiaceae bacterium | reverse complement strand
AGCAGCACG
This sequence comes from Casimicrobiaceae bacterium, assembly GCA_035717085.1. Lineage (GTDB taxonomy): Bacteria > Pseudomonadota > Gammaproteobacteria > Burkholderiales > Casimicrobiaceae > VBCG01. Next base: position 6,987 of record DASTIY010000226.1, on the reverse strand, counting down.
CTGTGAGCCGCCGATCGTCCGCCGGCGTTTACGAGGTGTTTGAGCGCGCAGTGCACCACGACGACCGACTCGGCACGAGGTGTTCAATCCCGGAGTGCACCACGACGACTGACTCGGCACGAGGGTTCAATCCCGGATTGGACCACGACGACTGACTCGGCACGAGGTGTCGAGCCACGCAATGCACTACGGCAACGGACTCACTACGAGATTGCCGGGCGTCAGCGCAAGTCCGTCACCGGTACGGATCGGCGGCGTCGCGGAGCCCGTCGCCGAAGAAATTGAACGCGAGGATCACGATGATGACGGGCATGACCGGCAGCATCAGCCACGGGTAGAGGGCGACGACGTTGACGTTCTGCGCTTCATTCAGCAGCACGCCCCAGCTCGTGATCGGTGGGCGCAGGCCGATGCCGAGGAACGACAGCGCGGTTTCGCCGAGGATCATGCCGGGAATCGACAGCGTGGCGGATGCGATCAGGTGGCTCATGAAGCCGGGCAGCAGATGGCGTGAAATGATGCGCGACGGCCTGGCGCCCATGAGCCGCGCCGCCGTCGTGTAATCTTCCTCGCGCAATGCGAGAAGCTTCGAGCGCACCGCGCGCGCGAGTCCCGTCCAGTCGAGGAGCGCGAGGATCCCGGTGATGCCGAAGTAGATCAGCACCGGGCTCCACGTCACCGGCAGAATGGCGGAGAGCGCCATCCACAGCGGCAGCTCGGGAAACGAGCGGATGATCTCGATCAGCCGCTGCACCGTCATGTCCACCCAACCGCCGTAGTAGCCGGCGAGGCCGCCGATCACGAGGCCGAGCGTGAACGAAAGCGCGATGCCGAGGAGCCCGATCGTGAGCGAGATGCGCGCGCCGTAGAGGATGCGCGACAGCATGTCGCGCCCCAGCCGATCGGTGCCGAGCAGGAAGAGCGTTCCGTTCTGCGGCGGGCACACGACGTGGAACGACATCTCCACCAGGCCCCAGAAGCGATAAGCATCGCCCGAACAGAAGAAGCGCAGCGGCCGCGGCTCGCTGCGATCGGGCGTGTAGACGCGCCGCAACGTCGCCATGTCGAGCGATTTGGTCTGCGGATAGACGAACGGACCGACGAATCGCCCCTGGTGGAACAGGTGCACGCGCTGTGGCGCGGCGTAGATGAAATCGGTATGCCGCGTGTGCAGGTTGTACGGCGCGAGGAATTCGGTGACGAGCGTCGACGAATACATCGCGAGGAGCACGATCGCCGACGCGACCGCCAGCCGATGCCGCTTGAACTTCCACCACATCAGCGTCCATTGCGATGCGAGGTAGAAGCGTTCCTGCCCCGGCGGCAGTTGCGCGGCGCTTCCCGGATCGAACGGCTCGGTCGAGACGAAGTGCTCGGGGCCGAGCGTTTGCGTTTCCTCGAGCTTCGCCGCCTCCGCCTTCGCCTCGGCGGGGATCAGCAGGTCGCGCTGGATGCTCATCGCGTGGCGGTCCCGCTCATCGCACGACGCCGCCCGACAGCCGGATGCGCGGATCGAGCGCAACGAGCGCCAGATCGGAGATCAGCACGCCGACGACGATCAGGAATGCGAGGAACATCAGGAACGAGCCCGCCAGGTACATGTCCTGGCTTTTCAGCGCGTTCAGCAGCATGGGCCCGGTGGTGGGCAGCGACAGCACGACGGCCGTGATCTCGGCGCCGGAGATGATGTGCGGCAGCAGGCTGCCGATGTCGGATATGAAGAAGTTGAGCGCCATGCGCAGCGGGTACTTGCGCAGCACCTTGCGCGGCGGCAGGCCTTTGGCGCGCGCGGTGACGACGTACTGCTTCGAAAGCTCGTCGAGCAGGTTGGCGCGAAGGCGCCGGATCATCCCTGCGGTCCCGCTCGCGCCGATGACGATCACGGGAATCCAGCTGTGCTCGAGCACCGACTTCACTTTGTCCCACGTCCACGGCTTGCCGATGAACTCGGGATCCATGAGGCCGCCGATCGTCGTGCCGAAGAACACGTTCGCGACGTACATCATCACGAGCGCGAGCATGAAGTTCGGGATCGCGATGCCGAGGAACCCCAGGAAGGTCAGGCCGTAGTCGCCCCAGCTGTACTGGTGTGTCGCCGAATAGATGCCGATCGGGAACGCGATCGCCCACGTGAAGAGGATCGTGACGAACGACACGATCACGGTGAGCAGCATGCGGTCGCCGATCACTTTCGTCACCGGCATGTTGAACTCGAACGAATAGCCGAAGTCGCCGTGCAACATCCCGCCGGCCCAGCGCAGGTACTGCTCGGGCAGCGGTTTGTCGAGGCCGTAGTACTCGCGCAGGAACTCGACCTTCTGCCGGTCGACCGATTCGCCCTGCGCCTCGAGTTCCGCGATGTAGCTTTCGAGGTAGTTGCCGGGGGGTAGCTGGATGATCGTGAAGACGATGATGCTGATCGCGAGCAGCGTCGGGATCATCATCAGCACGCGCTTGGCGATGTACTGGAGCATCTACGGCGCCCGGTCGAACCAGAACGTGTCGACGTGATACATGCCGAAGTACGCGCCCGGGTCCCAGCTCATCACGCCTTCCTTCGGGACGTTCTTCAGGTCGTCGCGCACGACGACAGGCTGCAGCGCGTGCGTGACGGTGCCGATCGTGTAGACCTGGTCGGCGTGGATCGCGAGCATCGCGAGCCATACGCGCTCGCGCTCGTCGTCGGTGTGCGCCTGGCGCCACTCGTCGTAGAGCTGCACGAGCTTCTGCACGTCGGGCGGCGACGGCTTCTCGCCGCCATTGCCGAGCAGCTCGTAGTACTGGCCCCACATCGGCCACTCGAGCTGCTCCTGCGTCGTCGGCGCGAGCTCGGACGGGCTCATCTCCGGCGTCGGAATCGCATTCGACAAGCCGGACCAGACCGACATCATCGCCTTGCCCGAGAAGACGCGCTTGCGGAAGACTTCGCGCTGCGACGGCCGCGGGAAGAGCGCGATGCCGAGCTTGCGCCAGCTGTCGCGCACGAGCTCGAGCACGTCGGTTTCCTCGGTGCTCTCGCCCGCGGTATCGACGATGATCTCCATCGGCCTTCCGTCCGGCAGCAGGCGCAGGCCGTCGTCGTTGCGCTGCGTGAGCCCGAGCGCGTCGAGCAGGGCGTTCGCGGCCTTCAGGTCGAACGACGCGTACGCTTTGCGGAACTGCGGCCGGAACAATTCACTGCGTGGCAACACGGTGTTCGCCGATTCCTCGCCGAGGCCGAAATAGACGACCTCGTTGATCTCGTGGCGATCGATGCCGAGTGAAAGCGCGCGGCGGAAGCGCACGTCGCGCATGAGCTTGCGCCATACCGGATCCTCGACGTTCTGATTGGGGTAGAGCGCGACCTGCGAGCCGATCGCCTTCTCCCACAGGTAGACGTGGTAGCGATTGCGCGTCTCCGCCTGCTTCAGGAACGTGTAGTTGTCGAAGCGCAGGTAGCGCATCTGCAGGTCGACGCTGCCCGCGCCGGTGCGCGCCGGAATCAGCTTGTCGTCGGTCACGTTGACGATCACGCGGTCGATGTAGGGCAACTGGCGGCCGTCGCGATCGACGCGATGGAAATAGGGATTGCGTACGAGGACGAAGCGCGTCGTCGGCAGTGCCGTCGTGTTGATCCACGGCTCGAGCGTCGGCAGTGCGGGGTTGTCGAAGCGAAACTGCTCGTCGAGCTTCTGGTGATAGCCGGCCCAGTTGCGCGAACCCGCCGCGCTGGCGATCGCATTCGCCTTGGCGAGGCCGACGTAGCGCGCGTGGAACTGCTTCAGGTAGTGCGCCGGCCGGTAGATGAAGAGCGGACTGGGTGCCGCGAGCGCCGCCAGGAACTGCGGGTTCGGCGAGTCCCAGCTGTAGCGGACCGTCGTCGCGTCGAGCACCTCGAAGCGCGGGCCGCGACGATCGACGAGCAGCGCGCGCGGCAGGCCGAACGGTGACAGGTCCTTGTTGTTGGCGACGTCTTCCCAGTAGTAGCGGAAGTCCTCCGTGGTGAACGGCTGGCCGTCCGACCACTTGTGCCCGGGCCGCAGGTGCAGCGTGAAGACGCGGTTGCCGTCGTTGTCGACGCGCTCGAGGATGTCGGGGCGCAGGTGCAGTTGCTCGTCGTACCCGACGAGCCGCGTGTAACCGTAGACCACCATCATGCGGATGTCGCGATCCTTCGCCATCAGCATGTGCAGGTCGCCGCCATAGCGCCCGACGGTCCAGCCCGGCCGCGCGACATCGACGACGCGCGGCGGGTGCGGCAGGCGCTGCGCCAGCGGCGGCAGGCGCCCGGCGGCGACTTCCTCCGCGAGCACCGGCGGCTCGTCCGCCAGCACGGGCGCCGCGACGCACAGCAGCGCGACGAGCGCGAAGAGGCGCGCGATCACGCCGCTGCCTCGACGTCGCTCGTGCGCATCCGCACGCGATGGCCGTCGCCCACGTCGACGAGATCGCCCGCGTCGCCATCGGTCCACGCGAACGGCTCCGGCCATTCCTCGGGCCGGCGCGCCGCACCGCGCATGACCGCAGACAGATCGAGCTTGCGATGAAGATCGGGGTAGGGCACGGCCGCGAGCAGGCCGAGCGTATACGGATGCATCGGCCGGCGGAACAGCACCTCGCGCGGCGCGATCTCGACGATGCGCCCGCGGCACATCACCGCGATGTCGTCGGCGACGTAATCGACGACGGCGAGGTTGTGCGAGATGAAGAGGTACGTGAGGCCGAGCTCGGCCTGCAGGTCCTTCAGCAGGTTCAGCACCTGCGCCTGGATCGACACGTCGAGCGCCGACACCGGCTCGTCGCACAGCACGAGGTCGGGCGACAATGCGAGCGCGCGCGCGATGCCGATGCGCTGCCGCTGCCCGCCCGAGAAGCTGTGCGGATAACGGTTCAGGTAGCGCGGGTCGAGGCCGACGACGCGCATGAGCTCCTTCGCCATCTCGGCGCGGTAATCGGCGTCGCCGATGTCGTGGATGACGAGCGGCTCGCGCAGGATGTCGAACACCGTCATCCGCGGCGACAGCGAGCCGAAAGGGTCCTGGAAGATGTACTGGACGCGCCGGCGAAAGCGCATCAGCTCCGCGCCGCTCGCGTGCACCACGTCGATCGCGTGCCCGCGATCGTTGTACGTGACTTCGCCGGCGTCGGGCTCCAGCGCGCGCATCACCACTTTGGACAGCGTCGTCTTCCCGCAGCCGCTCTCGCCGACGAGACCGAAGCACTGCCCGCGGCGGATCACGAGCGAGACGTCGTCGACTGCACGAAACGCCGGGCCTTCGCGACGGATGAGGAAACCGCCGCTGCGCTGCCGGAACGTCTTCACGACGTGCGCGATGCGCAAGTGCTCGCTGCCCGCGTCCGCGGGCCAGGGCTTGCGCAACTCGACGAGCGGGCCCGTTTCCGAATCGACGTCGCGCACCGGCATCAGGCGCTCGCCCGGTTGCATGTCGAAGTGCGGCACGGCCCGCAGCAGCGCGCGAAGGTAAGGATGCGCGGGCTTCTCGAAGATGGCACCGATCGGCCCCGATTCCATCACGCGTCCCTGGTACATCACGACGACCGACTCGGCGACGTTCGCGACGACGCCGAGGTCGTGCGTGATGATGAGGACCGCCATGCCGAGGTCGGCCTGCAGCGCTTTGATCAGCGCGAGGATCTGCGCCTGCATCGTCACGTCGAGCGCCGTCGTCGGCTCGTCGGCGATGAGCAGCGACGGACGGCACACCAGCGCCATCGCGATCATCGCGCGCTGCCGCAGTCCGCCGGAGAGCTCGAACGGATACGTGCGCAGCGCACGCGCCGGATCGGGAAAGCCGACGCGGCGCAGCATGTCCTCGGTCTCGCGCATCCCCGCCGCGTGCGAAACCTTCCGGTGGAGGAACAACGCCTCGCTGACCTGATCGCCGATCGTGTGCAGCGGCGACAGCGAGACCATCGGCTCCTGGAAGATCATCGAGATGTGCGCGCCGCGGATGCGCCGCATCCGGCGTCCGTCGGGCGTGAGGCGCACGATGTCGACCGGCCTCAGGCCGTCGCCGGGTGGCGTGAACACGACGCTGCCCGACGTGATCTGCGCGTTGCGCGGCAGGATGCGCATGATCGCCTGCGCGGTCACCGACTTACCCGATCCCGACTCGCCGACGAGCGCGAGCGTGCCGCCTTGCGGGATGCGAAACGAGATGCGATCGACCGCGCGCACGCGCGCGCCGCGGTCGTCGAACTCGATCGAGAGCTCGTTGACGTCGATCAGGTCGGGCATCTCATTCGCCCCGGTAAACAGGGGCGGGCTGGGTGAAGAATGCGTGCAGGATGTGGTAGACGATCGCGTAGTTCTTCTGCTGGAAGCTCGCGTGCGAGATGCCGGGCATCACCGCGAACTGCTTGTCGGGGTTCGGTAGGCGCCGGAAGAACTCGAGGAGGTCGTCGAACGCCGCGATCCCGTCGTATTGTCCGCGCAGGATCAGCGTCGGCACGACGATGCGGGCGGGGTCGACGAGCGGCAGCTTCGAGCACATGTCGACGTAGGTGCCATTGGGCATCGAATCGTCGAGCGCGAGGATCGCATCGGCGAAAGCCTCCACGACGCGCGCCTCGGCGCAGCCCGGATGATCGCGCGCGAAAATCGACCGCACGAACGCGCGATCGATCGGACGTCGATTGCGCGCCGTGAACTCGGGGAGCTTCTTGCGCCGCTGCTCGAGCGTCGGCGCACCTTCGCCGGTCCACACGAATGCGTCGAGTGCAAGTCGGGCGACGCGTTCGGGATGGCGCTGCGCGAAGAGCGCGGCGCGCAGCGCGCCGGAGGAGATCCCGTAGACGAGGAAGGCGGTCACGCCGCGCGTTTTCATGATGTAGGCGCTGGCCGCGTCGAGATCGTCGGCGCCGTTGGCGATGTCGCAGTTGATGTCGCGATGCTTCGACGAGCGGCCATAGCCCTCCATGTCGACGCACCACGTGTCGTAGCCGAGCCGCGCAAAATAATCCATGGCGGAGCGGTCGGGCTGTCCC
>DASTIY010000225.1:0-3476 GCA_035717085.1 Casimicrobiaceae bacterium | reverse complement strand
GGCGACGTCGGCGACGAAGCGCTGGTGCACCCACCGCGACACCTGGCGTGCACGAAACGGCTTCTCGCCGCGCGCGGCGAGCCATCGCGCGAGCGCAGCCGGTTCGAGTTCGAGGAGGTTTTGCATCGGGCGGGATTGCTGCCCGGCGTCAGCGTCCGTAGATGGCGTGCGCCGGGAAGAAGTAGGCGATCTCGGTCGCGGCCGTCTCCGGCGCGTCCGAGCCGTGCACCGCATTGGCGTCGATCGACTGCGCGAAGTCGGCGCGGATCGTGCCCGGCGCCGCCTTCTTCGGGTCGGTGGCGCCCATCAATTCACGATTCTTCGCGATCGCGTTCTCGCCTTCGAGCACCTGGATCATCACGGGACCGCTGGTCATGAAGTCGACGAGGTCGCGAAAGAACCCGCGCTCGCGATGGACTGCATAGAAGCCTTCCGCGTCGCGGCGCGACAGCCACGTCATGCGGGCCGCGACGACGCGCAGGCCCGCCTTCTCGAAGCGCGCGTAGATCTCGCCGATGACGTTCTTCGCGACGGCATCCGGCTTGACGATCGAAAGGGTGCGTTCAACAGCCATCAAAAGGCTCCGACAAGATAAAAGCGAGCAAATTCAAAATTGTAACATTGCGACGCGTTCAGTGCGAGACGCACGGGATGGAACAGCCGGTGCGTCGGAGGACGTGCCAGCCATGCCGGCACGCGAGGCGTCAATCGATCGCGGCGGGATGCCACGCGAACGACAGTCCCGCTTCGCCGGGAAGCGCCGCGAACGTCGCGTCGATGCCCGCCTGCGCAACCGCGGCGAGCGCATCACCGCAGTAAATGCGCGGCAGGCCGATGCGTTCCCATTGCGGCACGCCGGCCTCGCGCAACAGATCGGCGACGGCACGTCGCTTCATCCGGCCGGCCGGCAGCAGACGCTCCCCGCGCTCGCCCGAGCGGATCGTGACGCGCGCGTGCGCGAGGTACCGTTGCGCGATGCCGGAACCATTCGTCGAAGCGAATACGAGCGTTCCGTGCGCAAGCTGCACTTCGGGCGCGCCGTTCCATGGCGTATGGAAGGCGTCGGGCGCCCTGCGATGGACGAGCAGGCGGCCGCGATAAAGGCCGACGCGGGCACGGTCGTGCGCGAAGTCGATACGCGCATCGCGACGCGGCGCGCGCAGTTGTTCGAGCATGGCATCGAGACGCACAGCCGAAGGCGCGCGCAACCCCTGCGTGCGCAGGAACCAGCGCAGCAGGTTTTGCGCACGGGGAACGGAAAGCGAAGCGAGGATGGCGGCGTCGAGGCTTCGGCCATCGAACGCACCGCCCGCGTCGATTTGCGCGAGATCGTCGAGCATTTGCGCAGACGTCGCTTGATGCCGCGCCGCGCGCACGAGCGTCGCCGGATAGCCGGGCGCAAGCGTTCGCAGCGCCGGCACGACTTCCGCGCGCAGTGCATTGCGGCGATAGCCGGTCTGCCCGTTGCTTTCGTCGTCGACGAACGCGAGGCCGTGCGTGTCGGCGTAATCGTCGATGTTTGCGCGCGGAAGCGACAGGAACGGGCGGATCCAGCGCACGCCACGCTCGTCCGCGATGCGCGGCATCGCGGCCAGCCCGCGCGGTCCCGCACCGCGGATCAGTTGCAGCAACAGCGTTTCCGCCTGGTCGTCGGCGTGATGCGCGAGCAGCACGTCGTGCACGCCATGCTCGCGCGCCAGCGCCGCCAGCGCGTCGTAGCGCGCCGCACGTGCGGCGGCCTCGACGCCGTGGTGCTTGCCGTCCACGTGCACGTTGCGGACGGCGAAGCCGACGTTGCGTTCCGCGCACGCCTGGCGACAGAACGACGTCCACGCGTCGGCCTGGACGGATAGCCCGTGATGCACGTGGAAGGCCATGACGCGCACGCCGGCCGCCACGCGGGCGAGCGCATCGAGCAGGGCGATCGAATCGCGCCCGCCGGAAAGCGCGACGCCCGTTGCCGGGGCCGACGGGAGGAGCTCCCGCAGAACCGACGCGACGGCGCGTTCGACGGGGTGCTGCGCGTCGCTGTCAGGCCGGCGCGATCTCCTTGTATCGGCCATAACCGAGGATCTTGTCCTCGCGCGCCTCGACGAGCGCGTCGACGGTTTGGTCCTGCACGTGCCGCAGCGCTTCGGTCAGCGCCTTGCGCAGCGAGACCACCATCGCCGCATGGTCGCGGTGCGCGCCACCGATGGGCTCGTTCACGATCTTGTCGACCACCCCGAGTTGCTTCAGGCGCGCGGCGGTGATGCCCAGCGTTTCCGCCGCGGTTGCCGCGTGCTCGGCCGACTTCCACAGGATCGACGCGCAGCCCTCGGGCGAGATCACCGAATACGTCGCGTACTGCAGCATCAGCGTGACGTCGCCGACCGCGAGCGCCAGCGCGCCGCCCGACCCGCCTTCGCCGATGATCGTCGCGATGATCGGCGTACGCAGTCCGGCCATCTCGTAGAGGTTGCGCCCGATCGCCTCGGATTGCCCGCGCTCCTCGGCGCCGATACCGGGGTACGCGCCCGGTGTGTCGACGAACGTGAAGATCGGCAATGCGAATTTCTCCGCCAGCTTCATGAGCCGCAGCGCCTTGCGATAGCCCTCGGGCCGCGGCATGCCGAAATTGCGGTAGATCTTCTCCTTGGTGTCGCGCCCCTTCTGCTGGCCGATCACCATGCACGGTGCGCCGTTGAACCGCGCGAGTCCGCCGATGATCGCCGGGTCGTCGCCGAAGGTGCGGTCGCCGTGCAGTTCGCGGAACTCGCCGAAAAGGCCGTTGATGTAATCGCGCGTGTACGGCCGCTGCGGATGCCTTGCCACCTGCGCGATCTGCCACGCGGTGAGCTTCGAGTAGAGGTCGCGCGTGAGCTGCTGGCTCTTCTTGGTGAGCCGCGCGATCTCGTCGGAAATGTCGACCGCCGAGTCTTCGTGGACGTAGCGCAGCTCGTCGATCTTCTGCTGAAGCTCGGCGATCGGCTGCTCGAAATCGAGGAACGTCTGCTTCACGAAGCCCGTGGATGCGAGGGAAGGGGCGCATCATAGCGCAGCGGCGCGCACGACTGTCGCCCGGTGGCGACGCTCGCTCACGCAAAGTCGCTGCCGGCGTCGCGCCCCATCGCCGCGGCGATCGCTGCAAAGTCTTCGCGCGGCACGCGAAGTACGCCGAAGCGGAACGCGCCACCCCAGTTGGCCTTGTTGCGGATGAACGACAGATCGTCGAGCAGCGGCCGGATCGGCGCCGGCGTCGCGGCCAGCCATTGCGCGCCGCGACGATAGGTCGGCGCAGGCGGCGCCGGCGGCGCTTCGACGATCGGGCCGTCGGCGATGCGGCCGATCGCCGTGAACGCCTGCAGCGGTTCGCCGTCGGGAAAGTGCTCGCGCGGCGAGTAGAACAGCAGTCCGTCGCCCGGTTGCATGCGCGCGAGCGGCTCGGCCCGGCCGTAGCTCAGTTCGACGATGCCGTTCGCCACCGCGGCCTCGGC
>DASTIY010000224.1:0-3185 GCA_035717085.1 Casimicrobiaceae bacterium | reverse complement strand
TGCCCGGATAGAACGTCAGGCCGTTCGGGTTGCGCAACCCGCCCGCAAACAGTTTGTAAGCGCCTGTCGCCGCGTCCACTTCCCAGATCGCCGCGCGCATCCTCTCCGCCGTGACGCCGCGTTCCATGCAGTTGCTGTTGGAGCCAACACCGACATAGAGCTTCGACCCGTCGGGGCTCGCCGTCAGGCTCTTCGTCCAATGGTGATTGATCGGCCCTGCCGGTAGATCGACGACTTTCACCGGCGCACCGCCGACCTTCGTGTCGCCGAGCTTGAACGGAAAGCGCAGGATCGCATCAGTGTCGGCGACGTAGAGGTTGTCGCCGACGAGGACGACGCCGAACGGCGAGTTCAGATGGTCGATCAGCACCGTCTGCGACTCGGGCTTGCCGTCGCCGTTCGCATCGCGGAACAGCAGGATGCGATTGCTCGGGCCGCCTCCGCCGCTGCCGCCATGAGCCTTCGCTTCGATCCAATCCATGACAGGGCGCTTCGGCCGCTCGATCGGTTCCTTGGCGTCCTTCTTCGATTCGACCACCAGCAGGTCGCCGTTCGGAAGCGGATACACGTTGCGCGGGTTCGACAGTCCGGTCGCCACCGCTTCGATTCGGAATCCTTGCGGCACGGTCGGCGTCTCGCCCTGATGCCATCCGGTGACCTTGGGGACATTCATGCGCGGCAAAAGGGCACGCGAGGGTTCCGGAAGTTTCGGGTCGGGACCGTACTCGGCCGACTTGTCGATGTTCTGGCTGTCGGCGCACGCCGCCATCGCCAGGCAGGCGGCGACGGCCGCCGCGGTGCGAAGCTTCATGGCTGCACCTCCCGGTGCCGGAACCATGCGACCGGCACGAAGAAAAGAACGGCGACCGCCGCGAGGACGAGCACCGCCCCGACGATCGACAGGATCATGCCCGTCGGCACCACCGCCGTGTAGCCGTCGATCGTGTGCTGGAACGCGTTGAACAGCTCGACGACGAGCGCGGCGTAGAACAGCACGAGATGTGTCCATCCGAACGCTCCCGTGCGGATCACGCGGCTCGCGAAGAACTCGATCAGGAGCACGAGCGCAGCGAGCGCTCCGAACGCGAGTCCGACGGCGATCAGCCATTCCGAAAAGTGCAGCCACATCAGGAACGCGCTCGCCGAATACGCGATATCCGTCAGCAACGCGCCGACGAAACAGACGACGGGAATCGGAAAGAGCAGCAGGTAGAGCGGACCCGTCACGCCCGCGACGGTGCTCTCCGGACGCGCCACGATTTCAGCCATGGCCTCGCTGCTGCGTAAGGTCCATGAACCATACGATTTCGCTGGTTTCCACCGGTTCCCGCCATCGGATCGACGTGCATCGACGAGATGGGAATCCCGGCCGGGCGAGCGCGGATCACCCGTCCGCCATCGCCTGCAGCAACGCAGCGCCGTAGCGTTCGAGCTTTCTGGCGCCGATTCCCGCGATGGTTGCGAGCGCGGGAAGATCGGGCGGCTGCCGGCGCGCGATCTCGATCAGCGTGCTGTCGTGCAGGATCACGTAGGCGGGTACCGCTTGCGCGCGTGCTTCGCCGAGTCGCCATGCCTTGAGCCGTTGCAGGCGTTGTGCGGCCTTCGCCGGCAGGTCGGCGAGCGTCGGAGCCCTCGCTTCACGCAAAGGCGTTGCGCGATCGACGACGCGGCGCATCCGCACCGGAACGTCGCCCTTCAGCACGGCGCGGCTGCTTGCGGTCAGCTTGAGCCCGCCATGCGCGTCGTGATCGACGCGAGCAAGGCCGAGCGCGACGAGCTGGCGGAACACGCTGCGCCACGCCGCGTCGTCGAGTTCGGCGCCGATCCCGAACACGCCGAGCCGGTCGTGCTCCCATTGCAGCACGCGCTCGCTCTTCCTGCCGCGAAGGACGTGGATCAGGTGCACGGCGCCGAAGCGCTGCCCGGTGCGGTAGATGGCGGACAGCGCCTTGCGCGAAGCTTCCGTGGCATCCCACGTTCGTGGCGGATCGATGCAGTTGTCGCAGTTGCCGCATGGAGCGCCCGCCTCGCCGAAGTAGCCGAGCAGCCGGACGCGGCGGCAGCCCGCGGTTTCGCACAAGCCGAGAAGCGCGTCGAGCTTGGCGCTCGATACGCGCTTGTATTCGTCGCTCGCGTCCGATTGCTCGATCAGGCGCCGCTGTTGCACGACGTCGGCGAGGCCGTAACTCATCCACGCATCGGCGGGCTGGCCGTCGCGGCCGGCACGACCCGTTTCCTGGTAGTAGCCCTCGATGCTCTTCGGCAGATCGAGATGCACGACGAACCGCACGTCGGGCTTGTCGATGCCCATTCCGAACGCGATCGTCGCGACCATGACGATGCCGTCGTCGCGCTGGAAACGCGACTGGTGTGCGGCGCGTGTCGCGCTGTCCATCCCCGCGTGATACGGCAACGCGCGCACGCCGTGCTCCGCGAGCCATGCCGACGTCTCGTCGACCTTGCGGCGTGACAGGCAGTAGACGATGCCTGCGTCGCCGGCGTGTTCCTGCCGCATGAAGCGCAGCAGCTGATTGCGCGCGTCGGCCTTGTCCACGATCGTGTAACGGATGTTGGGCCGGTCGAAGCTCGAGACGAATACCCGTGCGTCCTCGAGGCGGAGCCGCGCGACGATCTCCGCACGCGTTTGCGGGTCGGCGGTCGCGGTCAATGCAATCCGCGGCACCTCGGGAAAGCGCTCGTGGAGCAGCGAGAGCTGCAGGTACTCGGGCCGGAAATCGTGCCCCCATTGCGAGACGCAGTGCGCCTCGTCGATCGCGAACAGCGAGATCTTGCACCGTTTGAGCAGGTCGAGCGTCTCGGGCATGACGAGGCGCTCCGGCGCGACGTACAGGAGGTCGAGGTCGCCGCGAAGGAAGCGCCGCTCGACCTCGCCTTGCGCGGGCGCATCGAGGCTGGAATTGAGGAACGCCGCGGCCACCCCGAGCTGGTGCAAGGCCTCCACCTGGTCCTGCATCAGCGCGATCAGCGGCGAGACCACGACCGCCGTGCCTTCGCGAAGCAATGCAGGGATCTGGTAGCACAGCGACTTGCCACCGCCGGTCGGCATCAGCACCAGCGCATCGCCGCCATGCAGCAGGTGTTCGATGATGGCCTGCTGGCGGTCGCGGAACGCGCCGTACCCGAACACGTCGCGCAGCACCGTGCAGGCCTGCGCGGCCAGGTCG
>DASTIY010000223.1:0-9072 GCA_035717085.1 Casimicrobiaceae bacterium | reverse complement strand
TGAGTTGCGCAAGCAACGGCGGGAGGCCGCCGAAGAGGCGCGCGCTGCGCTCGACCTCGGCGAGCACCGCGCAGGGCGGCGCGACGCTCACGTTCGGCGTGAAGGCGAGAAGGAGCGTCGCGATGTCGGCGAGCGCCGCTTCCTCGGCCGCGACGTCGCGGTCGCGCAGCGCGACGTTCGGTGCGAGCGCGAGCGCCGCGGAGATCAGCTGATCGCGGCGAATGCCGGCGTCACGCGCCGGATCGTTCGCAGCGACGACGCGCGGATGATGGCCGCCGCTCGACACGACGAACGGCCGCGCATCGTCGGCGGTGCGGGCACGAGCGAACACGTCGAGCGCCAACGATGGCAGAAGCAGGCACGCGAAGCGCATTCACGAGGCCTTGCGATGCCAAAGCCGCGTGTGCCGTGGTGACGACGTCGCAGCCGCGAGCTGTGGCAGCGCATCGGGTAGCGGGTACAGCGGCGCACCCGGCGCCCGCGCGAGATCGAGCAGGATCGGTCGCGCGAGTTCGGCGCCGCGACGTTTGACGACGCGCACGGCGAGCTTGCCTTCCTCGGGCGCGAGACGAAGCCGCAGCGGTGCGCCGGTCGCGCTCGCGCGCTGGCCCGGCCGCCGCCACAAAACGCCCCACGTGCCGCCTTCGCGCGCAGCGACCTGCAGCCTGCGCAGCACGCGCTCGTCGTGCGCGGGCGTCCACGCGAACGCCGCGCCGCATTCCGGCGCACGCAGCGCCAGCTCGTAGGCCCACAACGCGTCGTCGCGCGCGGCACCGCGCACGACGACGAGACGGCGCAGGTCGACGCCGGCCGCAGCGAGCGCCGGCGCGTAAGGACGATACGGCGGCGCGACGAAGACGATCTGCCGGCCCTCGGCCTGCAGCCGTGCGAGCGCCGGCAGCGTCAGTCGCAACTCGCCGATGCCCTCGCGCGCGAGCGCGACCTCGGTGAGCGCGCCGCGCGGCCAGCCGCCGCCGGGAAGCGCGTCGTCGAGCTCGGCGAATCCGGTCGGAACGCTCGCCGGCTCGCACGCGCAATCGCCGCCGCGCCAGATCGCGGGGTGCGACAGCAATCGTGCGAGCGCGGGGTTCACGTGCGCTACTCGGTGTCGCGAATCGGCGGGATCCGCGCCGGCAGCCGCGCGATCGTGTGCCGCGTGACCTGCGCCGCCCATTGCGAATCGACGGTGGGCGCGTTGAACAGCCGCAGGTCGAGCGACAGGTTCGTCACGTAGACGAAGCCGCCGGAGAACACGAGGCTTGCCGGAAACAGCAGGCCGACGGGCGCGCCGCGACGGTCGATGCCGTCGAAATCGCCGAGCTTGGCGATGGCGCGGCCGGTGCGATCGACGACGACGATCTCGTCGGCCTGGTTCGCCGCCACCCAGAGATTGTCGGATGCATCGATGATCAGGCCGTCGGCGCCGTTGATCGAGTTGACGAAGACTTGCGGCGTGCCGGCCGAGCCGTCGGCGTTGACGGGAACGCGGACGATCGTGTCGTTGCCGGTGTTGGCGACGAAGAGCGCCGTCGCATTCCCATTGAACGCCATGCCGTTCGCGCCGAACGGCGGCACGCCCGACGTGCCGAGCAGCGGATCGGCGACCCACGGCGCCGGCGCGCCGCCGGTGCTCGGCGTGCGCCAGATCGTCGCGCCGAACGAATCGGAGATGTAGACGTTGCCGGCGGCGTCGAACGCGAGCGCATTCGGCCCGGCGCTTGCGGGCAACGCCGCGAACACGCTCGACTGGCCGGTTTGCGGATCGACCTTGAGGACCTGCGGCTTGCCGGACGACAGGCCGAGATCGCAGACGAGGAGATCGCCGGTGACCGGATTGAACGCGATGCCGAGCAGAAGGTTGGTGGCCGGCGCGACCTCCAGCGTGCGCAGCCACCGGCCGTTGCGATCGAACACGACGACGTCGCCCGGGCCGCTCGCCTTGCTCACATCGAAATCGGCGACATAGAACGTGCCGGTGCGAGGATCGACGGTGATGCCTTCCGGATGCCCGGTGCCGGCCGGCAGCGTGGCGAACTGCGTGGCGTGCAGGCGGTTCCAGGCGGAAGCGGGGAGAGCGAACCAGGCAAGCAGCGCCAGCAGGAGCATGGCGGCGAAGCGCGTGGGCATGATCGACTCCTGGAGTGATCGACTTAGGGACGGCGGGGCCACTGTCGGCCGAGTCGCCGGAAGCTTCCAATCGACAACCGACAATCGACGAGATTCCCCATCAGGGCCAGAGCCGGGTCAGACCGTCATTTCGACGACCTACGCCTCGGCTTTCTTCGGTGGCCAGTGGCGTGCGAAGACGTCGCAGACGCCGGGATGCGCCTCGATGCGCAGCAGCGTGTCGTGCAGCGCCGGCCTCGCTTGCGCGAGATGCTGCCGCGCACCCGACCATTTCGACACCACGGCCGCCAACAGATCGAGCGCGCCGAGGTTCGCGCCGGAAAGCCACGGCCGCGCGGGGAAGACGTCGGCGAACATCTCCCAATGCCGATGCAGCCGCGCGCGGGTGCCGGCGCGAATGCGCTGCCGCACCGCCTCGTCGCCCTCGGCGTTCTCGCACCAGCGTTCCGGAAAGTCGATGATGCTGATCGCCGAGTAGCAATTCGCGGCGATGAAGACGAGGCCGCGCAGCACTTGCGCGCGCTGCGACGCGTCGTCGGGGAAGAGCCTCGCGTCGGGATGCGCGCTGCCGAGATGCATCAGGATCGCCGCGCTTTCCGACAGCGCGCTGCCGTCGTCGAGCACGAGCGTCGGCACCTGCCCGAGCGGATTCACCGCGAGCAGATCGGCGAACGCGTCGTTCTGCGCCCACGACGCCGTTTCGACCATGCGAAACGGCGCGCGCGCGAGCGTGAGCGCGGCTTCGACCGACGCCGATCCCGAGCCCGTCTTGCCGTAGAGCGTGTACATGACGCCTCCTTGCGCAGTGAATGCGACGATCGACTACGACGATCCGAGCGCCGCCATCCGGCGTTGCGCTTCCTCGACCGACACGTCCTCGACGTGCGTCGCGATCGTCCACACGTGCCCGAACGGATCGGCGAGCGTGCCGTTGCGATCGCCGTAGAACTGGTCGGCCACCGCGCGCCGCTCGCTGGCGCCGGCCGCGATCGCGCGCGCGAACGTCGCGTCGACGTCGTCGACGTAGAGCATGAGGCTCACGCCGGCTCCGCCGAGCGTTTGCGGCCCGGCGAACTCGCCGGTCTCGTCGGCGAGCATCACGTGCGAGTCGCCGATCATGATCTCGGCATGCGCGACTTTCCCGTCGGGCGTGGGGAAGCGCATCACCTCGCGTGCGCGAAACGCCTGCGCGTAGAACGCGAGCGCGCGGTTCGCGTCGCGCACCAGCAGGTAGGGGGTGACGCTGTGGTAGCCGGCGGGAACGGGTTGCACCATGAGGACCTCCGAACGGAAAGGGAAGGCGCCCCGAACCGCGGGCGCCGGACAGGCGCGGCGCTTACCAGCCGCCGCTGCGGATGATGCCGACGGCCACGCCTTCGATCGCGAACGGCGTGACGCGCGGATCGACGACGATGGGCTCGAACGCCTCGTTCTCGGGCTGCAGCACGACGCTCTGGCCGCGCCGGCGAAAGCGCTTCACCGTGACTTCGTCGCCGCCCGCGTGGCCGATGCGCGCGACGACGATCGCGCCGCTGCGCGCTTCGCTCGTGCGATGGACCGCAAGCAGGTCGCGGTCGCGAATGCCCGCGTCGCGCATGCTTTCCCCGCGCACGCGAAGCAGATAGTCGGCGCGCGGCGAGAAGAGCGCGGGGTCGACGCGGTAGCGCGCTTCGACGTTCTCGACGGCGAGCATCGGCTGGCCCGCCGCGACGCGGCCCACGAGCGGCAGCGTGCCTTGCTGCGGCACGCCGGGCAGGTCACGCAGGCGCAATCCGCGCGACGCGCCGGGCAGGAGCTCGATGACGCCTTTGCGCGCGAGCGCCTGCAGGTGGTCCTCGGCGGAACTCGGCGTCGAGAATCCGAGACCGGCCGCGATCTCGGCGCGCGTCGGCGGCAGGCCGGTCGCTTCGAGATGGCTGCGGATCCAGTCGAGGATCTGCTGCTGGCGCGCGGTGAGCGCGCGCAGCGGCGCCGCAGTCGCGGTGCGCTCGCGCGAGGGATGGCGGGTGGGACGCGTCACGGCGATACCGTATGAATGAACGGTACCGATGGTACAGACGGTATGCGGGCGCGTCAACCCGCGCGCGCTGCCGGCCCGACCCCGATCGGGGGCGGCGCGAGCGTCACGATGCGCCGGAACAACGCGTCGTAGTCGCCGGCGCGCGCGCCTTCGAGGGGGTCGGTCGCCTCGCGCAGGCCCGCCTCGATCGCCTTCCAGTCGTCGACGTCGAGCTCGGCACGCGCGATCGGCAGCAGTTCCTCTTCCTCGGCGCGCATGTGCTTCCACTGGAAGCTCGCATACGCGTCGAGTGCATCGCGGAACGCGGCGAACTCGCGCTCGCCGCCATCGCGATAGCGCTCGAGCGCCTGCGCGAGATCGCGCATCTTCTCGCGGCTCGCGACGTGCTCGGCTTCGAGCCGCGCGATCAGCGGTTGCGTCGCCGGCGCGCGTGCGAGCAGGCGCGAGAAAAGGTACGAATCCTCGCGGGGGTGATGGAAGCGCTCGGGAAACGTGTCGATGTAGTAGACCATCGCGCCGAGCAGGCCGAAATCGGGGCGCATGCGCGCGGTCTCGATCTCGCGCACGAGGTAACGCATGCCGTGCAGCACGGCGGCGAGCGAGCGATGTTCGTCGAGGAGCGTCGAGATCGCGTTCATGTGGCGGAATGGACTTTGGCGACCAACGCACACGGTCATCGATCTCGCGCCCGGCGTCAAGTTGACGGCGTGGACGTTCGGCGATCAGGCGCCCTGTCCGCGTCGTTCGCGCCCGGGTCGACGGCCGCCTCGGGAACCAAGGTCGCCGCTTGACGGCGCGGGACGATCGGCGTCAGATGCCGACGGTGTGCGTTTGATCGAGGAGAACGCGATGGCGAAGAAATCGCAGCGATCGGGTCGGAAGTCCGCGAGCGGCGGCACGCAGGCGGCGCACGACGACGCGCGCGCCGGCGAGGAGCGCAACAACGTCGATGGCGACGAGAATCAGGAAGCCGGCGCAGCGAAGATGGGAAGCACCGCGTCTGCCGGGCGGGACGCCGCGGCCTTCGCGAAGATGATGACGCCCGATCGCGCGATGGAACTCTACAAGACCAACGCGGAGCTCGCGCTCGAGGTGATCAACGCGGCGCTCGAGGGGACCTCGAAGCTTCGCCGCAAGCAGTTCGAAGGCGAGGAGGCGGCGCGCGACTTCCAGCGCCGGCAGGTACGCAGCGCCGCACAGGCGCGCGATCCGCAAGCGCTGGTCGCCGCGCAGCAGGGCGCGACGCAGGAAGCCGTGGAGCGGTCGCTGCGCTATTGGAACGAGATGTTCGAGTTGATCGTCGAGATCC
The DNA here is from genome assembly GCA_035717085.1 of Casimicrobiaceae bacterium. GTDB lineage: Bacteria > Pseudomonadota > Gammaproteobacteria > Burkholderiales > Casimicrobiaceae > VBCG01. Next base: position 3,616 of record DASTIY010000223.1, on the reverse strand, counting down.
AGAAGCGCCTCTTCACGCTGATGCAGGCGCAATTCGAGGGCATGCCGGGGATGCGCGAGACCCGCAAGGCGATGGCGATGTATCCGGACCTCGGCGAGATGCAGAAGGTGATCGCCGCGATGCAGGGGGTACTCGCGTCGGGCGCATCGACGTTCGAGTCGATGCAGCGCGCGGTGCTCGGCCCCTATGCGCCGCGCGCGGGCCGCGACGAGTCGGATCGCGGACGATGACGCCGCGAAAGCGGACCTTGCGCGGCGTCAAGCGCGCGTACGAGGCGCTGCTGTATCTTGGGCTTGCGTTCGCGCTCTGCGGCTGCGTGCCGATCGGCGTTCGCGTTCAGAACATGTTCGCGTAGCGCGCGACGCGTCGACGCAGCTCGTTACAGCGGGCGAAAAGCGATGCACCGCCGACAGGAGTACGATGGCGGGTCGAGCGTCCTGGTGGGGGACGCGGGTTCGAGGGAGATGTGGATGGATCGTACGGTCGATTGGATCGTGCGCAAGGGCGTGCTCGCGATCGCGTTGTACTTCGCGATCGTCGGCGGCCTCGATTGGCTGCAGTACGCGATCGCCGCCTATGTGTGGTGGCCCCTGGCGGCGAACCTATGGTCGGTACCGGCGGGCGCGCAGTGGCGCGAGCACGCGTACCCTCCGGCGGGCGTTCCGCCGACCGCGGCGGCGACGTTCGATCTCGCGGCGCTCGGCGCGATGTTCCTTGCACACTGGTACTGGACGGCGTTCGCTTACGCTGCCGCCTGCGGATTCGCGGCGCTGTTTCGCGGTCGCGCGGCGAGCTGAAGCGTTTTTCCTAGGCGGCGAGCCGTAGCGGCCGGCGCATGCCGCGACGCCGCTCGTCTGCACGCCGTCGCTTCGGCGTCGTTTCCTGATTCGCGGCGCGTGCCGCCGGCGCCGCCAGCGTTCGCTGCGCGATCTCCCGTAGCATCCGTCCCAGATCTCGGTCCATGGCTTCTCCCGTTGCCCGCATCGTCGCGCCGGCGGGGCGGCGGCAATAGCGGCGAAGAACCGAAGATCGTGTAGGACAGTCGGTCGTCCTGGCATGGACCGGGAAGAGTGCCCGGGACCGGATTCGAACCGGTATGGCCTTGCGGCCGGGGGATTTTAAGTCCCCTGTGGCTACCTGTTTCACCACCCGGGCGCGAGTGCGATTGTAGCGGCGAGCGCGCATCGCCCGAGCGCTGGCGTGGTGCTAGACTGGCTTCGCGGCTGCCCGGGAATAGCGGGGCAGCGTCGGGTGTTTGCGCAAATTGGGTTTGCGGTCCCATCCCCGCAGGGCCATCCGTCATCGGCTTCGCGGGGTCTCAACCAACAAAGCGAAGGGTCGACGATGAAGACGAATGCAGGGTCCAAGGGGATTTCGCGGATGGTGACGTGGTCGGTTGCAGCGGCGTTCGCCGCCGGCTCGACGCTCGCGCTCGCCGAGGCGATGAAGGTCGAGCTCACGCCGGCGCAGGAAGTGCCGCCGATCCAGGCGAGCTCGTCGGGAAGCGGCACGATCACGATCAACGACGACGGCAGCGTCAGCGGCAGCGTGACGGCCAAGGGATTCACGCCGACCGCGGCGCACATTCACGAGGGCAAGGCCGGCAGCAACGGCAAGGTCATCGTGCCCTTCACCAAGGAAGGCGACACGTTCAGCGCGCCTGCGGGCGCGAAGCTGACGGCCGACCAGATGAAGGCATTCAAGGCCGGCGACCTGTACGTGAACATTCACAGTGCCGCGCATCCGGGCGGCGAGGTTCGCGCGCAGCTCAAGCCGTAGGCGGCGTTGCACCTCGCGCACGTGCCGGCCGCGCGTGCGCGCAAGGGGTCCGATTCCTCGGAACGATCGGGGAATCCGGCCCCCTGATTTTTTGCGCGTCAGTGGACGATCAGGACGGGGAGGTGCGCGAGGTGCAGCACGCGCGTGGTGACCGAGCCGAGCGCGATGTTGGCGATCGCCGACATGCCGCGCGTGCCCATGAAGATCAAGTCGACGCCTGACTTTCCCGCGTGGTCGACGATCGTCTCGGCGATCGGTCCCACGAGGCGCGTCACCGTGTAGGCGACGTTCGCTTCGTCGAGCACGGTGCGCGACGGCGCGAGCATCGCGTTGCTCTCGTCGTCGTAATACTTCTGCACCATCTCGTGGCTGACGAACGCGCCCATGTTCGGCACGCGCGGGAGCGGCAGGTGGACCGTGCAGAGCTCGATCGTCGGTGCGTCGCGGTACCAGCCGAGCGTCTCGACGAGCTTGCGCGTGGCGCGCACCGCACACTCGGAGCCATCGACGGGAAGCAGGATCTTCAGCATCGTCGTCCTCGCACGCGACGTCGCACGGCGTCGCCAACGAGGCATTGTCGCAGATCAAGAACGCGCGAGCGGTTCACCTCCACAATGCGTTGCCGCATCGCGCCGCGACGGCGCACGCTTGCCTGCCCGATCCGACGTGTCCGCCGAAACGCTCGTTCTCGATTCGACCGCGCATTGCTTCCACTGCGGTGACGCGAATTCCCCCGCCGCGGCCTGGCGTGCCGTCGTCGACGGTGAGGAACGGGTCTTCTGCTGCGCGGGCTGCATGGCCGTCGCGCAGACCATTCGTGCCGCCGGCCTTGCCGCGTTCTATCAACGGCGCGCGGCGCCGGCAGCTTCGTTTCCGCGCGATCGCACCGACGAATCGCTCGACGCGGAGGCCGCGGAGGCCGTTGTTACCGCGAGCGGTGAAGGTCGCAGCGAAACCGCGCTTCTGATCGAGGGATTGCGCTGCGGCGCGTGCGTCTGGCTGATCGAGACGTGGCTCGTGCGCCAGCCCGGCGTGTGCGACGCGCAGGTCAACCTCGCCACACGCCGCGCGCGCGTGCGCTTCGCTCCGGAGCGCACGGGCGTCGCCGCGATCCTGCAGGCGATTGCGGCGATCGGCTATCGCGCGCACCCCTACGACCCCGCGCGGCGTGAGGCGATGGCCCGCAAGGAAAGCCGCACGTTGTTGACGCGCGCCGCGGTCGCGCTCCTCGCGATGATGCAGGTGATGATGTTCGCGGTGCCGGCGTACGTGTCGAGCGACGACGTCGACGCCGAGTTCGCATCGCTGATGAATTTCGCGAGCCTCGTCCTCACGCTGCCGGTCGTGCTGTACTCCGCTGCGCCGTTCTTCGTGGGCGCGTGGCGAAGCGTGACGAATCGCGCGCTCGGCATGGACGTCCCGATCGCGCTCGGCGTCGCGGCGGCGTTCGCCGCGAGCGCATGGTCGACGCTGCGCGGCGAAGGCCACGTCTACTTCGACTCGGTCACGATGTTCGTGGCGCTCGTGCTTTGCGCGCGCTGGCTCGAATTGCGTGTTCGCGAGCGCGCCGGCGATGCGCTCGAAGCGACGGCGCGCGACGCACCCCTGACCGCGCAGCGGTTGACGGCCTATCCCGATGCGAACGAAATCGAGATCGTCTCGGCACGCGCGCTCGCGCCGGGTGACGTCGTCCGCGTCGCGACCGGGGCGACGGTTCCTGCCGACGGCATCGTCGTCGAGGGTCGATCGAATGTCGAGGAAGCGATCCTGACCGGGGAGAGCCGGCCGCGTGCGAAGGGCGCCGGCGATCGCGTGCTCGCTGGGTCCCTCAATCGCG
>DASTIY010000222.1:0-3338 GCA_035717085.1 Casimicrobiaceae bacterium | reverse complement strand
CTGCCGGCGCAGGGTCGGAAGGCCGCATGACTTCGATCCAGCTGCAGTCACCGCCCGCAACGATCGCGTCCGAGCAGGCGCCGGAGGCGAACCGCCGCATCGGCCCGGTCATCCTCGGCGTCGACCACATCTCGCTCGGGTTCGGCGGTGTAAAGGCGCTCTCCGACATTTCGTTCGAGGTGCGCGAGCACGAGGTGCTGGCCATCATCGGCCCGAACGGCGCCGGCAAGAGCTCGATGCTGAACGTCATCAACGGCGTGTATCAGCCGCAGCAGGGACGTATCCGCTTCAAGGATCGCGAGTTCGCGGCGATGCAACCGCATCGCGCCGCGTCGATGGGCATCGCGCGCACGTTCCAGAACCTCGCGCTCTTCAAGGGCATGACGGTGCTCGACAACATCATGACCGGACGCACGCTGAAGATGCACACCGGCATTCTCGCGCAGGCCTTGCGCATCGGCCCTGCCGAGCGCGAGGAGATCCGGCACCGCGAGGTCGTCGAGCGCATCATCGACTTCCTCGAGATCCAGGCGTACCGCAAGACGCCGGTGGGCCGGCTCGCGTATGGCCTGCAGAAGCGCGTCGATCTCGGCCGCGCGCTCGCATCGGAGCCCGAGGTGCTGCTGCTCGACGAGCCGATGGCCGGCATGAACGTCGAGGAGAAACAGGACATGTGCCGCTTCGTCCTCGACGTCAACGAGCAGTACGGGACGACGATCGTGCTGATCGAGCACGACATGGGCGTGGTGATGGACATCTCGGATCGCGTCATCGTGCTCGACTACGGACGCAAGATCGGAGATGGGTCGCCGGAGACCGTGCGGCGCAATCCCGCGGTGATCGACGCTTACCTCGGCACTGCACACTGATGGATGGTGCGTTGACCTTGCGAGCGATCCCGTGACGATGCCCCGCTACCTGCCCATCGCCGTTCTCGGCGGGCTGCTGGCGGCCGGACTCGTCGCTCCGCTCGCGACCGGCCAGGCGGTTCCCGGCTTCTGGGTCGAGGTGCTGATCGGCGGCTTGATGGCCGGCGTCCTGTATTCGCTCGTCGCGCTGGGCTTCGTGCTGATCTTCAAGGCGTCCGGCGTGTTCAACTTCGCGCAGGGGGCGATGGTGCTGTTCGCCGCGCTCGCCGTCGCGCGGCTCGCCGAGAAGATGCCGGTGTGGGCGGCGGTGCTCGCCGCCGTGATCATCATGATCGTGCTCGCGTTCGTGGTCGAGCGTGTCGTGCTGCGCCCGCTCGTGAACCAGGACGCGGTCGCGCTTTTGATGGCGACCCTCGGCATCACGTATTTCCTGAACGGCTTCGGCCAGTCGGTCTGGGGCAGCGACATCTACGAGATCAATCTCGGCATCCCGCGCGAGCCGATGATGGTCCTCGACAAGGTCTTCGAGGGCGGCGTGCTCGTCAATCGCGACGACATCGCGGCGGCGATCGCCGCGGTGCTGCTCGTCGGCGCGCTCGCGGTGTTCTTCCGCCGCACAGCCACCGGCCGCGCGCTGCGTGCGGTCGCCGACGACCATCAGGCCGCGCAGTCGATCGGCATTCCGCTCCATCGCATCTGGGTGATCGTGTGGTCGGTCGCCGGCATCGTCGCGATCGTCGGCGGTGTCATCTGGGGCGGCAAGCTCGGCGTTCAGTTCTCGATCGCGAACGTGGCACTGAAGGCGCTCCCCGTGGTGATTCTCGGCGGCTTCGAATCGATTCCCGGGGCGATCGTCGGCGGACTCATCATCGGCGTCGGGGAGAAGATGGCCGAAGTCTTTCTCGCGCCGCCGCTGATCAAGGAATTCGATCTCGCGGGCGGCGGCATCGAGAACTGGTTCGCGTACGTGCTCGCGCTCCTGTTCCTGCTCGTGCGGCCCGAAGGTCTCTTCGGCGAGCGCCGGATCGACCGCGTCTAGAGAAACATCCCTCCACGCTCGCTGCCTGAAGACGCCATGTTCTTCCGCGAAAACGGCCAGTTCAAGTCGACGTACCGCGCCGACATGCAGTTGCTGCCGATCGTGCAGGATCGGTACTTCATGCTCGCGATCGTGGTGCTCGCGTTCGTCGCCGTGCCCTACCTCGCGAGCGACTACCTGTTCCTGTCGATCATCAACCCGTTCCTGATCCTGACGCTCGCGGCGATCGGGTTGAACCTGCTCGTCGGCTACTGCGGCCAGATTTCGATCGGGCACGCGGCGTTCATGGCGTGGGGCGCGTATGCCGCGTACAACCTCGTGCAGCGCGTGCCGATGCTGAACTTCCTCGTCGTGCTGGTGCTCGCCGGCCTCGTCGCGGCGCTCGTCGGGATGTTCTTCGGCATTCCGAGCCTGCGCATCAAGGGCTTGTACCTGGCGGTCGCGACGCTCGCCGCGCAGTTCTTCACCGACTGGATCTTCGCGCGCGTCAAGTGGTTCACCAACTACGCGCACTCGGGATCGGTGTCCACGGCGCCGGTGACGCTCTTCGGCTGGACGATCGACACGCCGAGCGAGAAATACGTGTTCCTGCTCGGGGTGCTCGTCGTGTTCACGGTGATCGCCAAGAATCTCGTGCGCGGCCATCTCGGGCGCGCGTGGATGGCGACGCGCGACATGGACGTGGCGGCCGAGGTGATCGGCATTCGCCCGGTGTACGCGAAGCTGACCGCGTTCGGCGTCAGCTCGTTCTATTGCGGCATTGCGGGCGCGCTGTGGGGCTTCTTCCACCTCGGGTCGTGGGAGCCGCTCGCGTTCGACCTGAACCTCTCGTTCTCGCTGCTGTTCATGATCATCATCGGCGGCATGGGTTCGATCCTCGGCTCGTACCTCGGCGCCGCGTTCATCGTGGCGCTGCCGATCGCGCTCAACCAGATTCCGGAGAAGATGGGCGTGCCGCTGTCGACGGCGATGGCGACGAACGTGGAGTTCATGATTTTCGGCTCGCTGATCGTGCTGTTCCTGGTGCTCGAACCGCACGGGCTGGCGCGCCTTTGGGCGATCGGCAAGGAGAAGCTGCGGCTCTGGCCGTTCCCACATTGATCGGACTATGATGGCGAGTCGTTTCCATACCAGGAGGGGGTCATGAAGCGGACATTGAAAGGGATGCTGGCGGTTGCCGCATGTGCGGCGGCGGCATCGCTCGCGACGAGCGGCACCGCACTCGCGCAGGCCAGCGAGCAGTTCTTCCCGGTGCTCGTGTATCGCACCGGCGCGTACGCGCCGAACGGCGTGCCGTGGGCGAACGGATACGTCGACTATCTGAAGCTCGTCAACGCGCGCGACGGCGGCATCAACGGCGTCAAGATCACGTTCGAGGAGTGCGAGACCGGCTATGCGACCGACCGCGGCGTCGAATGCTACGAGCGGCT
>DASTIY010000221.1:0-2779 GCA_035717085.1 Casimicrobiaceae bacterium | reverse complement strand
GAGCACGGCGCCCGACACGATGTGTGCCCCGACGGCGGAGCCTTTCTCGACGACCCCGATCTGCAGCTCGCGGCCGGCGGCGCGCGCGAGCTGCGCCAAGCGACACGCCGCGGCGAGGCCGGCCGGACCGGCACCCACGACGACGACATCGAGCTCCATGCTTTCGCGTGACATTGGCGGCGCGCCGCGCCGCCGTACGGCGCGAACACGCGGCACATTGTAACATCGGGATCGAGCCGCCCTTTCCGCGACCACGTGAGCACACCGATCTGGCAACCTAGTCCCGCGCGCTGCGACGCAAGCAACATGCGGCGCTTCATCGAATTCAATCGCGAACGCTTGCGCGGCGACGGCTACGCGTCGCTCTACCGCTGGAGCATCGAGTCACCCGCGGAATTCTGGGAAGCAGCCTGGCGATTCTGCGATATCAGAGCCGCGGCGCCGCACGACGCGGTGCTGCGCGACGCGGACCGCATGCCGGGCGCCAAGTGGTTCGAAGGCGCGAAGCTCAATTTCGCCGCGAATTTGCTCGAGCCCTTGCGCCAAGGCACCGCGCTCGTGTTCGCGAACGAACGCAACGAGCGCAGTCAGCTGACGTGGCCCGAGCTGCGCGCGCAAGTCGCCAGCGTCGCGTCGCGCTTGCGCGCGCTCGGTGTGCGACGCGGCGATCGCGTCGCGGCGTTCATCGCGAATCGCCCCGAAGCCGTCGTCGCGATGCTCGCGACGGCTAGCATCGGCGCGATCTGGTCGTCGTGCTCGCCCGACTTCGGCGTCGACGCCGTTCTCGACCGCTTCGGGCAAATCGAGCCCAAGGTGCTATTCGCGACCGACGGCTACTTCTACAACGGCAAGAGCATCGACTCGCTGCCGGTCGTTCGCGCCGTCGCCGCGCGGCTGCCCGCGCTCGCGGCCGTCGTCGTCGTACCGTACCGCTCGCCGGACCCCGATCTGTCGTCGCTGCCGAACGCGTATCTGTTCGACGAGCTGCTCGAGCAGCCGGCGGAGCCGCGCTACGAGCCCGTCCCCTTCGACGCCCCGCTCTACATTCTGTACTCGTCCGGCACCACGGGCGTGCCCAAGTGCATCGTGCACGGCGCGGGCGGCACGCTGCTGCAACATCGCAAAGAACACGTGTTGCACACGGACATCCGGCCCGGCGACGTCGTGTTCTATTTCACGACCTGCGGCTGGATGATGTGGCACTGGCTCGTGTCGGCGCTCGCATCGCGCGCGACGGTCGTCCTTTACGACGGCGCGCCGCTGCATCCCGACCCCGGCGTCCTGTGGCGCATCGCGGAGCGCGAAGGCATCCACGTCTTCGGCACGAGCGCACGCTACTTGAGCGCGCTCGAGAAATCCGGGTTCGAGCCGCGCGCCGATAGCGCCCTGCCCGCGCTGCGCGCGATTCTGTCGACGGGCTCGCCGCTTGCGCCCGCGAGCTTCGACTTCGTCTACCGCAGCGTGAAGCCCGACGTGCAGCTCGCGTCGATCGCGGGCGGCACCGACCTGATTTCGTGCTTCGCGCTCGGCAATCCGCTTCTTCCGGTTTATCGCGGCGAGCTGCAGTGCCGCGGGCTCGGCATGAAAGTCGAGATCTTCACGCCGGACGGGCGCTCCGTGCGCGGCGAGAAAGGCGAGCTCGTCTGCACGGCGCCGTTCCCGTCGATGCCGATCGGCTTCTGGAACGACGCGAGCGGCCGCAAATATCACGCGGCTTACTTCGAGCGCTTCCCGAACGTCTGGCACCACGGCGACTACGCCGAGCTCACGGCGCACGACGGCATCGTCATCTACGGCCGCTCCGACGCCGTGCTGAATCCAGGCGGCGTGCGCATCGGCACCGCCGAGATCTATCGCATCGTCGAGTCGTTCGACGAGATCGCCGAGAGCATCGTCGTGGCGCAGGAATGGGGCGACGACACGCGCATCGTGCTGTTCGTGCGCCTGCAACCGGGCGCGACCCTCGACGATGAGCTCGAGCGCCGCTTGCGCGACGCGATCAAGACGCGCGCGAGCCCGCGCCACGTGCCGGCGAAGATCCTCGCCGTCGCTGATATTCCGCGCACGATGAACGGCAAGATCGTCGAGGTCGCGGTGCGCGAAGCGATTCATGGCCGTCCCGTCGGCAATCTCGACGCGCTCGCGAATCCGGAAGCGCTCTCTTATTTCGTGGGCCGGCCCGAGCTGTCCGCGTGACGGGGCCCCTCGCACTCTACCGCCGGCGCGTCGAGCGCGGCGAGATCGGCGCCGATGCTGCGCAGCAGCGCGCCGTCGAGGCGCTCGAGCGCCTGCATCGCGACTTGCTGCAAGCGCCGCCGCACCGCGGCTGGCGCGCCAAGGTGGCCAGGATCGCCGGCAAGCGGCGCGCCGGCGTGCGCGGGCTCTATCTCTGGGGCAGCGTCGGCCGCGGCAAGACCTTCCTCATTGATCTGTTCTTCAACGCCTTGCCGTTTCGCGACAAGCGCCGTCAGCACTTTCATCGCTTCATGGCAACGGTGCACGAGCGCCTGAAAGCGCACCGCAACGTCGAGAACCCGCTCGACGCCGTGGCCGAGGAGATCGCGACCGACACGCGCGTGATCTGCTTCGACGAATTCGCCGTGACCGACATCGCGGACGCGATGCTGCTCGGCAACCTGTTCGCGGGCCTGTTCGCGCGCGGCGTGACGCTGGCGGCGACGTCGAACATCGTGCCGGACCAGCTCTACGCGGGCGGGCTGCAGAGGCAGCGCTTCCTGCCGACGATCGCGTTGCTGAAGGAGCACTGCGACGTGCTGCA
>DASTIY010000220.1:0-4482 GCA_035717085.1 Casimicrobiaceae bacterium | reverse complement strand
ACGTAGAAGCGCTTCGTCGGCATCGTGACGACCCAGTCGGTGCCCGAGTTCGTGCCCGTGTCGAGCACGAATTCGTTCATGACCTGGTCGTGCATCAGCACCGCGCTGACCGCGTCGGCGCCCGCCGGCCACGCCGACGTGTACACCGAGTTGTTCGCGACGACCGTGCTGATCGCAGGGCTCGCTTGCGCGAGGTTCGGGAGGATCGAGCCGGCGCTGCTGTACTGCGAGCGGTCGGAGAAGTTGTCGAGCGCGACGGCGTCTTCGGTGTAGTCGGCGCCGGAGTTCACGCTGATCAGCGTCATGCCGCCCATGAGTCCACCGGTGGGCCGCTGCGCTTCGGCGGAGCCGAGCGCGTCGGTCTGCTTCGCGCAGCCCGGCGGAACCCCGCTGACGTGCGTGACGTTCTTCGCGGTCGTCGACGTGTCGAGGTACGACGCCATCTCGATGATTTCGACGTAGCCTTCCGTCGTGCGGTCGAGGCCGTTGCCCGCGCCGTCACCGGTGTAGGCGAAGTTCACGAATGCCTTGCCCGTGGGCGCCGCCGGAATCGCGGGGATCGTGCACGACTTGTCGTCGGTCACGATGCCGGCACCACCACCCATCGGAACGATCGCCGTCGTCCAGACGTCCTTCGGCGACAGATACAGGTTGAAGTCGAGGACTTCCGCGCTGTTCTTGCCTTCAAGGAAGCGGACCTTCACCGCCTTCACCGACGCGGTGGTGTTCACCACCGACAACAGCGAGTTGTAGTTGTTGCCCGCGCCGTCGGCGCGCGTGGTGTAGTAGGGATAGATCAGGACCTGGCCCAACCCGTCCGGGTTCAGGTTCACCGCCTGCGCAGCACCGGCGAGACCGAGCACGCCGGCGCCCGCGAGGGCGACGCACAGCGACTTCTTCTTGAAGATATTCATGGTTGGTGATGACTCCGTAGAGTTGCCGTTTAAAGTGATCACTTTTTAGGAACAACAGCGACCGAAATGGTATTACAGGTGCTCTTTCATTACAAACGAATTCGGACTTCCTCCATCGCGTTCTGTAGGCTTTTTGCAACGAACGGGGCTAACCCCTATCCACGAACCATGCCTGACCCTGCGAGATGATCCAGTTCTCGGTGAGCGGTGTCGTGACTCCCTTGTGACGCTTGAAATCGTAGGTGAGCGAAAGTTTCACGATGCACGCCTCGCCCTCGCACTTCACGTCGTCGATCTTCACCGATCGGTACATCCCCACCTTGTGCTTCGCCCGGTAGCTGTCGAGGGATAGCGTCGCGCGCGACGCCGGGCTCAGGTACTCGTATGCGCCCGCGAGATCGCCGGCGATCAGCCGATCCCACCGCGCCTTGGCGCGATCCGCGACCGCTGCGCGCTTGACGTCGGCCGGCGCATCCGCCGCCACCCCACCCCCCGTCGCACACGCCGAGAGCAGCGTCGCGGCGATCAGGCCCGCACCCCACTGTCGTCGTTTGACGACGGTCATTCCGCACAACTGCCGCGAAACGTCGCAAAACATCGTTTTTGCCCTCGTCGCTCCCTCTGCGGCGAACCTCCGAAACGCCAACACAGCACGACGATGGCGACCGGGCAAACCTGAATAAAGCGTAGCCATTTCGAAAATCATCGTCAATCTCGCGTCTGCCGCAGGCTCCGCGGCGTGAAGCATGTTGCGCTCGCGCAACATGCAAATTTCGTCATTTGTCGGGATTTCCCGACACTTTATTCGGGTTCGAAGGGAAAACCGAATCGAGTCGCTCCATCTTTCGCCGCAAATCGTCGATCACGCGGCCGATGTCGGCGCTGTCGGTCACGGTGCGCGGTGTAATGAACAGGATCAACTCGCTGCGGTTGTTCATCATCGTCTCGTTGCCGAAGAGGCCGCCGAGGATCGGGATGCGGTTCAGGATCGGCAGCCCGTTGTTCGAGTTGCCCTTCGTCTCCTGGATCAGGCCGCCCATGACCATCGTCTGGCCGGACGGCACCGACAGCAGCGTCTGCACCGAACGCGTGTCGATCGGCGGCGCCTGGCCTGCCGGGGCCGTGCCGGGGCTGCTCACCTCCGCCTGCACGTCGAGCGTCACCAGTCCGCCGTCGTTGATGTGCGGCGTGACCTGTAGCAGCACGCCGGTGTCGATGTACTGCGAGGTCGTCGTCACCGCGTTGGTGGTGCTGCCCACGATCGTCTGCTGGTTGATCGGGATCCGGTTGCCGGCCTTGATCGTCGCCTTCTGGTTGTCGAGCGCCGCGATGTGCGGATTGGCGATCACCTTGGTGTTGCCGTACTGGTCGAGGAGGTTCAGCGCGGCCTGCACGCCGCCCGGGAAGTTCGTGTTGTTGATCAGGTAGCTGAAGCCCTGCGCGGCGATCGCGAGGCCGGAGGCGACCGCACCGGCCGGTGTCACCGGAACGGGCGTCGGTGTCGTCGTCGGCGTGGGCGTGGTCGTCGGCAACGGGACCGCGGGGTTGAAGCCGGTGTTGGCGTTGAAGTTGCCACCACTGCCACGTCCCGACGGCGCGCCGCCCTTGAACACCCAGTCGACGCCGAACGTGAGCTGGTCGGTGAGCTTTACCTCGGCGATCGTCACGTCGATCATCACCTGCCGCGACGGCACGTCGAGCTTCTTCAGCGCCTGCTCGATGATCGAGAATTCGGACGGCGTCGCGACGATCAGGATCGTGTTCTGGTCCTTGTCGGCGACCACCTGGATGTTGCGCACGACGCCGGCGCCCTCGCCCCCGATCGCACGTGCGGCCGCGACACTGCCGGCGGCGGCTGCGGCGGCAGCGGGTGCCGCGGCGGCCTGCGCGGCTTGCGGCGTGTTGGGCGTGATGATCGGCTGCGGCGTGAACGACGGCGGCGACACGATCGTGCCGGCCGGCGTTCCCGGCGCGAGCGTCGGCTGCGACTGCGTCGTCGTCTGCGTCGAGCGCCCGGTGAACGCCTGCTGCAGCAGCGGCGCGATGCGCTCGGCGCGCTGGTTCTGCACGTTGTAGACGTAGAAGCGCGCACCCTCGCCGCTGCCGCTGTCGAGGCGCTCGATCCACTTCTTCGCCTGCTCGATGTACTCGGCGTTCGGCGAGATGATCAGGAGCGCGTTCATCCGCTCGATCGGGATGATGCGCAGAACGCCCGCGAACGGGCCGGCGTTCTTGTCGCCGATGACCTTGTCGATCTCCTGCGCGACGCTCTTCACGTCGGCGTTCTGCAGCGTGAAGATCCCCGCCGACATGCCGGCCATCCAGTCGATGTCGAACGTGTCGATCGTCTCGCGCAGGTGCCGCAGTTCCAGCTCCGTCCCCGACAGGATCAGCAGGTTGCGCGTGATGTCGGGGCGCACCGCCTGCGCGTCCTTCGCGAACGGCTCGAGCAGCTTCGCCATCTCGGCGGCGCCGACGTATTTGAGCGGCACGATCTGCACCGAGAACCCGGCAGGCAGCGCGCGCGACGAATTGCCGAGCTGCGGGGTGACGTTGCCGCGGATCGCTGCCGACTGCGGCAGGATCTTCCAGAGGTTGCCCTCGTAGACCATCGTCGCGCCGTTCATGCGCAGCAGCGTCTCGAGCGTGGCCGGCAGAGCGTCGCGCGGAATGCCGCCCGTCGTACGGATCGTCACCTGGCCGCCGACGTTCGGATCGATCGTGTACGACGCGTTGAGAATGTCGCCCAGGATGTTGCGGACGACTTCACGCAGATCGGCGCCTTCGAAATTCAGGACGACGGGACCGCCAGCCGGTCCGCGCGGAGGCGGCGGTGACGGCGGCAGCGCACCCCCCGGCTGCTCGCCGCGCACGACGACGCCCGTCCCTTTGTAGACGATCGAGCGATCCGCCGGCGGCGATGGCGGCGGTTCCGGCGCAGTCACCGCCGGTGTCGGCGGCAACGGCGGCACCTCCTGCACGGGGCGCGGCGCGGCGCACGCCGCGAGCAGGGGAAGGAGCGCCAGGACGATCGGGCGCTGAAGGAAGCGAGGGGTCATAGAGGACGTCCGGTCGTGCCCGCAGCAACGGGCGCGGCCCCGGCGCACCGAGGGACCGTCATTGATGGGAAGGAAGCGTCCGGCCTTCAGCCGCGGCCTACGCGGCGGCCCGGCGGCGCTGCGCGAGCAACTCGCCGACGCTGACCACGCCTGCAGCGCCAGTCGCATTCGGCGTCGGCGGCGGCGCGACGGGACGCGTCGAACTCGGCAGCGCCTGCGTACTGCCCGTCGGCGGCACACCCGGTGCGGCGCCCGGCGCGCCGGGCAAGCCCGGAACGTGGGCGGCACCCGGTTGGGTGGGTGGCGGGGTCGGCGCGGCGATCTGCACGGTCGATTTCGGACCGCTCGCAATCTTGAGCCGCAACTCCTCGACGTCGCTGCCCTGCTTCAGCTTCACGACGTCGGGCTTGACCTCGGCGACGGTCACGCCGTTCAACGACTCGCCCGCGTGCACCGTATGCGACTTTCCGCCCTTGACTTCCCGCAGGAAGGCGGTGGCGACGTTGCCG
>DASTIY010000219.1:0-3998 GCA_035717085.1 Casimicrobiaceae bacterium | reverse complement strand
CCGGCCGGCGTCAGCGCGCGCTTGAACGTTATGCGGAACACTGCGCCGGGCGATTGCGGAAGCAGTTCGAGCGCCGCGCCGTTCGCATCGGCAAGCTCGCGTGCAATATATAGACCAAGCCCCGTTCCCCCGGGGCGCGTCGTGAAGAACGGCTCGAACACCTGCGCGCGCAATTCCAGCGGCACGCCCGGGCCGTCGTCGGCGAGCTCGAAGATGACCGCGTCGCCCATGTAGCCGGCGCGGGCAGCGATGCGGATGCTCCCGGGGCGCTTCTGGCAGTGCTGCCAGGCATTGCGCACGAGATTCCACGCGATCTGGTTCAAGTGGCCGCGATCGAACATGACGAGCAGGTCCTCGTCGATGTCGATCGCGAGGCCGCCGTTCGGAATGCTTTCGGCCTGCACGATCTCGTCGGTCAGCGCGCGCATGAACTCGCCGAGGGGAATCGTCTCCGGCTGCTGCCGGTCGCGCCGATTGAGCTGCAGCACTTCGCCCACGATGCGGTCGATCCGCTTGGCGTTGCTTCGAATCATGCCGAGCAGGCGCTGGCCCTCCGGCGCGACGGCGCCGTCTTCCTCGAGCAGTTGGGCCGCCTGGTTGATCGCCGACAGCGGGTTGCGCACCTCATGGGCAATGGATGCCGTGAGGCGGCCGAGCGCGGCGAGTTTCATCTGCTGCGCCTCGTTCTGCGCGCGGCCCAGGTCTTCGAGATAGATCAGCGTGCCCCCGTGCAGGCCCGAGCCGATGCGCACCAGACGAACCCGCAGCAGACGCTGCGTCGCGTCGACCTTGAACGGCGGCAGCGGCTCCGACAGGTCCTCGTTCCAGCGTCGCCAATAGTCGTGCAGCGTCGTCGAGAACTCCGCGAGCCGCATGCCGCCACGCATGCGGCCGAAGCCGCCGAGCAATCGCGTGACCTGCGCGTTGTGACCGCGCACCACGCCGGTCAGGTCGACGACGAGCACGCCGTCCTGCATGTCCTGAATGATTAGCCGATTGACGTGCTCGAGGTTCGCGACGTCGATGCCGCGCTGCGTCGCGAGCTCCTCCGACGCCTTCGTGTAGCGGCCGATGACGACGGCCGTGCCGACCATCGCGAAATAGCCGAGGCAGATCAGCGCCGTCTGGAAGAGCTGCGTCGCCGGGATCTCGCCACCGAGCAGCCGATACGTCTCGAGCGCGAGCAGCACGATGGCGGCGAGCGCCGCGTGGAAGAACGCGGTTTGCGTGCGCAGCAGCCAGCCGCTCGCGGCGAGTTGCGGGAACAGGAGGATCGGCAGCGGCGCGCCGCTGCTGCCGCCGGCGACCATCACGAGCGCAATGAAGAGGATGTCGCCGATGAGCAGGCCGAACAGCGTCTGCACGAGCGGCAGCGGCAGGCGCTCCTGCTGGATCCAGGCGATCGACGCGAGCCCGAAGACGAAGTAGAGCGACGCGGCCGTGACGAACGAGTTCGGGGCGCCGATGTTGAGCGCGCGCAGGTCGAGCAGCAGCGCGAGGCCGAGCAGGAGCGCGCCGCATACGGCGCGGAACAGGCCGACGATCCACAGGATGCGCCGCGTCGACCCGGCGATCGACGCGGGCAGCGGCGGCGGGGCGTACGGTGGCAGCGCAGGCGACGGATTCATGGCGAACCTGGGGCGCTTGGCAGCCGGCGTACCGGGCGCGATGCCCGTGTACGCGGAGGAATGCGAAGGGGCGCGGTCAGGCTCGCGCACCGGGCCTCGAACGGCGCCCGCCGGCATTGTGCCAGCAACCCGTTGGCGCAGGGGCGAATCGCCGTCCTCGGCGGTGAATCAAGGCCTGCGTTCGTTGATCCTGCGCAACACGCCGCGCGCGTCGTTCACCTTCCTGCGCGATCACGATTCTCTCGGACGCCGCCTACCGTTTTCCGCCGGCGCCCGCCGGAAGGCATTTGGGATCGCCGCAAACGGGTCCGCGCGGGCCCTCGATCGCCTCGGCCTTCGGCAGATACACGCCGCAGTTGACGCAGCGCACGGTCGCGGTATCGCGCTTCCGCTTGTCCTCACGCGGCGCGCGGTCACTGCGCCCGCGGCTGTTGGCGACGTTGATGAGCCGCAGCGCAAGAAGCGCGACGAAGAACACGACGAGCCAGAAGATGATCTTGCCCATCAGTCGTCGCGCCCGATCGCATGCACGTGCCGCATCACACCACCTTGCCGGGATTGAGGATGCCGTCGGGATCGAGTGCGGACTTGATCCGGCGCATCAGCTCGAGGTCGAGCGGATCCGCGTAATGCGCGAGTTCGTCGCGCTTGAGCTGGCCGATGCCGTGCTCGGCGCTGATGCTGCCGCCGAGTGCGACCACGCGATCGTGAACGATCCGATTGATCGCCGGCGTCTTGTCGAGAAAGTCGCGCGCATCGTCGCCCGGTGGAGCCGCGACGTTGTAATGCAAATTGCCGTCTCCGAGATGCCCGAACACGAAGAGGCGAATGCCGGCGAGCGCGGCGTCGAGGGCTGCCGCGGTATCGCGACAAAACTGCGGGATCGCCGATATCGGCAGCGAGATGTCGTGCTTGATGTTCGGCCCTTCGCGGCGCTGCGCCTCGCTCACGTTCTCGCGCAGCGCCCACAGCCGGTTCGCCTGCTCCTGCGATTGCGCGATCGTGGCATCCACGACGATCGTCTGCTCGGCTGCGCGCGCGAGCGCCGTCTCGGCCATGTCGCGCAGCGGCACGTCCGCGCTGCTGTCGTCCATTTGCAGCAATGCATACCACGGATGACCGGGCAGCGGATCGGGCAGCTCGGGTCCATGGCGGCGCGAAACGTCGAGCGCGGCCTTCGACAACAATTCGAACCCCGTCAGTCGATCGCCGACTGCCTGCTGCAACGCGTGAAGCAAGGCCACCGCGTCGTCGAGCGTCGCCATCGCGGCGAAGGCGGTGACGCGCGTGCGCGGCGCGGGGAAAAGCTTCAGCACAGCGGCAGTGACGATCGCAAGCGTGCCTTCGCTGCCGATGAAAAGTTGCTTCAGGTCGTAACCGGTGTTGTTCTTGCGCAGGCCCCGCAGTCCGTGGAAGACGCGGCCATCGGCGAGCACGGCTTCGATGCCGAGCACGAGATCGCGCGCATTGCCATAGCGAAGGACCGCAGTGCCGCCCGCGTTCGTCGAGAGGTTGCCGCCGATCGTGCACGTTCCCTCCGACGCGAGCGACAACGGAAAGAACAGCCCCGCATGCTCGGCGGCGCGCTGCGCGTCGTGCAGCGTGACGCCGGCCTCGACGGTCATCGTTGCATTCGGCGCATCCACGTCGCGGATTGCGCGCAGGCGCGAAAGCGACAGCACGATCGCCTGGCCGCTCGCATCGGGCGTGGCGCCGCCGCACATGCTGGTGTTGCCGCCCTGGGCGACGATCGGAATGCGGGCGCGGGCGCAAATGCGCACGAGCGCGGCGACCTCGTCGGTCGTCGCCGGACGTACGATCGCGCGCGCCTCGCCGTGAAAGCGCCCGCGGCAATCGACGAGCGCCGGCTCGAGCTCGGCGCGGGCCGTCGCCACGTTCGGTTCGCCGACGACGCGGGCGAGCGCGTCGATCACCATTGCGTCGTCGTGCACCATGACGCACGATATTAGCGCAGCGCACGATCGGCGCTGTCGTTGCGCCGAAGGTGCGACGCCGCCAAGCTGCGAAGGAGACCGTCGTGAGTGACGAAGCGTCCAGGGAATCGACGCCGCCTTTCACCGCCGAGGATGCGCTCGCGTTCATGCAGAAAATGTGGAACCCGTTCGGCATGCCGATGCCGGGGTCGGCGGCAGGTGCGGTCGAGCCGACCCCGGACGCGAAAGCCGCGGAGACGAGCGCGCCGTGGAGCGCACCGGCCGCGATGTTCGCGTTCCCGAATCCGGCGGCGATGTTCGCCGCGCTCGACCCGGCGGAGATCGAGCGCAAGATCGGCGAATTGCGCATCATCGAAAACTGGCTCGCGATGAGCCTCAACATGACGCAGATGAGCATCAAGACGCTCGAACTGCA
>DASTIY010000218.1:0-8378 GCA_035717085.1 Casimicrobiaceae bacterium | reverse complement strand
AGGGGATAGAGGGATAGGGGATGGAGGGATAGGGATAGAGGGCATCACGATGGGCGAAGACCTATCCTTCGTCCCCAGAACCCTATCCCTTATCCCCTATCCCCTTTACGCGATTCCGTGTTTTCCGTCGTCCTCGTCCATCCCGAAATTCCGCCGAACACCGGCAACGTGATCCGGCTCACGGCGAACACGGGGACTGCGTTGCACCTCGTCGAGCCGCTCGGATTCCGGATGGACGATCGCGAGCTCCGTCGTGCGGGGCTCGATTACCACGAGTACGCCCGCGTGCGCGTTCACGCGGACTTCGCCGCGTGCCGGCGCGCCATCGACGGCCCGGCGGCGCGCAGGTGGTTCGCGTTCACGACGCAGGCCGCACGCTCTTCGTACGACGCGACGTACGCCCCGGGCGACGTGCTCGTGTTCGGCTGCGAGTCGACCGGATTGCCCGACGACATCGTGGCGCAGTTCGCTTCCGATGCGCGGCTTCGCATTCCGATGCAGCCGCACGTGCGCAGCCTCAACCTCTCGAACGCCGTCGCGGTGGCGGTGTACGAGGCGTGGAGGCAGTGCAACTTCGGTCACTCCATCCCCAACGCCCGCATGACGAACCGCAGCTCGTAATCGCGATCGACGACGCGCTGCTGCTGCGTCTTCCCGGTGCCGTGGCCGCTGTCGAAATCCATGTACAGCAGGAACGGCGAGACCTGGCCGACGTGGTTCTGCACTTCCGCGACGAACTTCTTCGCATGCATCGGATCGACGCGCGAATCGTATTCGCCGGCGACGACGAGCGTTTCCGGCAGGTTCACGCCGCTTCGAACGTTCTGGTACGGCGAGTAGCGCAGGATCCACCGGAAGTCCTCGTCCTTGTCGGGGTCGCCGTATTCGGGAATCCAGTAACGCGCGATCAGGAAGCGGTGGAAGCGCACCATGTCGAGCAGCGGCACCTGGCAGATCGCGGCGCGAAAGAGATCCGGACGCTGCGTGATCACCGCGCCGACCGTCAGGCCGCCGTTGCTGCCGCCCTCGATCGCGAGCTTGGCGGGATTCGTATACCCCTCGCGCACGAGCCATTGCGCGACGGCGATGGCGTCGTCGAACGTCTTCTGCTTCCCGGCGCCCATCGCGGCTTCGTGCCAGTGCTCGCCGTATTCGCCGCCGCCGCGCACGCCGGCGTCGACGAAGATGCCGCCGCGATTGACGAACGCCGAGTAGCTGCCGAGATAGAACGGCTCGACGCTCACGTTGAACCCGCCATACACGCGCAACAGCGTGGGGTTGGCGCCGCCCTTGGTCATGTCGCGCCGATGCGCGATGAACACGGGAATGCGCGCGCCGTCCGGCGCGGGCACGTACACGCGCTCCGCGACGACCTGCGAGAGGTCGAGCGGCGGCTCGTCCTGCCAGACGAGCGCGAACGTCAGCGCCTTGCCGTCGAGCCCGTACTCGCGATACGGCGCGGTGAACGACGCGACGGTCGCGTACGCGCGGTCGGCGTCGAGGTCGTACGCCATGTTCGTCACGCTGCCGAACTCGGGCAGGGGCAAGTCGCGCACACGCACGCCCCGCAGATCGTACGCAACGAGCTTCGTCAGAACGTCCTCGCGCAGCGTCGCGACCAGGGACGTCGACGTTACCGTCACGTCGTCGAGCACGTTCGGCTCTTCCGCGATCAGCGTCGTCCAGTCGGTGAACGCCGGCTTGTCGTACGTCGCCGCCATCAGCTTCCAGTTCGGCGCGTGGTCGTTGGTGCGGAAGTAGATGCGGTCATGACGGAAGATCGCGTCGGTCCGGAATTGCCTGCTTTCGTAGATCGTCCGCGGAGGATCGTCCGACCCCGTCCTGCGGATGCGAATCGTGTTCGACTGGAAGTCGCCGGTCTCGAACACGGTGACGTCGCTGTCCTCGGGCTCGTAGACCGCGCAATAGTCCTTCGCGTCGTGCACGGCGAGCAGCAATTCGTCGTCCCTGCGATCGCCGCCGAGGCGATGCCGAAGGCAGCGCATCGGCACCTGCTTCGCGTCCGATTCCGCGGTGCGCGGCGTGATGAACGCGAAGCGTTCGTCGCGCGCCCACGCGAAGCGGTCGAGGCCCGTGATGACGGGCCCGAGCACTGCTCCGGTCCTGCTGTCGAGAATGCGGAAATCCTTGCGCTCGGTCCCCTGCGCGTAGACGCCGACGGCGACGCGCGATGCATCGCGATTGGGAATCACGGCGCCGATGCGCGTCTTGCCGGATGGATCGAGGGCGACGGGGTCGAAGAGCAGCACGTCGAGGTCGTCGACGCGCGTGTAGAGCGCGGCCTGCGGCCGCCCGCGCGTCGCGCGCTGGAAGAATTCCCTGCCGTGCTTGAAGATCGGCGGCTCGGTGCGGTCGCGGTCGAAGTAGCGCGCGAGCTCGTCCTTCATCCCCGGGATCGGCGGCGCGGCGCGGTCGAGGAAACGAAGCGTCGCCGCGTGCTGCGCGCGCGTCCACGCCGCGACTTCGGGATCCTTGCCGTTCTCGAGCCAGCGATAGCGATCGGTGAGCGTCGTGCCGTGGACGACGTCGATCACCGGCCGCGCCGGCGTTTGCGGTGGAAAGAACGCGTCGCCCGCCGTCGCGAACGCGCCGCGCGACAGAACAAGCACCGCGATGCCGAGCGCGACACGCCGAAGGGCTCGGCACGCCAGATCGGCGTGCGTCATTCCGCCCCCGGCTCGCGCGAGAGCAGCGACAGCACCGCGTCGCGCAGCGGCATCCGCTCGTAGAGGACGCGATACACGGCATCGACGATCGGCATGTCGACGCCGTGGTGCAGCGCGACCGAACGAACGGCGCGCGCGCCGGGGATGCCTTCCGCGACGTGCCCGAGCTCGGCGACGATACCGTCGAGCGCCTGCCCGCGCGACAGCGCGAGGCCGACGCGCCGATTGCGCGACAGGTTGCCCGTACAGGTGAGCACGAGGTCGCCGAGACCCGCGAGCCCCATCAGCGTCTCGTGTGTGCCGCCAAGCGCGTGCGAAAGCCGTGCGCTCTCGGCGAGCGCGCGCGTGACGAGCGCGGCGCGCGCGTTGTCGCCGAAGCCGAGCCCATCGCTCGCGCCCGCGGCGATCGCGAACACGTTCTTGACCGCGCCGCCGAGCTCGACCCCGACGAGATCGCCGCTCGTGTACGCGCGCAGATTGTCGCTGCGCAGGAGCGACGCCACGCCGCGCGTGACGGCGTCGTCGAGCGACGCGACGACGAGTGCCGTGGGCAGACCCTGCGCGACTTCGACTGCGAACGTCGGGCCCGAGACGCTGCCGACGGCGTGCGGCCAGCCGGGTGCGAGCGCCTCGTGCGGGAGCACGAATCCTTGCGCATGATCGGGTGCCGGCACGAAGCCCTTCGACAGCGTGAGGATCGGCGCGCGCAGCCGCGTACGCGCGAGCATCGCACGCACGTCGCCAAGGCTTGCGGTGGGCGTCGCGACGAAGACCACGTCGGCGCTGCGCCCGTCGAGCGTCGACGTCACCGCGAGGTTCGCGGGGATCGCGACCTGCGGCAGGTAGCGGCGGTTCTCGCGATTGGCGAGCGTCGCGGCCACCGCGGCCGGATCGCGCATGTAGAGCGTCACGTCGGCGCGCACGGTGCTTCGCGTCGCGAGGTGGATCGCCAGCGCGGTTCCCCACGCTCCTCCGCCGAGCACGACGACGCGAGCGCTCATTACGTTGGCGCTAGAGTCCGAACACCTGCGAGATGCGGACGTAGCCCGAGGCGCCGTCGCGATGCCGAACCTTCACCCAGCCGGGTGACGCCGTCGTCGACGGCGATGTCGCGGGTTCGGCGAGATCGAGCAGGACGTTGCGCTCGGCGCGGAAAACGATCGGCGCGCCCTCGTCGGGTGCGCTGCGAACCTCGGCCGTCGCCGTGCGGACCACGAGCGTACGCTTGTCGGCGAGGGACTTGCTCGGCATCCAGCCGATCGTCCCCGACGCATCGCGCACCTTGGTCCACCCTTCGACGGTGACGAGCGTCTCGACCGGCACGTCGCGTCCGTAAACGAAGAGCGGCTTCGCGCGCGCCGACGGCGCGTCGTAGAGGATCGTGGCCGGATCGTGCGTCGAGCGAAAGTCGGCGGCATGCGCGAACGCCGGCAGCGCGAGCGCAGCGACGAGC
The DNA here is from genome assembly GCA_035717085.1 of Casimicrobiaceae bacterium. Lineage (GTDB taxonomy): Bacteria > Pseudomonadota > Gammaproteobacteria > Burkholderiales > Casimicrobiaceae > VBCG01. The sequence goes on along the minus strand of DASTIY010000218.1, from coordinate 4,238 downwards.
GCGCGAAGGCGTGCGCCCCTCACGGATTCCGAATCAGTTGGCGGCGGTCGACGGCGTCGCGACGCCCTGCGCGAGCTGCTGCTGGTAGAGCGCCTCGAAGTTGATCGGCGCGAGGTGCACGGGCGGAAAGCCCGCGCGCATCGTCGCGTCGGCGACCGTCTCGCGCGCGTAAGGAAACAGCACGGCCGGGCAATGGACGGCGAGCACCGGCTGCAGATGCGCCTGCGGCACGCCGCGAATCGAGAACACGCCGGCCTGCGCCGCTTCGACGAGGAACACCGTCTTGTCCGCGGACTTCGCGGTGACCGTCAGCGTCAGCACGCATTCGTAGGTATCCGGCGCGATCGCCTCGGCCTTCGTGCGCAGCCCGATCTCCACCTGCGGCGCCTCGCTCATCTGGAACGATTGCGGCGCGCCGGGATTCTCGAGCGACAGGTCCTTGACGTAGACCTTCTCGATCGCGAACTGCGCGGTGATGCCGCCGTCGGGCGCGATTGCGGGTTGCGAATCCGCGGGCGTGGCGGACGTTTCGGCCATCGTTTCTCTCCTGATCGGGGAGCGCGATTCTACTCTGCGGCCTCGTCCGCTTCGTCGGCGAGCAGCGCGTCGAGACGTCCGGCGCGCTCGAGCGCGGCCAGCTCGTCGTAGCCCCCGACGTGAAAATCACCGATGTAGATCTGCGGCACCGTGCGCCGTCCCGTGCGCTCGATCATCGTCGCGCGCGCATCGGGCAGCTCGTCGACCTTGATCCTGTCGATTTCGTCGACGCCCTTCGCTTCGAGCAGGCGCTCGGCGCGCCGGCAATAGCCGCAGTACGCGGCCGTGTACATCGTCACGCGAGGTTTGTTCCCACCTGCATCGTCGGCCGCGGCAGGAACCGTCGTCGACTCGTTCATGATTTCGTCACCGGCAGTCCGGCGTCCTTCCATGCGCGAAACCCGCCGCGCAGCGATTGCACTTCCTTGAATCCGAGCCGCGAAAGTGCAGCGATGGCGGAGCCGGCGCGCACGCCGCGCGCGCAGTACACGATCACCGGGCGCGACACGTACTTGCCGATTTCGCCGGCGCGATCCTTCAGTTGGGACAGCGGGATGTGCACGGCGTTCGGCAAGCGGCCTCCCTCGACCTCGTTCGCCTCGCGCACGTCGAGCACCAGCGGATTGCCCTTGTTGAGCAACCGCGTCGCTTCCAGCGTGGTGACTTCGCGCACCGGCGACAGGCGCCGCGTCACGAGCGGATAGAGCAACATCACGCCGGACAATACGAACACCAGCAGGAGCGCCCAGTTGTACCCGTGCGTGAGAAAACCGATGAATTCGGGCAACCGGTCGATCCTTTCGCGGACAAAGTCTAAAATGATAACGTAACGCAGCGATCCGCCTCGTGCCGTCGCATGCGCTCTTCACGCGAACCGCATGGACGCCCGCATCGCCCCCGTTCCCTCGCCACGACTCGCCGCCGAAGAGGCGCGCACCGTGCAGCGCGTCGTCCTGCTCATCCTCGACGGCTTCGGCTGTCGCGAGGACGCGCCGGACAATGCGATCACGCGCGCGAACGCGCCGCATTGGCGCTCGCTGCTCGCGACATGCCCGCATACGGAAATCGACGCCTCCGAGCTGCGCGTCGGCCTGCCCGAAGGGCAGATGGGCAACTCCGAAGTCGGGCACCTCAACATCGGGGCCGGCCGGATCGTCTACCAGGATTACACGCGGATCGACGTCGCGATCCGCGACGGCGACTTCGCGCGCAATCCGGCGCTGTGCGATGCGATCGCGACGGCACGCTCGCACGACAGCACGCTGCACGTCCTCGGCCTGCTCTCGCCGGGAGGCGTGCACAGTCACGAGCGGCAGATCGCCGCCATGGTCGATCTCGCGGCGGACGCCGGTGCGCGCGTCGCCGTGCACGCGTTCCTCGACGGCCGCGATACGCCGCCGCGCAGCGCGGGTCCGTCGCTCGACGGCATGACCGACGTATGCGCGCGCCACGCGAACGCGCGCATCGCGTCGATCTGCGGGCGCTACTACGCGATGGATCGCGACACGCGATGGGAGCGCGTCGCGCCGGCGTACGAGCTTCTCGTCGACGGCAAGGCGCAGTTCGTCGCGCCGACGGCGCGCGCCGCACTCGAGGCCGCGTACGCGCGCGGCGAGACCGACGAGTTCGTGAAGCCGACGGCGATCACCGACGCGCAAGGACGCGCGACGCCCATGCGCGACGGCGACGTCGTCGTGTTCATGAACTTCCGCGCCGACCGCGCGCGGGAGATGACGCAGGCGCTGACCGATCCCAATTTCGACGCGTTTGCCCGCCGTCGCGTGCCGAAGCTCGCGCGCTTCGTAACGCTCACGAGCTACGGCGACCGCTTCACCGGCCTTCCCGTGGCGTTCGCGGCGCAAAGCGTGGCGAACGGATTCGGTGAATACCTGGCGAAGCTCGGGCTCGCGCAACTGCGCATCGCCGAGACCGAGAAGTACGCGCACGTGACGTACTTCTTCAACGGCGGCACCGAGTCCGTCTATCCCGGCGAGGATCGCGTGCTCGTGCCCTCGCCGAAGGTCGCGACCTACGACCTGAAGCCGGAGATGAGCGCGTTCGAGGTGACCGACCGGCTCGTCGACGCGATCGCGCGCGAGCATTACGCCGCGATCGTGTGCAACTACGCGAACGGCGACATGGTCGGTCACACCGGCAACTTCGACGCGGCGAAGCGTGCGATCGAGGCGCTCGACGCATGCATCGGCCGGGTGGTCGACGCGGCGCGCGCACATGGCGCCGACGTCGTCATCACGGCCGACCACGGCAACGCCGAGCGGATGCACGACGAGACCACCGGGCAGCCGCACACCGCGCACACGCGAAACCTCGTGCCGTTCGTCTACGTCGGCCGCCGGACGGCCACGCTCGCCTCGGGCGGGGCGCTGCAGGACGTCGCGCCGACGCTGCTCGCGATCATCGGCCTGCCAAAGCCGGCCGAGATGACCGGCCATCCGCTGATCCACTTCCAAACGTAGCGTCCGATCCCCATTTTCATCCCCGTTTTCAGCCCGTTCGGCAGGGCGTTGCCGGACGGCGACACCCTTGCGATTCCGGGCGATCGTAGGCGTATACTCCGACGAGATCGCGCCGCGCGTACGAGGGGAACGGGCGGCACCCGCGATCGCAACATTCGAGAAACGGAAACAGAGGTCGCAATGCGCGAAGGCATGAAGAAGGCAAGTTGGATTGGCATGGGTGCGGTGCTCGGTTTGCTCCTGAGCCTGAACCTCTCGGTGTTCGCGCAACGCGAATCGCGACTGCCGATTCCCTACGAGGATCTGCAGCTGCTTTCGGCGGTGTTCGGCAAGATCAAGAGCGACTACGTCGATCCGGTCTCGGACGACAAGCTCATCAAGGAAGCGATCAACGGGATGGTCCACGGGCTCGACCCGCACTCGGACTTTCTCGACGCGGAAGCCTTCCACGAGTTGCAGGTCGACACGCAAGGCAAGTTCGGCGGCCTCGGCATCGAAGTCGGCATCGAGGACGGTGTCGTACGCGTCGTGTCGCCGATCGAGGACACGCCGGCGTTCAAGGCCGGCATCAAGGCCGGCGACCTGATCGTGAAGATCGACGACCTGGCGACGCGCGGCATGCCGCTGTCGAAGGCGGTCGAGAAGATGCGCGGCAAGCCGGGCACCACCGTCGCGCTCACCGTCGTGCGCAAGGACGTCGACGCGCCGCTCACGTTCACGATCGAGCGCCAGGAGATCAACGTCAAGAGCGTGCGCGCGAAGATGATCGAGCCCGGCTACGGCTTCATCCGCGTGCGCAAGTTCCAGGAGGACACGGGCAGCGACCTCGCGAAGGCGATCCGCGATCTCTATGCGAACGGTCCATTGAAGGGGCTGGTGCTCGACCTGCGCAGCGACCCGGGCGGCCTGCTCAACCAGGCGGTCGCCGTGTCGTCGGCGTTCCTGCCCAAGGACTCGCTGGTCGTCTACACCGACGGGCGCACGCCCGACGCGCGCATGCGCCTGACGGCGAGCCGCGAGAACTACCAGCGCCGCGGCGACGACTGGTTCCGCGACCTGCCGGCCGCGGTCAAGAAGGTCCCGATGGTCGTGCTCGTCGACGGCGGCACGGCGTCGGCGTCGGAGATCGTCGCGGGCGCGCTCCAGGATCACAAGCGGGCGACGGTGATCGGCAACCAGACGTTCGGCAAGGGCTCGGTGCAGACGATCCTCCCGCTCGGTAAC
>DASTIY010000217.1:0-6592 GCA_035717085.1 Casimicrobiaceae bacterium | reverse complement strand
ACATGGGGCAGGAGCACCGGCGCGACTTCGACGAGATAGCGCAGGTAGTCGCGCTTGGTGATCGGCGGTCGTGCGAATGCCGCATCCGCAGGCCAGTAAACGCGATCGAGATGCGTGAACGCGACCGCCGCTCCGTCGATGTCGACGGTGAGGTGGTCGCCTGCACCTGCCAGTGCGGCGAGAAGCGCGTGATCGCGCCTCGCCGCGGCGGCGCGCATGCCGCGCGCCGCGGGCCGCCGTGTCACTGCTGCGAATTGCGGGCGGAGAACGGCTTGTTGGTGCCGCCGTACGGATCGTTCAACGCTTGCCTGGGCGGTGGCGCGACCGGTCGCGAGCGGCTGTTCGCCGGCGCGACGTTGCGTTGCGTCACCGACGGTCGCGTCGCATTGCCGCGCGACGCGCGGTCGCCGCGGCGGTCGTTGCCGCGGAGGTAGTCGGTGTTGCGGCGCCGATGGTCGTTGCGGCTGTAGCTGCGATGATTGCGGTAATCGCGGTCGCGATACGTGAAGCCGAAGCCGACCGACGGACCGACGTAGTACGAGGGGCCGTAGTCGTAGTAATACGGGCTGTAGCCGTAGGTGTACGGGCCGCCGTAGCCGTAGTCGTATCCATACGAATAGGGCTGCGAATAGGTGTAGCCGTATCCATAGTCGTACGTTGCGCAACCGGCGAGCAGCGCGCCGGCGGCGACGGCGGCAAGCGCGGCTTTCGCGAGTGATTTCATGAGCTTCTCCTTGACTGCCTCATCCGAAGTCTGGCCTGCGCAAGGGCGAGAGGTTCCCGCCGACCGATGGCTGGCGGCCATCGGCCAACGTGCCGGTGAACGGGACGCCCCAGGCGGGCGCCGCGCCCGCCCGGCGGTGATGGACGGCTCAGTGCCGATCGTCGGCGGCGTCGTCGGCCGCATCCTTGGCGTCACCGACGCCCTTCTGGATCTTGCCTTCGACCTGCTTCGCGCCGCCCTTGATCTGCTGCGTCGCGTTGTCGGTCGCCTCGCCGAACTCGCGTTGCGCCTTGCCGGCAACGTCCTTGATCTTGCCTTCAATCTGGTCGCGATTCATGGATTGCGTCTCCTCTGGATGCAGCGCCCGACGGCTGCCTTCCCATATGCGGGCCAAAGGGCTTCGCAATCCACGCTCGCGGATCTGATTCGCGTGTCGGCCGACGCCCGACGTCCTCGCCGCGGGCGCATAATCGGCGCCATGTTCGCGCGCTCGCTGCTGGTTCTTCTCGCATCGATCCTCGCGGCGTGCGCGACATCGCCGGTCGACGATGCACGCGCCGCGCGCGATGCAGCCGTCATCGCAAGCCCGCTTCGCACCGCCGCCGATCACGCGCTCGATGCCGAGCGCAAGCCGGCGCAATTCCTTCCGTTCACCGGCGTCGCGCCCGGCATGAAGGTGCTCGACGTGTCCGCCGGCGGCGGCTACACGTCGCAACTCCTCGCGCTTTCGGTTTTGCCGGGGGGAACGCTCTACGCGCAAACGCCGCGTCCCGGTGCGGCGCTCGTGAAGCGTCTCGACGAGCACCCGCAGCCCGATTTCGTCCTGGTCCAGCAGCCGTTCGACGATCCCGTGCCCGCAGGCGCGCCGAAACTCGACCTCGTCACGCTGGTGCTGAATTACCACGACATCAGCTACCTCCCGGTCGATCGCGCGAAGATGAACGCGGCGATTTTCGCCGCGCTGAAACGCGGCGGTCACTACGTGGTCGTCGACCATTCGAGCCGACCGGGTGCGGGCATTTCCGAAGGCAAGACGCTCCATCGGATCGAGGAAGCGGTCGTGCGCCGGGAAGTCGAGCAGGCCGGCTTCGTGCTCGAGGCCGAAGGCGATTTCCTGCGCAATCCCGCGGATCCGCGCGACGTTCCGTCGAGCCGCCCCGCGGTCCCGACCGACAAATTCGCGTTGCGTTTCGTGAAACCCTAGCGCGTCGACGTTGCCCGACGTCATCGGAACGTCGATTGGCAGGAGGGGCGATGGAGAAGCGCAAGCTCGGGCAGGGACTCGAAGTGTCGGCGATCGGGCTCGGCTGCATGGGCATGTCCGATTTCTACGGCGGCCGTGACGACACGGAAGCGATCGCGACGATCCACCGCGCGCTCGACCTCGGCGTCGACTTCCTCGACACCGCCGACATGTACGGCATGGGCCGCAACGAGGAACTCGTCGGCCGCGCGATCGCCGGACGCCGCGCGGCCGTGGTGCTCGCGACCAAATTCGGCAACGTGCGCAATGCCGACGGCACGTTCCACGGCGTGAACGGCCGTCCCGAGTACGTACGGCAAAGCTGCGAGGCGAGCTTGCGCCGGCTTGGCGTGGACACGATCGACCTCTACTACCAGCATCGCGTCGACCCGAACACGCCGATCGAGGACACGGTCGGCGCCATGGCCGAGCTCGTGCGCGAAGGCAAGGTGCGCTACCTCGGACTCTCGGAGGCTTCCGTGCAGACGATCCGCCGCGCGCACGCCGTGCATCCGATCGCCGCGCTGCAGACCGAGTATTCGCTTTGGAGTCGCGACGCCGAAGACGAGATCCTGCCGACCGTGCACGAACTCGGCATCGGCTTCGTCGCCTACAGTCCTCTCGGCCGAGGCTTCCTGTCCGGGCGCATTCGCAGCGTCGACGACCTCGAGCCCGGCGACTATCGTCGCAACTCGCCGCGCTTCCAGGGCGAGAACTTCGCGCGCAACCTCGCGCTCGTCGACGCGATCCATGCGATCGCGCAGGAGCACCGCGTAACGCCCGCCCAGCTCGCGCTCGCGTGGGTGCTCGAGCAAGGCGACGACATCGTGCCGATCCCGGGCACCAAGCGGCGCAGCTACCTCGAGGAAAACCTGGGCGCGCTCGCGGTGCACCTCACCAACGACGATCTCGGACGCATCGATCGCGTGCTTCCGCCCGGCGCAGCAGCGGGCGATCGCTATCCCGCACTCGCGATGCGCGCGGTCGGCAGGTAGCCGGAAAGCACGGTCCGACCGCCGTCAGAGGGAGGGTTGGTGCGTGGGCGGTCAATCCGCGAAGCGCACGCCCGTTCGTTGCGCACGCAGCCGCGGGTCGTGCGACTTCACGAGCACCGGCCGTCCTTCGAGCATCTCGAGGCAGCGCTCGAGCGTCTCCGCTTCGAGCCGCTGCATCGCCTCGTGCGTATAGAACGTGAGATGCGGCCAGACGATCACGTTGTCCATCGCGAACAGCCGCGACATCGGATGCCCATCGAGCGACAACGGCTCGTCGGTGTAGACGTCGAGGCCCGCGCCGGCGATGCGTTTCGCGGCCAGGGCGCGCAGCAGCGCGTCCTCGTCGACGAGCGCGCCGCGCGAGACATTCACGAGCAGCGCCGATGGCTTCATCGCCGCGAGCTCGCGTTCGCCGATCAGGTGCCGCGTCGCGGCGGTCAACACGCAATGCAGCGACACCACATCGCAGCGCGCGAGCATCGCGCAGAGGTCGTCACACTTCTCGACGCCGCCGGCGGCCATTCGTGACGCGCCGACGTGCGGATCGAAGCCGAGCACGCGCATGCGGAAACCCTGCCCCGCCATTCGCGCGACGTTACGGCCGATGCGGCCGACGCCGACCAGCGCCAGCGTCTTCCCGGCGAGGTCGGACGCGAGCCAGCGCTGCTCGGGCCACGCCCATCCCCGGGTGTCCATTGCACGCTGCAGCGGCTTGAATTTCCGCGCCAGCGCGAGGATCAGCGCGAGCGCACCTTCGGCCACCGTCTCCTCGGCGTATTCCGGGACGTTGACGACGGGAATGCCGCGGCGCATTGCCGCAGGAATGTCGATCGCGTCGATTCCGACGCCGTACTTGACGATGCCCTTCAACCGTGTGGCGCCGTCGATCACCGACGCGGGTGTCGACGCGTAACACATGAGCAGCAGGTCGGCGTCGCGCACTTCGCGCGCGAGCTCGTCCGTCGACGTCGTTTCCGGTAGCAGCACGAGCCTCGCACCGAGCGCGCGCAAACGCGCATCGACGCGCGGCAGCTCGAGCTCGGCGTCGGTGCGGACGATCTTCACCGCCGCGTGCGCGCTCGCATCACGAAGCGCATGCGACGATCGCCCGCTCCACGATGACGAGTGCCCGATCGAGATCGGCGTCGTCGATGACGAGCGGCGGCGCGAGCACGAGGACGTTCCCCTGTCCGACCTTGAACGACAACCCGTTCGCCAGGCATTCGTAAAGGACGCGCTCGGCGACGTCGCGCGCAGGCGCACGCGTGGCGGGGTCGACGAGCTCGACGCCGAGCAGAAGGCCGATGCCACGCACGTCGGCGACGACCGGCAGGCGCCGCTGCATGTCGCGTAACCGCGCGAGCGCGCGCTCGCCAAGACGCTGCGCGCGCTCGCACAATCGCTCGTCGTCGATCACGTCGAGCGTCGCGAGTGCCGCGGCGCACCCCAGCGAGCTCTTCTCGTGCGTGTAATGGCCGAGCGCGCGATCGGCCGCGACGTCGAGGCCTTCGCGCGCGATCAGGGCGGCCATCGGGAAGACGCCGCCGCCGAGGCCCTTGCCGAGCACGACCATGTCGGGAACGATGCCGTAGTGCTCGAACGCGAACATCGTGCCGGTGCGGCCGAGTGCGATCGGAATCTCGTCGAGGATCAGCAGCGCGCCGTGCCGGTCGCACGCGGCGCGCAGCTTCTCGTAATACGCACGGGGCGGGACCTGCACGTCGGTCGAGCGGATCGTCTCGACGACGACCGCGGCCACGTCCTCCTCCCTGCCGAGCACGTACTCGACGTAATCGGCGCAGCGCGCATCGCAGCTGCCGCCGCAGCCGAAATGGCAGGCGCGCGGATCGCACGGCTGCACGTGCTCGGTACCCGGCAGCAGCGGTCCCATGTCGCGGCGGAACAGCGCCTCGCCGCCGATCGAGATCGCGTCGAGCGACGCGCCGTGGAACGCGTCCCACATCGAGATCGTCTTGTGGCGGCCGGTCGCGAGCCGCGCGAGCTTCAGCGCCATGCCGATCGCCTCGGCGCCCCCCGGCGCGAAGAGCAGCCTGGACAGGTCGCCGGGCGCGCGCTCGATCAGGCGGCGCGCCAGCGTCACCGCGTAGTCGTTGGTGAAGCGGCGGGGGGAAAACGGCAGCGTATCGAGCGCCTGCTTGACGGCCGCGACGACACGCGGATGGCCGTGCCCGACCTGATGCACGCTGTTGCCGTGGAAGTCCATGAAGCGGCGGCCTTCGACGTCGGTGAGCCAGATGCCCGCCGCCGACACGAGCGCATTCATGCACGGCGTCGACAGCGATTGATGCAGAAAGTAACGCGAATCCTCATCGAGCAGCGCGCGCGTGGCCGGTCCCACGTGCGCCGCTTCCCATTCGCGGCGACGCGGCGACAGGTTGACGTCGCCTTCGGCCGCGACGTCGCGCGCAACGCCTGGCGCGGGCTCGCGGCGCGTCACGCCTTCGCTCGCATGCGTAGCCGGCCGCTACTTGACGGCGCCGCAGTCGGCGCCCAGCCAGCGCGCCTTCTGCTGGAACTTCCTCTCGCCGTGCGCCTTCGAGTGGCTCGTCATCTCCATGTCGAAATGCTCGGGCGAAAGGTTGGAGATGCGGCCTTCCATTTCCCGGACGCCACCGTCGTCCTCCTTGCAGACGGCGGTGAACTTGAAGCCGGTGGCGCTGCGCTCGGTCACCTTGCTCTTGCAGTCCTCGCTGCCCTTGCCCTTGAGGAACGCGTCCGCCGACTCCTTCTCCTCCCTGACGTCCTGCGGCGTCAGGCAGTAGCGCATCGTCATCGTATTGGCGCCGAACGACATGCCGCGCTGCTTCATGTAGGCCTCGGCCTGCGCGCGCTGCTCGGGCGGCATCTGCGCGAGACGTTCCTCCATGTTCGGCATGCCCGTGCCGCTGCCGCCCATCTGCATTTCCCACAGGCCCGGCTTGCGTTGCACGCCCTGTGCGCTCGCGGTGGCGGCGAGGACGAGCGCGACGGCGACGCTCGAAACGATCAACGAGGCTTTCATCGAACGACTCCTGCGTAGGGTCGAAAACGCCGGATTCTAACGGTTGTGCGCCGCCGATTGCGGCGGCGCAGCCAAGCGGCTACGCTACGGCCGCGCAGTTTCGCGCTACACGGAGCGAAACGATGAGCATTCAAGGCGACAAGGTCTTCGCCGGCGCCGTCCCCCGGCTCTACGAAACGCATCTCGTGCCGCTCATCTTCACCGCGTACGCCGAGGACATGGCGCGGCGTGTCGCTTCGCGCAGGCCGCGGCGCGTTCTCGAACTCGCGGCAGGCACCGGCGTGGTCACGCGCGCGCTCGCGAAGGCGCTCGGCGTCGACGCCGCGCTCGTGGCGACCGATCTCAACGAGGGCATGCTGAACGAAGCGAAGTCGATCGCCACCGCGCGTCCCGTCACGTGGCGCCAGGCCGACGCGATGGCCCTGCCGTTCGACGACGGATCGTTCGACGCGATCGTCTGCCAGTTCGGCGCGATGTTCTTTCCCGACAAGGCCGCGGCGTTTCGCGAAGCGCGACGCGTGCTCGTACCGGGCGGTACGCTCGCGTTCAGCGTGTGGGATCGCATCGAAGACAACGAATTCGCCGACGTCGTCACGACGTCGCTGGCG
>DASTIY010000216.1:0-2051 GCA_035717085.1 Casimicrobiaceae bacterium | reverse complement strand
GCGCGGTTCGAGGAGCTCGTCATGCCGCATCTCGGTGCGGGCTACAACCTCGCGCGGTGGCTCGCCCGCGACGCGAACGACGCCGAGGACATCGTGCAGGACGCGAGCCTCCGTGCTTTGAAGTACATCGACTCGCTGAATCGCAGCGATGCGCGCGCCTGGTTCCTCACGATCGTGCGCAACGCGTTCTACGACTGGTGCGGCCGCAACCGTCCGGCCGAGATCGCGCGCGACGACGGCAGCGCGATCGACGCCGCCGTCGACCACGACGCGGTAAGCCCCGAGCAGGCCGCGGTCCGCCGCTCCGACGCGAAAGTCCTCGCCGACGCGGTGGCCGAGCTGCCGCTCGCGTTTCGCGAGGTGTTGATCCTGCGGGAGATGGAAGACCTGTCGTACAAGGAGATCGCGCGCGTCGCCGACATTCCGGTGGGCACCGTGATGTCGCGGCTTTCGCGCGCACGCGCGCTGCTGCAGGGATCGCCGCGGCTGCGCGCGATCGTCGAGCGGACGGCGGGAGGTGACCGATGAATTGCGATCGGGCGGTGTCGTTGATCGGGGCCTACACGGACGGCGAGCTGGACGTCCGTTCCCGGCATACGCTGGAAGGTCATCTGCGCACGTGCGCCGGATGCGCGACGCAGCACGCGGATCTGCTCGCGCTGCGCCAGCGCCTGCGCTCGGAGGTGCCGTACTTCGCCGCGCCTCCCGGCCTGCGCGAGCGCCTGCAGGCGCAGCTCGCGAGCGCGGATGCCGAGGAACGCGCGCGCCATGCGGCACGCCGGCGCGAGCGCCGACGTCCTTTCGCGCCATTGGTCGACGCAATCGGCGGCGCGGTGGGCGCATCGCGGTGGCGGTCGCTGACCGCGGGTGCGCTCGGAGGCTGCGCGGCGACCGTGTTCGCGCTCGTCGTCGGTACCGCCGTGGTCGATTGGCGCGCCGACAACGACCTCGTCGCGCAGGCGGTGTCGGGCCACGTGCGAGCGACGCTCGACCAGCGACTGGTCGACGTCGTGTCGTCCGATCGGCATACCGTCAAGCCGTGGCTGTCCGCACGCCTCGACTACTCGCCCCCCGTGCGCGATCTCGCGGCCGATGGCTTTCCGTTGCTCGGCGGACGCCTGACGACGCTGCAGGGTCGGCCGACGGCGACGCTCGTCTACGGTTATCGCAAGCACACGATCGACGTGTACGTGTGGCCCGAAGCGCGCGACATGCCGGCGCAGCGCGACGTGCGCGGCTTCAACGTCGTGCACGCACGCGGCGCCGGCTGGGACTGGCTCGCCGTATCCGACGCGTCGCCCGACGTGCTCGACGCCTGCCTCGCACAGCTGCTGCGCGAAGCCGCGCAGCCCTGACTTCGCTGTTCTCAGCCTCGTGTAACGCGCGCTTCGCGCGCGTTACACGTTCGTCGTTTCGTTCGTAGCGCGGCAGCGCCAGACCGTTGCCGCGACGCCGTTATTCCCGTGCGAATAACGACGTGCCGCCCGCGGTTCGACAGACAAGCGACGCGCGATTGGCGAACGAACACTGCCATCGGCAAATCGCGAATCCCGGCGACGGAAGGGCGCGCGAGTCGCGCCGCGTCGCCGGCAATTCGAAACGACGAACGCAGGAGAAGTCATGAACCGCAACACCCTCCGAGCCGCGCGGGCAATCGCGGCGATCACGCTGGCGCTGGGAACGTCGCTCGCCTTCGCCGACGACAACAGCATGAGCCCACTGACCGGCGAGTCGTACGCGTACTTCAACGGCCTCGATTACAACCCCGGGCATTTCAACACGAAGCGCGTCGCGAAAGCACCCGAGCGCGACACCGTCGTGAAGACGCCGCAGGAGACGCGCGACGCCGTGAAACGTCCGATCCTGCTCGCCGATCGGCCGCGCGTCACGCTGCAAAGCCCGTTTAGCGACGACAAGGGCGCGTAGGCGCGGCTTCGGACGGCTCGCGCGGGACCGCGGTTGCACGCGGTCCCGCGCGAATGCCATGACAAGGGAAGGGAGTTGCCAATGTCACGACGTCATGGGGCGACGTGTAAGCCGCTCTTCGCCGC
>DASTIY010000215.1:0-3155 GCA_035717085.1 Casimicrobiaceae bacterium | reverse complement strand
CTCTCCCCGCGCGCGCCCGGAGAGGTAACCGGCGATTCACCTCCGACACGTGTCGGACACCTGTCGGACACCTGTCGGACACCTGTCTGACACCTTCAGGCGTTGGCTCCCTCTCCCCGCGAAGCGGGGAGCGGGTTGGCGTGCGGGGCCGACACAGCGAGGCGCTCGGCGCACGTGACGAGCGCGGGCATGATCCCGGCATGCAGCACGACGCCGCGCGCTGACTGCTCGCGATAGAGCGCGAGCGCGCGCTCGCCCGGCAGCCGCACCCGTGAACCGCCGGGTCGCGGCGTCGCGTGGTGGCATGCTTGTACCAGCCAGTCCATCTGCGTGCGAAACGCGTCGAGCCCGCCGAACGCGCGCGGATCGAGCACCTGCACGAACACGCTCGCGCCCCAGTTCTGTGGCGCGTCGGCGCGCCCGTGGCCGGCGAGCGCGGACGTCAGTGCCTCGATCAGGAGCGCGAGCCCGAAGCCCTTGTGCCCGGCCTCGTGCCCGCCGAGCGGCAGCAGCGTGCCTCTCGGCTCGTCGAACAGCACCGCCGGATCGCGCGTCGGCGCGCCCCGCGCGTCCTGCACCCACGGATGCGGCAGCATCTCGCGCGCATTGAAGAGTCGCGTCGTCATTCCGTTCGTCGTATAGCTCGCCGAGATGTCGAGCAGGATGGGATCGCTCGAGGTGGGGATGCCGGCGGACAGCGGATTCGGTGTGAACACCGGCGTCACTGCACCGAAGGGCGCGACGCTCGCGCCCGACGGATCGCTGCAATGGACGAGCGTCAGCAATCCCTGCTCGGCGCCGCGTTTCGCATACGCCGCGAGGCAGGCGATGTGATGCGAACGCCGGATCACGATCGTGCCGGTGCCCTGCGCCGTCGCAAGCGCTCGCGCACGATCGAGTGCGCGCAGCGTGAGCCAGGGTCCCGGCAATCGCTCGCCATCCCACGTTTCGCAGGCCGCTGCTCGCGCCACGATCGTCGGCTCGCCCGTCTTGCGCATGCCGCCGTCGGCGAGTTGCTGCAAATAGGCGGGCAGAAGCGCGAGGCCGTGCGTCGTGTGGCCCATCAAGTCCGCATCGACGAGGATGTCGGCGGTGTCGCGCGCGATGTCGTCACGCACGTCGGCCGCCTTCAGCAGTGCGTACGCGAACGCCCGAAGCGCTTTCTCGTCGTAGACATCCTGCGTGGCAACCGTCGCAGAGGTGCGCGCCGTCGCGCCGTTCGTCGTGCCGTTCATCGCCGTCATGTTCCTTCCCGGGGTTCGCTCGCAGCCCTGCAATGTATGCTTTCGGCGCCCCGATTTCGAGCGCCCCGGCGCATGCTGCCCTCGTCGCTAACGATCAGCATCGTCACCTATCACCCGGACCTGCCGCTCTTCGCGCGCACGCTCGATGCGCTGGCGAGTGCCGTCGATGCAGCGCAGAAGGCCGGCGTGTTGAAGACGGTTCACCTCGCGCTGATCGACAACAGCGGGGATCGCGGTGTCGCGGAGCGCGTGATCGAGCTCGGCCGCGCGCGTTTTTCCGAGAGCGCCGTCCACCTCACGTACCTGCACGGCCACGCGAACATCGGTTACGGGGCCGCGCACAATCTCGTGCTGCACGGCACGGGTGCCGACTTCCATCTGGTGCTGAATCCCGACGCGGAGCTCGCGCCCGATGCGCTCGTCAATGCCTTTCGCTGGCTCGATGCGCATCCCGACGTCGGCGCGCTGACGCCGACGGTCACCGACGCGGCCGGCCGACGGCAGTACACGTGCAAGCGCTATCCGGCGATCTTCGATCTCGCGCTGCGTGGCTTCGCGCCGCGTCCGCTCCAGCGGCTCTTCGAGCGGCGCCTCGCGCGCTATGAAATGCGCGATATCGTCGACGCCGATCCGCCGCGCGAAACGATCGGCGTACCCATGATGTCGGGCGCGTGCATGATCGCACGCCGCGACGCGATCGACCGCACGGGCGGCTTCGATCCGCGCTTCTTCCTCTACTTCGAGGACTTCGACTGGAGCGCGCGGCTCAACGCGGTCACGCAAAGCGCGTACGTGCCGAGCGTCAGCGTGGTGCACCACGGCGGTCGCGCGGCGGAGAAGGGCTGGCGACACCGGGCGTGGTTCGTCGCGAGCGCATTGCGCTTCTATTCGCGCCATGGGTGGAGGTGGATATAGCGAGAGCAAAGAAGCCCTTCGTCGCCGTCACCGGCGCCGGCGGCTTCATCGGTCGCGCGCTTTGCGCACGCCTCGAAGCGCACGGCCAGCCGGTGCGCCGCCTCGTGCACGCATCCACCGGCAACAACGACGACGAGGTCGCGCTCGATCTCGAGCGCGCGCAACCCGAAGCGCTCGCGCGCGTGCTCGACGGCGCATTCGCCGTCGTCCATCTCGCCGCGCGCGTGCATCGCATGGACGATATGGGCTCCGATGCGGAAACGGCGCACCGTCTCGCGAACGTCGACGTCACCGAGCGCCTCGCGCTCGCCGCCGTCACCGCGGGCGTGCGTCGCTTCCTGTTCGCGAGCACGGTGAAAGTGAATGGCGAGGCGACGTCGCAGGGTCACGCGTTTCGCGCCGGCGATGCCCCGTCGCCACAGGACGCCTATGCGCGAAGCAAGCTCGCCGCGGAGCGCACGCTCGCGCAGGTGTCGAGCGGCACGTCGATGCTCGCGACGAGCCTGCGCCTGCCGCTCGTCTACGGCGCCGGTGCGCGCGGCAATTTCCGGCGCCTCGTCGATGCGGTGGCCGCACACCGCGTCCTTCCGTTCGGCGCCATCGACAATCGGCGCTCGGTGCTCGGGATCGACAATCTGCTCGACGCCGTCGAGGCGGTTCTCGCAAGCGACAACGCGGTGATCGGCGCGCACTTCGTCGCCGACGCGGAAAGCGTCTCGACGCCTGCCCTCGTGCGGGCGATCGCGGACGCGCTCGGCGTCGAGCCGCGGCTCGTGCGTGTCCCCGTCGGCGCGCTGAGACGCGGCGGCGCGCTCGCCGGGCGCGCCGCGACGATCGCGCGCCTCACCGATTCGCTCGAGGTCGACACCGGTTCGCTCGTGCGCGTCACCGCGTGGCGGCCGCGGCCGTTCGCGATCGACAAGGCGATGCTCGCGTGCGACCTATAATTGTCGGCGTGCTCCTCCACACCCTCCCCGCCATCATTGCATCCATGAT
>DASTIY010000214.1:0-6172 GCA_035717085.1 Casimicrobiaceae bacterium | reverse complement strand
AAGACGCCGTCCCAATTTCACGGGCACATCTCCGCGGCGGTTTCGAGCCGTGCGCGGCCGCTGCTCGCGAGGATTACCTTGCGCACCCGCTGGCCCGGTGAACATACGGTGAAGGTTCCCATCTGCAGCGCGCCGTCGAAGCGGCGCGCGTGTCCTGCGGCCGTGTACGAAACGTAGTCGGCGAGGGGCCGGTTGCCCCGAATCGTGATCCCCGACGTCGCGGCGTGCTCGGTGGCGATCGCCGCCGAAGCGCTTCGCGTCGCGTCGGCGACGACTCGCCAGCCGCCTTCCCATGGCGTCGCGACTGCCGCGCAGCTGCCACCCGGGCCGGGACACACGTCGACGCGCTCACCGCGCTTGATCGCCTCGCTCCGCGCCACCTGCAGCGTGCGCAAGAGCGCGTCGGCCCGGTCGTGCACGCGCTGCTCGGCGAGATAACCGCCGAGCCCCGGCACGCCGACGGCGAAAAGGATCGCGGTGATCGCGAGGCCGACCATGAGCTCGAGCAGCGTGAAACCGGAGAGAGGGACGCGCGACATGCAGGCATCCTGCGCGGCCGTGCGCCAGCATCCCAATCGGCAAGACGACCTAGTCCGTCCGGACGATTGACGCGGTGTCGGTCGCGTCGTGGTGAATCGATGCGGACTTGATCCATGCGAAGCCGACCGTCGCTCCGCACGGCGCGGATCTGCTATCGTGGCCAGGCCACCCTGAACGCGGCCGACGACGATGAACGCACGAGACCCGATCCGCACGAGCAGGCCCGAGTTCCAGTGGGACGACCCGCTGCTCTTCGAGCGTCAACTCGGCGAGGACGAGCGGATGGTGCGCGACACGGCGCACGACTACGCGCAGGAAAGGCTCGCGCCGCGCGTGCGCGACGCGTTTCGCAACGAAAGCACCGACCCCGCGATCTTTCGCGAGATGGGCGAGATCGGCCTGCTCGGCCTCACCATCCCCGCCGAATACGGCGGCGCCGGGCTCAATTACGTTTGCTACGGCCTGGTGGCGCGCGAAGTCGAGCGCGTCGATTCGGGCTACCGCTCGATGATGAGCGTGCAGAGCTCGCTCGTCATGTATCCGATCCACGCCTACGGGTCCGAGGCGCAGCGGGCGAAGTACCTGCCGCCGCTCGCGCGCGGCGAGAAGATCGGATGCTTCGGCCTGACCGAGCCGAACCACGGCTCCGATCCCGGATCGATGGAGACGCGCGCACGCGCCGTCGACGGCGGCTATCGACTGACCGGCGCGAAGACGTGGATCTCCAACTCGCCGATCGCCGACGTCTTCGTCGTCTGGGCCAAGCTCGACGGCGTCGTCCACGGCTTCGTGCTCGAGAAGGGCATGAAGGGCCTGTCGGCGCCGAAGATCGAAGGCAAGTTCTCGCTGCGTGCCTCGATCACCGGCGAGATCGTGATGGACGATGTCTTCGTGCCGCACGAGAACCTGCTGCCCAACGTCAAGGGCCTCAAGGGCCCGATGGGTTGTCTCGACAACGCACGCTACGGCATCGCGTGGGGTGTCCTCGGTGCGGCGGAAGCGTGCTGGCACCAGGCCCGGCAGTACGTGCTCGACCGCAAGCAGTTCGGCCGTCCGCTCGCGGCGAACCAGTTGGTCCAGCGCAAGCTCGCCGACATGCAGACCGAGATCGCGCTCGGCCTGCAGGGCTGCCTGCGCCTCGGCCGGCTGAAGGACGAAGGGCTCGCCGCACCCGAAATCACGTCGATCCTCAAGCGGAACAATTGCGGCAAGGCGCTCGACATCGCCCGCACGGCGCGCGACATGCACGGCGGCAACGGCATCGTCGACGAGTTCAACGTGATCCGCCACATGCTGAACCTCGAGACGGTCAACACGTACGAGGGCACGCACGACATCCACGCACTGATTCTCGGGCGCGCCCAGACCGGCATCTCGGCGTTCTGAAGCCCGCCAACCGGCGCGCTGCAAGCGCGCGTTGGCGCCGGGCGTCCGCCCCGCGTTCTGACATACTGCGCGGATGCGGCTCTACGACTACTTCCGGTCCTCGGCGGCCTATCGCGTTCGGATCGCGCTGAACCTGAAGGGCGTGGTCCCCGACGAGCGGACGTTCGTCCATTTGCGCATGGGCAACCAGCGCGCGCAGGACTATCTCGCGCTCAATCCGCAGGGGCTCGTGCCCGCGCTGGCGCTCGACGACGGCACGGTGCTCACGCAGTCGCTCGCGATCGTCGAATTCCTCGACGAGACGCATCCGCAGCCGCCACTCCTGCCCGCCGACGCGGAAGGGCGTGCGCGCGTGCGCTCGATCGCGCTCGCGATCGCCTGCGAGATCCATCCGCTGAACAACCTGCGGGTGCTGAACTACCTGGTCGGCACGCTCGGCGTCTCGCGCGAGCAGAAGGACGGCTGGTACCGCTACTGGATCGATGTCGGCTTCGAGGCGCTCGAAAAGTCGCTCTCGCGCGATCCTTCGACCGGTCGCTTCTGCCACGGCGACGCGCCGACGCTCGCCGACGTCTGCCTCGTGCCGCAGCTCGCGAACGCGCGCCGTTTCTCGATCGACCTGTCGCCGTACCCGACGCTCGTGCGCATCGAATCCGAATGCAACGCGCTGCCGGCGTTCGCGAGCGCCGCGCCCGCGAGACAACCCGACGCCGAATGAGGAGCTCGTAGAACGATGCAATACGCGATTCCGTTGTGGGATCCGCCGGCGGTGCCGGTCGTCGACGGTCCGCCGTTTCCCGTTCGTCACATCTTCTGCGTTGGGCGCAACTACGCGGAGCACGCGAAGGAGATGGGCGGCGATGCGACGAAGGAGCCTCCGTTCTTCTTCACCAAGGCCGCCGATGCGATCGTGCCGGCACGGCCGCCCGAGGTCGCGCGCATCGCGTACCCGATGGCGACGAAGAATTTCCATTACGAGCTTGAGCTCGTCGTCGCGATCGGCAAGAGCGGCGCGAACGTGAAGGCGGCGGACGCGCAATCGCTGGTTTTCGGCTACGCGACGGGACTCGACATGACGCGGCGCGACCTGCAGCACGACATGCGCGAGAAGAAGCGACCCTGGGACATCGGCAAGTCGTTCGCGCAAGCGGCACCGATCGCGCCGATCCACCCGGTGACGGCGACCGGCGTGCTGACCAAAGGCGAAGTCACGTTGCTCGTCAACGGCGAGCGGCGCCAGCACGGCGACCTGTCCGACATGATTTGGGACGTGCCGCACATGATCGAATTCCTGACGCGCATGTATCGACTCGAGCCGGGCGACCTGATCTTCACGGGCACGCCCGCGGGCGTCGGGCCGGTCGTGCCCGGCGATCGTCTCGAAGGACGCATCGCCGGGCTCACGCCGCTGCTCGTCGAAGTTCTGCCACCGGCGCAGCCCGCGTAACGGCTCCGTCATGTCGATCGTCGCGGAGCTCACACCGGAAGCCGTCGAGCGCGGTTACAACAATCGCGCCGCCGTTCCCGACCATCAGCGCTGGCTCGATGAATGGGTCGAGCGCTCGCAAGCCGCGGTCCAGGCACTGCGCCCGGACGTCGACGTGCGCTACGGCGACGAGGCCGGCGAAACACTCGATGTCTTCAGACCCCCCGGACAACCGCGCGGCACGCTCGCGTTCATTCACGGCGGCTGGTGGCGCGCGCTCGACAAGGCGGACTACGCGTTCGTCGCACCGGCGTTCGTGGAGGCGGGCTACGCCGTCGCCACGATCAACTACGAGCTCTGCCCGGGCGCGCCGATCGACCGGATCGTCGACCAGTGTCGCCGCGCGGTGCGCTGGCTCGCGCGCGAAGGACCGCGACGCGGCCTGCCGGCGCCGCTCGTGATCGGCGGGCATTCGGCAGGCGGCCACCTGACGGCGATGATGTACACGCTCGACTGGCGCGCCGACGATTTCGCGCGTGCGCCGTTCGTCGGCGGCATTTCGCTGTCCGGCGTGCACGATCTCTCGCCGCTCGTGCGGTTCTCGCACAACGTCGACTTCAAGCTCGACGCCGCGCGTGCGCGCGCGCTCTCGCCCGCGGCGAAGACGCCGACCACCGACGCCCCGCTGCTGATCGCGGTGGGCGCCGACGAAACGTCGGAGTTCGTGCGTCAGACCGACTTGCTGTGGGACGCGTGGCCGCACAACCGCCCGGCGGGCGCGCACGGACCTCTGCATGTCGTCTGCCGACATCACTACAGTG
The DNA here is from genome assembly GCA_035717085.1 of Casimicrobiaceae bacterium. Classification (GTDB taxonomy): domain Bacteria; phylum Pseudomonadota; class Gammaproteobacteria; order Burkholderiales; family Casimicrobiaceae; genus VBCG01. The sequence continues at coordinate 1,999 of DASTIY010000214.1, read as the reverse complement.
TCGTGCTCGATTACGTCGATGCGACGAGCGCGCTGACGCGCGCGACGCTCGCACTTTTCGGAGATCGATGACATGCCGATCGCACCCATCGCCGACATCGTCGCGGACCTCAAGACCGGCCGAATGGTGATCCTCGTCGACGAGGAGGATCGCGAGAACGAGGGCGACCTGATACTCGCCGCGGATCACGTCACGCCCGACGCGATCAACTTCATGGCGCGCTTCGGTCGGGGGCTGGTCTGCATGGCGATCACCGAGGAGCAGGCGCGCCGCCTCGACTTGTCGCCGATGACGCCGACGAATCGCTCGTCGCACGGGACGAATTTCACCGTTTCGATCGAGGCGGCGAACGGCGTGACTACGGGCATTTCCGCTGCCGATCGCGCGCACACCATCCGGGTCGCCGCGTCGGCGAACGCGTTACCCGACGACATCGTGCAGCCGGGCCACGTGTTTCCGATCATCGCGCAACCGGGCGGCGTCCTCGCCCGCGCGGGCCACACCGAGGCCTGCTGCGATCTCGCGCGCCTCGCCGGCCTGACGCCTGCGGCGGTGCTCTGCGAGATCATGAACGACGACGGCACGATGGCGCGCCTGCCCGACCTCGAGGTGTTCGCGCGCACGCATGGGCTTCGCGTCGGCGCGATCGCCGATCTCATTCACCACCGGGCGCGCACCGAGCGGCTCGTCGAGCGCGTCGCCGAGCGGCCGCTGACGACGGCGGCGGGCACGTTCCGACTGGTCGTCTATCGCGACAAGCTGTCCGACGCGACGCATCTCGCGCTCGTGCGCGGACCGATCTCGCCCGACGTGGAGACGCTCGTACGCGTGCACGAGCCGCTGTCGATCATCGATCTTCTCGACTCCGAAAGCGAAGGCCACGCCTGGAGCGTCCTCGAGGCGCAACGCGCGATCGCCGAGGCGGGGCGCGGCGTCATCGTGCTGCTGCATCGGCCCGAAAGCGCGCGCGAATTGCGCGAGCGCGCCATCGCCGGCAAGCCGCCGGTGCCGCCGAAGATGGACCTGCGCAACTACGGCATCGGGGCCCAGATCCTGCGCGACCTGCATGTCGGCAGGATGCGGCTCCTCGCGCGGCAGCGGAAAATGCCGAGCATGGCGGGCTTCGACCTCGAGGTGACGGGCTACGAAGAAACTCCGCCCGTACGCCGCGCGTCGTAGCTTGCATCGGGCCGCATCGCTGCGGCCGCATTTTGCCGGTTCGTCCACTGCCATGCCCATCGAGCGCCTCGAATCGAATGCCCGCGGCGAGGAGCGCCGCGTCGCCATCGTCCAATCCCGCTTCAATCCGTCGATCGGCGCGGGCCTGCTGGAGGGGGCGTTGCGCGCGCTCGCGGAAGCGGGCGTCGCGGAGGAGCGCATCACGCTGCTCACGGTCCCCGGCGCGCTGGAAATCCCGCTCGCGCTGCAACGACTCGCGCAAAGCGGCGACTACGACGTGCTCGTCGCGCTCGGCGCGGTGATTCGCGGCGACACCTATCATTTCGACATCGTGGCCAACGAATCCGCCGCGGGCGTGGCGAGCGTCGCGCTCGAATTCGGTGTACCGATCGGCAACGGCATCCTCACCTGTGACACCGACGCGCAGGCCGAGGCGCGCATGGCGGCGAAGGGTGCAGAGGCCGCACAGGCGGCGCTCGAGCTCGCGAATCTCCTCGACGCAATCGATCGACGGTGAGCGCGCAAAGTCCCAATCCACGCAGACGCCGGGCGCGCGAGCTCGTGCTGCAAGGTCTCTACGAGCGGCAGGTCGGACACGGCGACGCCGACGCAATCGCCGCGTCGCTCGAAGCGGGACCGGAGTTCGCCGACACCGATCGCGAGTATTTCCACGCGTTGTGGCGCGGCGTCACGCGCGGTTACGACGAGCTCCTCGGCACGCTCGCACCCGACGTCGATCGTCGCGTCGACGAGCTCGCGCCGATCGAGCGCGCGCTGCTCGTGATCGGGACGTGGGAGCTCGCGCACCGGCGGGAGATTC
>DASTIY010000213.1:0-10910 GCA_035717085.1 Casimicrobiaceae bacterium | reverse complement strand
CGCGCTGGCCGCACAGGCCGCCGACGAGCTCGACGTCGGCGACCCCGCGGAAATGTGCCTCGCCGGGTTCGGACGCGGCTTCATGCAATTGTGGAGCCACCGGATCGTCGAAGCCGACGCCACGCTGCAGCAGGTGCTGCGCGATACGACGCGCGTCGGCGACGCCGAGCGCAACATGCTGTGCCTCACCTACCTCGCGGTGACCGCGCGCATGCTGCACGACGTCGACCGGGCGGAAGCGTTCGCTCGCGCAGCCATGGCCGCGGCCGAGCGCAACGGAGCGCGCCACTACGTCGGCGTCGCTCACGCGAACCTCGCGTGGGTCGCGTGGCGCCGGCACGACGAGGCGGCAACGACGGCCGCCATCGCGACGGCACGACAGACGGCGGTGCTGCCAGGCTATCCGTTCAACTGGTTCTACGAGATGGTCGAACTGGCCCGCGCGCTCGAACGTTCCGACCTCGCGGCTGCCGCGACCTGCGTGCGCGCGATGGCATCCCCCGAGCAGCAGTTGCTGCGTGGCGACGTGCAACGGGCGTTGGAGGCGGCCGCTGCGAATGCCACGCGCGAAACGATGGAGGCCTTGCTCGGCATCGCCACGCAGGCCGGCTATGCCTGACGCACCGAGAAGGCAGGTCGTCACGCGGAGCGTCCGCGCGCTGATCGTCGAGAACCCGCGTGACGGCGCCGACGCGATACTGCACTTTCTGTCGGAACACCCGATCAAGCCGCGCTGAGCACGACCGTCAGTCGCGCAGAGCGGTCACAGCGGCGCGCCGATGCGCCGTCCGACCTCGCGATAGTGTTCGATGACCTCGCCCAAATCGCGGCGAAAGCGATCCTTGTCGAGCTTCTCGCCGGTCGTCGCGTCCCACAGGCGGCAGCCATCCGGTGTGAACTCGTCGCCGAGCAGGAGCGCGCCGTGCGGGTCGTCGATCGGGTGGCCGAATTCGAGCTTGTAATCGACGAGGTCGATGCCGGCGCGCGCGAACAGCGGCTTCAGCACGCGGTTCACGCGATGCGTCAACGCCTTCATCGCCTCGATCTCCTGCTGTGTCGCCCAGCCGAGCACGCGGATGTGATCCTCGTTGACCAACGGGTCGTGCAGCGCATCGCTTTTGAGGAAGAACTCGAAGATCGGCTCGGGCAGCCTCAGGCCCTCCTCGATCCCGTAGCGCTTGGCCATCGAGCCTGCGCAGATGTTGCGCACGACGCACTCGACCGGGATCATCTTCATCGCGCGCACGAGCGATTCGCGCTCGTTCAACAGGCGCACGAAATGGCTCGGGATGCCCGCCTCCGCGAGCCTGCCCATCACGTACGCGTTGATCCGATTGTTCGTCTCGCCCTTGCCGTCGAGCTTGGCGAGCTTCGCGCCGTCGAACGCCGATACGTCGTCGCGATAGTGCATGACGAGATAGCGTGGATCGTCGGTCGCATAGACGGTCTTCGCCTTCCCGCGGTACCGCTCGTCGCGCTTTTCCATCAGGGACTCCTCAGAGATCTCGCCACGCGAAGCCGTCGTGCTGATCGGCGATGCCGATCCAGTCGGGCGTGCAGTTCAACGCCTTCGACAGCGCGGCGCGCGCCTTGTCCGGCGTGTTGTTCTGCTGCGAAAGATGCGCGGCGACGACATGGCGAAGACGCGACGTGTCGATCGCCGCAACGAGTGCGGCGGCCGCCTCGTTGTGCAGGTGGCCGAAGCGGCTGGCGATCCGCTGCTTGAGCGGCCACGGGTAGTCACCGCAGTCGAGCATGTCGCGGTCGTGGTTGCACTCGATGACGAGCGCGTCGCACCCCGACAGGCTCGTCTCGACGTAGCGCGTCGTCGTCCCGATGTCGGTCAGGATGCCGAGGCGGCGCACGCCGTCGCCGACGACGAATTGCACCGGCTCGCGGGCGTCGTGCGGCACGGGAAACGGCCGCACCTCGACCATGCCGACGGCGAACACGTCGTGGCTGTCGAAGCCGCGAATGTCGAGCCGCTCGAAGCGCTCGCCCGCCATCGTCAGCGTGCCGAACGTGAGCCATACCGGAATGCGATACCGGGCGGCGAACGCCGCGACGCCGCCGATGTGGTCGGCGTGCTCGTGCGTGACGAGGATCGCCGTGACGCTCTCCGCCGCGATGCCGAGGCGCGCGAGGCGCGCCACGGTGTCGCGCACGCGAAAGCCGCAGTCGATCAGGATGCGCGTGTCGCCGACCTCGACGACGAGACCGTTGCCTTCGCTGCCGCTGCCCAACGAAGCGAAGCGCACGCGCGGGAAGCGGCGACTACTTCAACTGGTCGCGGAGCAGCGCGAGAATGCGCTCGCTCGCCTGGGTCTTGTCCGGATTGCCCGACGGATCCTGAACGCTCACGGTGCTTTGCGGCGTCGTCTCCTGCGCGACCTTGATCCGGTACTGCTCGGGCTTGTTCTCGTCGTCCTTCTTGAACACGTTCATCAGCTTCGACAGGAAGCCCTTCTCGCGGTCCTTGCGCAGCATGTCGGCGTCGGGATCGGCATAGCGGACGAAGTACGTGCCGCTCGAGCGGTCGCGGTCGACCACGGTGAAGCCGGTGCGATCGAGCGCGAGGCCCACGCGCCGCCACGCGCGGTCGAACGGGTCGTCGACGATCAGCTTCGCGACGCCATCCGCCTTCTCGATGCGCGCGTGCACCGGTGCGTTGGCGACCGCGGTCGCGGACGTCGCCGCTTCGGCGACGGCTTCCGGCGCGCCGAAGCGCATCATGAGCCGCGACAGCATCTCGGCTTCGAGATTGGGGTTCGGTGGCATCAGCGCCCATGCGAAGCCCGCGGGCGCGGCCGGACCGGCGGTCGTCGTCGGCACTTGCTCCATGCCGCGGTGCGACAGGTAGATCTCGACGGTGCCCGGCTCGCTGCCGCGCTCGATGCGCGTGCGGAACTTGTCGCGCTTGTAGGTCGTGTAGAACACGTCGATGTACTTGCCGATGTACTTGCGCAGGAGGTCCTGCGGAATCTCCGCGCGGTTTTCCGCCCAGTCGGTTTCCATCACGCCGACCTGCGGCTGCTCGGTCGCGATCACGAAGCCGGTGTCCGTCCAGAACTTGCGCACCGCCGACCACGCCTGTTCCGGCGTCGCCTTGACGACGAGCCAGCGCTCGGTGCCCGCGCGCACGATGTGCGCCTCGGGGTTGGTCGGCAGCAAATCCGCCTGCTTCGGCCGCGTTGCGTCGCGCGCCGCGACGCCGGACGCCGTCGCGATCGAGTAACGCTCGTCGTATTGCGGCGTCGTGAGATCGGGCGGCAGTTCGAGCGACGGCGTGCTCGACGCGGACTTGTAATCGATCCGCTTGCCGAGGCTGCTGAGATTCATCGACTCGCAGCCGGCAAGCGACACGAGGACGACGAGAATGAGCGCGCACCACGGTGCGCCGGGCTTCGATCGTACGTTCATCAGGAGTTAGCCTTCAGTGCAGACGTTTCGGCGCAGCCCGAGTCGCGCAGCGCGCGGCGGACGGCGTCGTGGAATCGCGGCGACAGGGACGTGAGCGGCAGCCGCAATTCGTTGCGTATCCACCCGAGCTCGGCGAGCGCCCATTTGACCGGGATCGGGTTTGCTTCGACGAAGAGCGCCGCGTGCAGCGGCGCGAGCTTCGCGTTCAATCGCCGTGCCGTGGCGACGTCGCCGGCGAGCGCGGCGCGGCACACGTCGGCCACCTGTCGCGGCGCGATGTTCGCCGTGACCGAGATGACCCCGTTCCCGCCATGCATCATGAAGGCGAGCGCGGTGTCGTCGTTGCCCGAGTAGAGCGCGAACTCGCGCCCGCCGGGCAGGCGGTTCAGGAGATCGACCAGACGCGGAAGGTCGGACGTCGCATCCTTCAATCCGACGATGTTCGGAATTTCCGCGAGCCGCACGATCGTGTCGTTGCCGAGATCGGCGACGGTGCGACTCGGCACGTTGTACAGATAAAGCGGAACGTCGACGGCCTCGGCGATCGCGCGGAAGTGCCGGTAGAGCCCTTCCTGCGTCGGCTTGTTGTAGTACGGCACGACCGACAGGCAACCGTATGCGCCGGCACGTTTCGCGAAGCGCGTCAGCGCGATCGCCTCGGCGGTCGAGTTGCCGCCGGTGCCCGCGATGACCGGAATGCGTCGCGCCGCGTGCTCGATCGTCGTCTGGATCAGCCGGCAATGCTCGTCGACGTCGACGGTCGGCGATTCACCCGTGGTGCCGACGACGACGATGCCGGCGGTGCCGTTCGCGACGTGAAAATCGATCAGCCGGTGAAGCGCGTCGAGATCGAGCGCGCCGCCTTCCTGCATGGGCGTCACGATCGCGACGAGGCTGCCTGCAAGCATCAAGGCCATCCTCGAAAAACGGCGATTCTACCCGATTCCCCTCGGGGAACAGCCCTTCGCGACGCCGCGTTCACCCGCTCGTCGGAAGCGACGGCGGCCACGCGCGGCCGGGGCCGACGGCGGCGATGCGCTGCACGACGCGACGACTGCACGCGTCGACTTCGAGGCCCTGCTCGAACGCGACGACGATGAGGCTTCCGCGAACGCGCGCGAGGAGCTCGTCCGATGCGAGCAGGAACGCCGGGCTCGACGGACGTCCGTAGCGCTCGTTGCCCGCCGCGAACGTTTCGTAGAGAAGTACACCGTCGGGCGCGAGCGCCGCGACCAGGCGCTCGAACGAGGGGCGATGCAGGTAATGCACGACGACGATCGCATCGAACGTCGCGTCGTCAAGCGGCCACGAAGGTCCTTCGAGATCGGCCACGCGCGTCTCGACGCCCGCGACGCTGTCCACGCTCGCGAGTGCGTGCGCATCTCGATCCACCGCGAGCACGCGTGCGCCGCGGCTGGCGAAGAAGCGCGCATGGCGCCCGCGGCCGGCGGCGACGTCGAGCACGCGCGCCCCCGGCGCGACGAGCGGCGCGAAGCGAACGATCCACGGCGACGGGCCGCTCGCGTCATGCATGGCGATTCTCGCGGCGATTGCGAAGGCGGGCTCGCGCCGATTCCTGTTGCTCCCGGCCCGCTTCCTCGCGCAACCATTGCAGGAACGCCGCGACCGCGTCGCGCTCGCCTGCGCCGGGCGCGACGAGCGCAAAGTAGCCGCGCGCGATGTCGTCCTTCCGCGCGAAGGGCGCGACGAGGCGACCATCGCGAAGGTGCTCGGCGAGGATCGGCAGGCGTCCGAGCGCGACGCCCTGCCCGCCCACCGCGGCCTGCGCCACCTGGTCGTAGAGCTTGAAGCGCAGCGCGCCGGCCGGCTTGAGTCCCGGCTCGCCGTTCGACGCGAGCCAGCTTCGCCAGTCGAGCCACGGCGTGTGCCCCTCGGGATCGTCGAGGTGCAGCAACACGTGCTTCGCGAGATCGGCGGGCTTGCGCAAGCGCATGCCGCCGCGCAGGAGCTTCGGGCTCGCGACCGGCGTCATGCGCTCGCCGAAGAGGCGAATGGCTTCGGGAGGCGCCGACGCATCGGGCAGGTAGCGTACGACGAGGTCGACGTCGCCGCGCGCGAGATCGACGACGCGGTCGTCGGCGGAAACGTAGACCTCGACATCGGGGTGCCGCGCGCGAAACGTCGCGAGGCGCGGAATCACCCAGAGCGACGCGAACGAGACGGTCGTCGACAGCGTGAGGCCCGGCGCGCGCGTCGCGCCGCGCAGTCGCTCCGCGGCACCGGCGAACGCTTCCAGCGTCGCGGTCACCTCGTGATGGAACGCCGCACCGGCGGGCGTCAAGGCGAGCGCGCGATGCCGTCGCTCGAAGAGCGCCACGCCGAGCGCGTCCTCGAGCGCCCTGATTTGCCGCGACAAAGCCGACTGGGTGAGGAAGAGCTCGTGCGCCGCGAGCGTGAACGACAGCCGCCGTCCCGCCGCCTCGAAGCCGCGCAGGAAATCGAGCGACGGCAATGCGCGCAACGTCTTATGCATGCGTCTGGTGCATGCGAGTCATGAAAAACGATCGCTTGAGGCGGGTCGCGCCGAGGGCAAGAATGCACTGCATGAAGAGAGGATTCTACGCGCCGGCCGCGCTTCGCGCCAACGGCGCGACGCCTCTTCATGAATGATTTCGACGCATTCTACGGAGATCCGACATGGCCTGCTATGAAACCCGGACGGTCGTCAACCTGACGAGCAACGAAGCGGTCACGCTGCCGAACGTGCGCGGCGCGCTGATCCGCGTGCTGCGCGGATCGCTGTGGCTCACCGAGGAGAAGCAACGACGCGACGTGGTGCTGCGCGCCGGCGACGATTTCGTCGTCGAGTTCGACGGCAAGACCGTCGTCGAGGCGCGCAACGGTGCCCGCTTCACGGTGACCGGTCGCGACGGAAAAGACCTCGAGTTGCCGCGTTGCGCGCCCACCCTCGCGCGCTTCGCATCGAACCTCGCGTCGTGGCTGTCGCCGCCGCGCCACGTGCCGTACTTTTGAGCGCCGCCGGGCCGCCCCAACGCGCTCGCCCGCTCCTCCGGACGGGGACGCCCGCGAAGCGGGCGCCCTCGGGGCAGGTTGCCCGATGAGCCGCGCGACGCGCGGTATGCTTGCCGGCGTTGGCGCCCCGTGGCGCCGGGCCGGCGATCGGCCGCAACGTCCTGTCCAATCCCTCGCTCCGCCACGCGTTTCCCGGCTACTTCGCGCTCGTCATGGCGACGGGCATCGTGTCGCTCGCGCAGTACGCGCAGGGCGATCGATGGTTCGCCGAAGCGCTGTTCGTCGTCAACGTCGTCGCGTACGTGCTGCTCGTCGTCGCCGGCATCGCACGCATCGCGGAAACGCCGCGCACCGTCGCGCGCGAACTCGCCGATCACGTCAAGGGCCCGTCGTTCCTGACCATCGTCGCGGGCACCTGCGTGCTCGGCGTCCAGTTCGCGGCGCTGCACGAATGGCGCGGCGCGGCGCTCGCGACCTGGATCGCGAGCATCGTGCTGTGGTTCGTGCTGATCTACGGCTTCTTCGCCGCGGTCACGATCGCCGAGCCCAAGCCGCGGCTCGAGCACGGCCTCGACGGCTCGTGGCTGCTCGTGACGGTCGCGACCGAAGCCGTCGCGGTGCTCGGCACCGAAGTCGCGCCGTCGCTCGCGCTTCGCGACGTCGCCATGTTCGCGTGCCTCGGCTTCTTCCTCGCCGGCGCGATGCTGTACGTCCTCGTCATCGGGCTCATCCTGTTTCGCTGGACGTTTCGCACGATGGACGCGCAGATGCTGACGCCGACGTACTGGATCAACATGGGCGCGGTCGCCATCACGACGCTCGCCGGCGCGCGGCTCGTCGACGTCGCCGGCCACTTCGCGTTCCTCGCCGGCATCGAGCATTTCGTCGCCGGCTTCACGTTGTTCTTCTTCGCAACAGCGACGTGGTGGATTCCGCTGCTCGTGATCGTGTTCGTCTGGCGACACGTGCATCGCCGCGTGCCGATCCGCTACGACCCGCACTACTGGTCACTCGTGTTTCCGCTGGGCATGTACAGCGCGGCGACCGACGCTTACGCGCGCGCCGATCGCCTCGACTTCCTGCTGCCGCTCGCGCAGGCCATGGCGTGGGTCTCGCTCGCGGCGTGGCTGCTGACCGCGGCAGGGCTCGCCCATCGAGTGCTGACGATGGGAAGGCGCGTGTCCGCGTCGCACTGACGCTCGCGACGCGCGTCGCGCAGTCGGGTGCGCGCCGACAGCGTTCACGCAAGAGGATCGCGACGCTTGAAGTTGTTGCCGCAGCGTTACGGACGCCCATGCGCGACGCCTCTGCGCGCGACGGGAACGAAAGATGCGTGAGCGCAGGTACGTTCGATTCGCATCGAGGAGCGCGTCATGGCCACTTTCGTTGCACGCGACGACACCCGCGTCGCCTGGGGCACCGCAGTCGTCGCCGGCATCATCGCGATGACCGTGTTCGTGATCGTGGAGATCGCGTTTTCGTGGGCGATGCGCGGGCAGTCGCCGTGGCATCCGCTCGCCGTCTTCGGCACCGTAACGATCGACGCGCTGCTGCCCGACCGTCACGCCGGCGGCGGGCCGCGAACGATCGCGGCCGGCGTAGCGCTGCTGCTCGTGCTCGGTGCACTGTCGGGCGTGATCCTCGCGGCGATCGTCGATCGCGTGGGCGTCGTCACCGCGGCGATCGCCGGCGTGGTGTTCGGCCTCGCGATGTTCGTCGTCGACCTCTACGGCTTCGCGCGGATCTTTCCCGTGCTCGACGATTTGCGCGATTGGATGAGTGCGCTTGCGTATGCAATCCAGGGCGGACTGGCCGCCGGGCTGTACAAGGCAACGACGCATCACGAGCGGCCGATCGTCGCGCCGGCGGGACCCGATCTGCGCGATCTGCGCCACGCGCCGCTGGTTTAAAGGCAGGGACCCGTGACTCGTTGTCAGGGACCAGGGAGCGGCAACGTGATGCGCACTCGATGCAGAAGTCGATGAGCGAGTTCCGCGGTCATTTGCAGGGCGTGATGCTCCCTGATCCCTGGCCCCTGGTCCCTGGTCCCTGGCCCCTCCTTACGCCTCCACCGCCTCCGCCTCGACGCTCTTGTCGAACACGATGTGTCCGCCGCGATCGTGCACGTGCACGGTGTCGCCCGCACCGAAGGCGCCCGACAGGATCTCCTTGGCGAGCGGATTTTCGATCTCCTGCTGGATCGCGCGCTTGAGCGGCCGTGCGCCGTAGACGGGATCGAAGCCCGCCTGCGCGACGTGCGCGATCGCGTCGTCGGCCACGTCGAGCCGAATGTCGAGCTTCGCGAGCCGCGCTTCGAGCGCGCGCAGCTGGATGCGCGCGATGTTGGCGATCTGGTCCTGCGCGAGCGGATGGAACACCACGATCTCGTCGATCCGGTTCACGAATTCGGGCCGGAACGTCGCCTTGACCTGGGCCATGACGGCCACCTTGATCGCACCGGGGTCGCGTCCCTCGTTCGTCATTTCCTGGATGCGCGGCGACGCGAGGTTCGACGTCATCACGATCACGGTGTTGCGGAAGTCGACGGTGCGTCCCTGCCCGTCGGTCAAGCGTCCGTCGTCGAGCACCTGCAACAGCACGTTGAAGACATCGGGATGCGCCTTCTCGATCTCGTCGAACAGGATGACCGAGTAAGGCTTGCGGCGCACCGCCTCGGTGAGGTAGCCGCCCTCTTCGTAGCCGACGTAACCGGGCGGCGCGCCGATCAACCGCGCGACCGAGTGCTTCTCCATGAACTCGGACATGTCGATGCGCACCATCGCCTGGTCGCTGTCGAACAGGAACTCGGCGAGCGCCTTGGTGAGCTCGGTCTTGCCGACGCCCGTGGGACCGAGGAACAGGAACGAGCCGTACGGCCGGTTCGGGTCCGAGAGGCCGGAGCGTGAACGCCGGATCGCGTCGGAGACGAGGCGCACCGCCTCGTTCTGTCCGACGACACGGCTGTGCAGCCGCTCTTCCATGTTCAGGAGCTTTTCGCGCTCGCCCTGCATCATCTTCGACACGGGAATGCCCGTCGCGCGCGAGACGACTTCGGCGATTTCCTCGGCGCCGACGTGGGTGCGCAGCAATTGCGGCTTCTTCTGCTCTTCGGTCGCGAGCTTCGTGTCGGCCTTCCTCAGCCGTGTCTCGAGCTCGGGCAGCTTGCCGTACTGCAGCTCGGACACTTTCTGCCAGTCGCCCTTGCGCTTCGCCTCGTCCATCTGGAGCTTGATCTTGTCGATCTCCTCCTTGATGTGCGCGCTCGCCTCGACCTGCGATTTCTCCGCCTGCCATACCTCGTCCAGGTCGGCGTATTCGCGCTCGAGGCGGCCGATCTCGTCCTCGATCGCGGCGAGCCGCTTCTTCGACGCCTCGTCCTTCTCCTTCTTCACCGCCTCGCGCTCGATCTTGAGCTGGATCATCCGCCGGTCGAGCCGGTCCATCGCCTCGGGCTTCGAGTCGATCTCCATCTTGATGCGCGCGGCGGCCTCGTCGATCAGGTCGATCGCCTTGTCGGGCAGGAAGCGGTCGGTGATGTAGCGATGCGACAACTCCGCCGCGGCGACGATCGCCGGGTCGGTGATGTCGACGCCGTGGTGGATCTCGTAGCGCTCCTGCAAGCCGCGCAGGATGGCGATCGTCGACTCCACCGACGGCTCGTCGACGAGCACTTTCTGGAAGCGCCGCTCGAGCGCCGCGTCCTTCTCGATGTACTTGCGATATTCATCGAGCGTCGTCGCGCCGATGCAATGCAATTCGCCGCGCGCGAGCGCCGGCTTCAGCATGTTGCCGGCGTCGATCGCGCCTTCGGCCTTCCCGGCGCCGACCATCGTGTGCAATTCGTCGATGAAGACGATCGTGCGGCCGGCGTCGGCGGCGATGTCCTTCAGCACCGCCTTCAACCGCTCCTCGAACTCGCCGCGGTATTTCGCGCCGGCGAGGAGCGCCGCCATGTCGAGCGACAGCACGCGCTTGCCCTTGAGTGTCTCCGGGACCTCGCCGTTGACGATACGCTGCGCAAGGCCCTCGACGATCGCAGTCTTGCCGACGCCCGGCTCGCCGATCAGCACCGGGTTGTTCTTGGTGCGTCGCTGCAGGATCTGGATCGATCGGCGGATCTCGTCGTCGCGCCCGATGACCGGATCGAGCTTGCCCTGCCGCGCGCGCTCGGTGAGGTCGAGCGTGTACTTCGCGAGCGCCTGCCGCTGCCCTTCGGCCTCCTGCGAGTCGACGCTCTGGCCGCCGCGCACGGCGTCGATCGCCGCCTCCAGCGACGGCCGGTCGAGACCGTTGTCCTTCAGCAGCCGGCCAGTCGGCCCCTTGTCCTCGGTGAGCGCGAGCAGGAACAGCTCGCTCGGGATGAACTGGTCGCCGCGCTTCGTCGCTTCCCTGTCGGTGAGGTTCAACAGGTTGTTGAGGTCGCGGGAGATCGTGATCTCGCCGCCGGTACCGGTGACCTTCGGCAGGTTGGCGATCTCGGTGCGAAGCGCCGTCTG
>DASTIY010000212.1:0-2231 GCA_035717085.1 Casimicrobiaceae bacterium | reverse complement strand
CAGGTCATGAGTCCCGGGTCCGTCAGGTAGAAGCCGAGGCTCGACCAGATCGCCGCCTGGTAAGTCGCGTCCTGCGCGCGTGTGGGACCGCTCGCGTCGGCGATCGCCAGCACCGCGCCGATATGGGTGAAGATCGCAAAGGCGAGGAGCAGCACGCCGATTGCCGAAAGCAACTGGGCGATCGCGGCCAGCGTGCCTCCGGACGGACGAAGCAGGTGGCCGAGCGTCACGATCAACGGAACCGAGAACACGGCCCACGCCAACACGAGGCTCGCGAAGCCTCCATAAGCGGCGCGGTGGCTCGACGCCATCGCCAGCAGTTCCTCCGGTGCCGCGGGCGGCGGCACCAGGCTCGCCACCAGCAAGAGAACCGAAAGCGTGGCGGCAATCAACGCGAGGACCGCGAGCGTTGCCTTGCGATCGATGTCGAGGACGACCTGCGCGTTCATGCTCTCCCCTGTCGTCATGATGGACGCCGCATCGTACAGCGCGGTCGATCACCGCACTTCAGTGGCTCGCGGCTCGTCGCTTTCGACCGTGGTTGCCGCTTCGGGCGAGAGACGCCACGACCGCAGGCCCGAGCGCAGCCTGCGCTTGTTGCTCGCTCAGCATCGCGGCCTGTTCGTGAACGTCGGCGGGCACCCAGGCCGGGAATGGCACTTCGCGGGCGACATGGCGGCCGCTCGGCAGGTGCTCGTCGTGCACTTGCGCGAGTCGCGCCGGTTCGACGCGCTCGGCGATACGCACCAACGCCGGCCAGAGGCGCCGATGGATCAACGTCACCTTGCCGTCGAGCAGACGGCATACGAGGACGTCCTCGGCGTCGCCCACCGCAGCGAGCACGTTGTAGATGGAGCTCGCGCGCGGATGTGTCCACCAGTTTCCCCGGATCGGCTCGCCGAGGATCGCTTCGATGAGCCGTGGTGCGCCGCCTTTCGCCGAAGCGAGGACCACGCCCTGCCGACGCACGAATGCGAGGGCCTCGGCAACCGCGTGACTTCGCTGCGTGTCGTCCATCGCGCTCGGAAAGGGGCGCGCGTGAAGTGCGCGAGCCATGGTACGACGCCTTGACCGCCGCGGCGATTCGCGCTCAACTTGCCACCGATTCCGGTCGCGGCGGAGCCATGCAGCAGATCCGATCGGGTTACCGCGCATTCGTCTGGCTGCTCGCGCTCGTTCTCGCGATGGCGGACGCTTGCGCCGCCGCGAACGCACCGGTCTCCCGCGCGGCGGTCGCGGCGCGCCTCGCCGCGGTGCGCGTTCCGTTCGTCGCCAACACCGGACAGGTGGATGCGCGCGTGTCGTATTACGCGCCGACGTTCGCGGGCACCGTTTACGTCGCGCGCGATGGACATATCGTCTATACGTTTCCCGGTGGAGAGGTTATCGAGGAAACGGCCGCCGCGGGCGCGCCGCATCCGACCGCCCTCGTACAAGCACCGACGCGCGTCGCCTATTTCGTCGGTCGCGATCCAACGCGCTGGCGGCGCAATGTATCGACGTTCGACACGATTTCGCTCGGCGAAGTGTGGCCGCACATCCGGCTCGATCTCGCGGCGAACGGCGGCAGCGTCGAGAAGCGCTTCACCGTCCTGCCCGGTGGCGATCCTTCGCGCATCCGGATGCAGGTCGCGGGCGGCGATTTGCGCGTCGACGCAGCGGGCGCATTGATCGTCGCGACCGCGCGCGGCGACGTGACGTTCACCGCTCCCATGGCATTCCAGGAACGCGATGGCGTGCGTCACCGCGTTCGCGTCGCCTACGCATTGCATGGCCGCAGTGCCTACGGCTTTCGCCTCTCCGGTTACGATCCGGCGCTGCCACTGCTGATCGATCCGTTGCTGCAGGCGACCTATCTCGGTGGCTCGGGGGTCGACGCGGCCAGCGGGCTCGCGATCCATCCGGTGTCGGGCGACGTGTACGTTGCCGGCGTCGCGGCCTCCGTCGACTTCCCGGGCACGCTCGGTGGCGCGCAACCCACGCATTCCACGAAGAACGACGCATTCGTCGCGCGGCTCAATCCGGCGCTTACCGTGCTCGAGCAGGTGACGTATCTGGGCGGCGCCGAGGACGATCAGGCGAATGCGATCGCGATTCACCCGGTGACCGGCGACATCTACGTCGCGGGACAGACCGTTTCGACGGATTTTCCCGGCACCGCCGGCGGTGCGCAGGCCACGAACGGCATCTTCGCGACGGCAGCATTCGTCGCGCGATTGAACGCCGGGCTG
>DASTIY010000211.1:0-36325 GCA_035717085.1 Casimicrobiaceae bacterium | reverse complement strand
GGGCCGCAGCAGCACGCCGCGCGCGAGTGCCAGCTCGAACGCGCGCGAGGCGAACGCGCGATCGCGGGTCTCGACCTCGAACGCCCAGATCATCCCGAGGTGGCGGAAGTCGCGCACGTGCCGGTGGCGGGCGAGCGGCTCGGCGAGCGAGAGGAAGCGCGCCGCCTTGCGCTCGTTCGCCGCGATCACGTCCTCACGCTCGAAGATGTCGAGCACCGCGCACGCGGCGCGGCACGCGAGCGGGTTGCCGGTGTACGAGTGCGAGTGCAGGAAGCCGCGCGCCGCGTCGTCGTCGTAGAACGCCGCGTACACGGCGTCGCTCGAGAGCACGCAGGAAAGCGGCAGGTAGCCGCCGGTGATGCCCTTCGAGAGGCACAGCAGGTCCGGCACGACCTGCGCCTGCTCGCACGCGAACATCGTCCCGGTGCGCCCGAACCCGGTCATGATCTCGTCGGCGATCAGCAGCACCTCGTGGCGCGTGCAGAGCTCGCGCGCACGCCGCAGGTATTCGGGATGGCAGAAGCGCATGCCGCTCGCGCCCTGCACCAGCGGCTCGACGATGAGCGCCGCGATCTCGCCGTGGCGCTCGGCGAGCACCGCCGCCAGCGCGTCGGCGGCGGCGATCGCGCCGCGCATTCCGCCGAAGCGATGGTCCTCCCCGTCGCGCGCCGGGAACGGCACCACGATCGACTCGCGCACCAGCGGCGCATACGCATCGCGGAAGATCGCGACATCGGTCACGCCGAGCGCGCCCGCCGTCTCGCCGTGGTAGCCGCCGGCGAGCGATACGAAGCGCTTCTTCGCGGGCCGCCCGCGGTTCGCCCAGTGGTGGAAAGCCATCTTCAACGCGATCTCGGTCGCCGACGCGCCGTCCGAGGCGAAGAACGCGTGGCCCAGGGCGCCGGGCGCGAGCGCGTGCAGCCGCTCGGCGAGCTCCACCGCCGGCGCGTGCGTGAAGCCCGCGAGCATCACGTGCTCGAGCGTCGCCGCCTGCTCGCCGAGCGCCGCGTTGATCGCGGGATGCGCGTGGCCGAAGAGGTTCACCCACCACGAGCTCACGCCGTCGAGATAGCGGCGGTCCTCGAAGTCGTAGAGCCACGCTCCCTCGCCGCGCGCGATCGGCACCAGCGGGAAGCGCTCGTGCGCCTTCATCTGCGTGCACGGGTGCCAGATCGCCGCGAGGCTCCGCGCGACCATCTCGCGATTGGTCATCGGTCCGGCACGATGCGATTGATCTGCGATGCGGCGGCGCTGGTGGCTTCGGAGGCGAGGGTCTCGAGGGCGTCGCGCGGGATCGCGAGCGTGCCGCCCGAGACGTAGCAGAGCGCGGTGAAGAGCGAGCGCACCTCGACCGCGGCGAGCGCGTCCTCGGTCTCGCCACGGTCGAGCGCGATGCCCGACGCATTCACCACCACGCGAAGGCCCTCGACGAGCAGCGCGCTCGCGCCCTGCGCCTCGTAGTGCTCGGTGAAGCGCTCGAGGATGAGTTTCTCGAGCTCCGCCTTCTCCGCGTTCCCCAATAGCGGCATGGGTCGCCCCTTCGGAAAACGATCCGCGCCCATTCTAGCCGCTCGTTCCGGCCCTGCGGCTGGCAACCGCCGGCGGCGAGTGCTAGCAACACCCTCCCGCGATTTCGTGAGAAAAGCGGAAACGAGCACGGTGATTGCTTCCGATCCGGAGCGCGAAGCGGAACTTCCGGATCGGAACCCTCTTCTCACCCTGGGAGGACAACACGAAAATGGAATTGCTCGATCGGATCGAAGAGCAGCTCATCGCGAACCGCCTGCCGCTGGTGGGCATCACGCTCGCCGCGGTGCCGTACGCGAATACGCCGGTGGTGCTGACGCTGCACTGGCACGGCTTCGTGGAGATGAAGCTCGCGGAGGTGACCGACGCCAACGTCGTCGCCTACCAGCCGGTGCCGAGCTCCGCCCTGCAGCTGAACGAGCGCTGGGATCGCCTCGAGGAGCTCGAGAACGCGGTGCTCGACGTGGCCTGGGAGCTCGGCGCGTGGGATCTCGCGCGCACCGAGGCATTGCCTTTCGTGCGTCCGGGTGCCGTGGAGCAGGAGTCGCGCGAATGCATGGGCGCGTTCGGCAACATCCCGGTCGTGATCGAGGGACAGCCGCCGGTGATCGCCGAGGTGCCGGACGCCGGCGACCTCATCGAGGCCGCCTCGCGCGCGGGTTACCTTTCGTGGCTGTTCCGGCCCGTGCGCGGCGGTGTCTGGGCGGACGTCGCCGAGGACGTCACGCTGGAGAACGGCGGCTATCGCAACCCGCCGTGCCCGTACCTGCCGCTCCCGACGCGTAACCGCCGCATGCGCCGCACGCGGCGCGTGACCTACCAGTTCGGCCGCGCCGCGCGGCTCGCGCGCTAGGACCGCGCCCGCGGCCCGCCCGATGAGCCTCTCGCGGCGGGTCGCCGGATTCACGGCGGCGGTGGGGCTCGCCCTCGCCGGCGCGTGCGCGAGCGCGCCGCCGATCGACCACGCGCTCGCGCAGACCCCGCCCACGCCGCCGCGCGTGACGACGCCGCACGGCGTCCTCACGCATGCGGAAAGCAAGCGGGTGCTCGACGCGCTGCGCGCCCGCTCACCGCAGAGCACGGTGCTCGATCGCCACCTCGCGCTCGAGCAGACGCTCGCCGGGACGCCGCTTTCGGCGGGCAACCGCGCGACGCTGCTGCAGAACGGCGCCGAGACCTATCCCGCCGAGCTCGCGGCGATCCGCGGCGCGAAGCATTTCATCCATCTCGAGATGTACATCTTCGAGGCGGGCGCCGCGGGCCGGGACTTCGCGAACGCGCTCATGGAGCGGGCGCGTGCCGGCGTCGAGGTGCGCGTGCTCTACGACGGCGTGGGCTCGATGGATACGCCGAAGGAATTCTTCGAGCGCATGAAGCAGGCGGGCGTGAAGGTGCTGCCGTTCAATCCGGTCTCGCCGGAGCGCGTGGTGCGCAAGGGCGTGGCGCTCGACCATCGCGACCATCGCAAGCTCATCGTCGTCGACGGGCGCGTGGCGTTCGTGGGCGGCATCAACATCAGCGATGTGTACGGGCCGCTGCCGCGCGGGCCGGCGGGCTCCACGCCTTCGGCGGGCTCGTCTTCCGGCGGCTCGTCCGCGAGCGGCGGCAAGGCGAGCGGCAAGGACGACGGCAGCAAGGAGGCGATCGAGAAGCGCCCGTGGCGCGACACGCAGGTGCGCATCGAAGGCCCGGTCGTCGCGCAGCTCGAGCGCTCCTTCCTCGGGCAATGGGCGAAGGAGTCGAAGCATCCGGTCGAGGACGACGCGCGCTATTTCCCCCAGGTGCCCGCCGCGGGCCACGAGCTGGTGCGCGCCATCGCCGGGACGCCCGACGAGGGCGTGGACGCGGCGTACGTCGCGCTCGTCTCCGCGATCGAGAATGCCGAGAGCGAGGTGCGCATCATGAACTCGTACTTCGTGCCGGCGAAGGACCTGCGCGAGGCGCTCGAGGGCGCGGCGCGGCGCGGCGTGAAGGTGGAGCTGGTGATGCCGAGCCACCTCGACACCTGGGTGGTGCTCGAGGCGGGCCGCTCGTTCTACACCGAGCTTCTCGAGGCCGGCGTGCGCATCTACGAGCGCGAGGGGCGCCTGCTGCACTCCAAGGTGGCGACCATCGATGGCGTCTGGTCCACGGTGGGGTCGACCAACCTCGACTATCGTAGCCTCGCCCACAACGACGAGCTCAACGTCGTGGTCCTGGGCCCCGAGTTCGCGGGGAAGATGAACCAGGCCTTCGACGACGACATCGCGCACTCGCGGCACATCACGGCGCAAGCCTGGGCGAAGCGGCCGATCGCAAGCCGCCTCAAGGAAGCCGCGGCGCGCATCTGGGCCTACCTGCTGTAAGGGGCGCCCGGCGCGCTCACTCGGGGCGCGCGTAGTCGAGGAAGCGCTCCGGGCTCACGCGCAACGCGGCGCCCGTCGGACACGCGCGCACGCACGCCGCCCCGCCTTCCAGGTCCTTGCACATGTCGCACTTCACCGCCTTCTTCACCGTATCCTTGCCGTGCGCCAGCGTCTCGAGGCCCGGCTCCGGCCCGAGGCCGAAGAGGAGCCACGACCACAGGCTGGGCCGCGTGCGAGCGGGATCCGAGGAGGCGAGCTGGATCACGCCGTACGGGCAGTTGCGTTCGCAGTTGCCGCAGCCGATGCAGGAATCGTCCACGTACACCTCGCCCTCGGGGGAGCGGTGGATGGCATCGGGCGGGCAATCCTTCATGCAGTGCGGATGCTCGCAATGGCGGCACGAGGTCGGCACGTGGATGCCGGCGAACGTGGGCCCCGCCTCGCGCGCGAGGCGCGAGGTGCCGTCGTGCGTGTCGGCGCAGGCCTTCTCGCAGTTGTTGCAGCGGATGCACAGCGCCTCGTCGATCAGCAGCACGTCGGTCGCCTCGCCGATCCCCTGCTGCATGAGGAAGGAGATGAGGTTCCCCGGCTCCTGCTGCGCTTCCATCGCGGCGTTGGCGCGCAGCCGCTCGAGGTAGTGCTGCTGCATCTCCTCGCTCCAGCGCGGGTTGCGCGCGAGCACGCGGCGGAAGGTGGCGGCATCGAGCACGATCGCCTCGGTCGCCGTGGTGGCGCGCACCGTGGCCGTGCGCGGCGATTGCGAGATGAGCGCCATCTCGCCCACGTAGTTGCCGGCGGCGAGGTACGAGAGCACCACCTCGCGCCCCGCGATGCTGCGCGAGATCGTCACCGAGCCGCGGCGGATGAGGTAGAGGCCGTCGGGCGCGTCGTTCTCGCGGAACAGCACCTCGCCGCCGCCGTACGAGCGCGCCTGCACGCCGGCGGCGATGAGCTCCTGCAGCTCCGCGTCGGGAAGCATCGGCGCGAGGTAGGTGCGCACGGCACGCTCGAGGAACACGTCGTCCACTTGCCGCCGGATCGACTCGACCGAGGCGATGAGCTTGAGCATCGCGCGCCGCGGCGCCTCGAGCAGCACGCAATGCGAGCCCGCGACGACCGTGTTGGCGCGGCGCCGCCCCGAGATGAGCCCCATCTCGCCGAAGAACTGGCCGGGGCCGAGCGCGAGCCACTGCGGGTCGCGGCCGGGCGCCGCCAGCTCCACCAGCACCTCGCCGCTCGTGATCATGAAGAACGAGTTGGTGTAGTCGTTTCGCCGGAAGACGATCTCGCCCTCGCCGGGCGTGCGCACTCCGCAATCGAGCAGGAACTCGCGCAGCTGCAGGCGGTTCAGGCCCGAGAGGAGCGGCACCTGCTCCTGGACCACGTCGAGCACCTGCGCGACCTTCAGGGTGCGCGAGAAGCCGGCGAGCTTGCGCTCGAGCAGCGGCTCGTCGGCGGGCGCGACCTCGCGGCCGAGCGCGAACTCCACCGCCTCGTAGCCCTGGTTCATCGCCTGCTTGATGAGCGGGCAGCCGCCCAGCGCGCCCACGATGTGCAGGCCCTTCACGTTCGATTCGTAGCGATCGGAAAGCTGCGGCACGCAGTTCGGGTCGTCGCTCGGGAAGCGCACGCCGAACGACTCGACCAGCTTCCTCGGCGGAATCGCGCCCAGGCGCGCGATCACGCGATGGCACTCGATCGCGTCCGGTCCCGCCGGCGTCTTCAGGTGGAAGGCGACGGGCGGCGCCCCGGGCGCGCCCTTCTCGAGGCGCAGGGCGCTCGTGGCGTAGCGGCACTCGAGGCGCCCCTCCTTGATCGCGGCGAGCACCAGCGAGAGATTGCCCTCCTTGCAGCGCGAGAACTCCTCGTTGCGGTTGATGAGGATCACGCGGTTGCGATCGGCGAGCGCGAGCGCGTTCTCGATCGCCGCGTCGCCGGCGCCGACGACGACGATGGTCTCGTCCGCGTACTCGTCGGGATCGTCGAGCTGGTACTGCACGCCGTCGAGGTCGTCGCCCGGCACGCCGAGCTTGCGCAGGTTTCCCTGCAGGCCGATGGCGAGGATCACCTTGCGGCAAAGGTGCGTCTCGCCGCGGCGCGTCTTCAGCTCGAACAGCCCGTCGGCGCCGCCGATCGCCGCGAGCTCGCTCGCGTAGCGGATGTCCACGCCGAGGCGCGCGATGCCGCGGTCCCACGCCTCGAGCACCGCCTCGCGCTTGCCGGCGGTGAAGGGCAGGTCGCTTCGCAGCGGCAGCACCTGCGGCTCGGCCATCACGTGCTTGCCCTTCTGGTACTTGTGGATCGTGTCGGACGCGTGGTGGGCGGCCTCGAGGAGCACGTGCGAGACGCCGAGCTCGGCGGCGTGGGCGGCGGCGGAGAGGCCCGCGGGGCCGGAGCCCACGATGCCGATGTCGAGCACTTGGGCGCTCATCGGAGCACCTCCGTGCGCAACGCGCCCAGGGCATCGCGGAATCGCTCCGGGCGATAGCGCTCGTCGTCCTTCACCGCGGCATACAGGCGATCGAGCGCGCCATTGGCCGCGCGCACGTCGCGCAGCAGCCCGTGGCGCGCGAGGTAGTCGAGCAGGCTCGCGATCGCCATGGTCGCCTGCTCGGCTCCCGCGTAGTCGTGGTAGCCGCCCGCCAGGCCTTCCTCCACCAGCGAGGCGAGCATCGCGCGCAGGTCCGACGGCGTGAAGCGGTGCGCGGAGATCGCGCGCACGACGCCGTCGAGCTCCTCGCGCATCGCGCGCAGCGCCTCGCCCGCGTCGCCGCCATCGCCCGAAACCGCGCGGCGCAGCGCGAGCGAGCGATGCACGAAGCCCTCGGCCGCGTCGCCGTCCATCACGCGGCGCACGATGGCGCGCAGCATCAGGAGGTTCGCGTCGTTCAGGCGGATGTGGCCGGGGCTCGTGCCCAGGCGCGGCGTCCAGCGCGCATCCGACATCGGGTGGTGGCAGGCGTTGCAGTCGAAGACCACCAGCTCGGGGAAGAGGCCGTCGCGGCTGCGGCGCGGGTCAAGCAGCACGTCGAGGATGCGTTCGGCGGCGAGCGCCTGGCCGATCGCCCACACGCGCACCGGATCCCACTCGCCCTTGCGACGATGCCAGTCCGCGTCGATCACGTAGTGCGCCGGCTGCGTCGCGGCGAACGTGTCGAGCTCGAAGCTCATGCGCGGGTGCCCCGCGCCCATCATGCGATGGGTGACGAAGCGCTCCGAGTCGCCGAAGTGGCACGAGAGGCAGAGCTTCGCCTGCGCCACCGGATCGTCGAGCGGATAGAGGCCGTGCGCGACGTTGTCCGCGTGCGTCGCGCCCGCGGCCGCGTGGCGCTCGATCCAGTCGCCCGCGGGGCCGTGGCAGGCCTCGCAGCTCACGCCGTCCTCGAGCTTGAAGCGCGCGCCGCGCAGCGCCGGCGGCGGGTCGAACGCATGGCAGTCGAGGCACAGCCTGGCGCGATCGGGCGGCTCTTTCATGCCGAGGTTCTTCGCGATCGCGCGCGAGCGCTCGCTCGAGAGCACCGCATAGGCGCGCGTCGCGTGCTTGTCGACGCGCGACCAGGTGACGTATTCGTTCTGCAGGATGTCGGAATCCTTCCAGGGGGACACCGCGCCGTGGCAGAGGCTGCTCGCGCAGGTGACGACCCCGAGGCTCGTCGATTTCGAGTGCTGTGGCAAGACCTGCGCGAACGAGGCGAGCGCGAAGGTCGTGGCCGCGAGCAGCGCGGCCGTGCGGGGCGCATGGCGGGGGAGGCGCATCACGGTGCGTCCTTCACGGTCCACACGCCGCCGTCCGGAGCGAGGTAGAGCTTGCGCTGCTCCTCGAGCGTGAAGGGCCGCGATCCCACGCGCCCGAAGACCGCGATCTGCCCGCCGGTCTCGTCGACGGCGCGGTCGCGATCGAGGCCGCGCGCGAGCGCGAGGGCGGCCGAGCGCGTCTCGCGCCACGCGACGAGCGCGGGCCGCGGCGCGGGGCTGAAGCCGTAGAAGCGCGGCTGCGTGTCGGGCGCGGTGAGCTGGATCACCTCGAGCGCGCCGCGGCCGTCGGCGACATAGGCGAAGAGCGAGGCGTTGGTCGAGCCCACCACCACGTCGCGCGCATCGGCGATCTTTCCGCCGGCGGTGAACTTGTCCACCAGGCGCGGGTGCTCGGGCCGCTCGATGTCGACGATCGCGAGCCCCTCGCGGCCCGCGGCGACGTAGGCATAAGTGCGCGCGAGGTACACGCGCTGCGCATCCGCGAGCGGCACGCGCGCGCCGGGGACGAGCCGCGCTTTCTCCGGCACGGTGACGTCGACGACTTCGAGCCCCGCGTCGGCAGCCACGAAGAGGTAGCGGAACTGCAGCGCGCTCGCGCGCGCGCCGGGAAGCGCCACCTGCGCGACGAGCCGCGGACGCCGCGGATCGGCGAGGCCCACGATCGCGATGCCGCGCGGCGTGGCGACGTACGCGTCGTCGCCGGCGAGCGTCACGTGGCGTGCGCCGTCGAGCACGCCGTCGGGGTTCCAGGTGACCGCGCGCTCCAGGAAGTTGTTGCGCGGCTCGCCGTCCGCGAGCGTCTCCACGTTCACCAGGATCAATCCCTCCTCGGCGTCGGCCACCACCGCGTAGGAGTAGATCGGGTGCATCGCCTGCTCCTCGTTTTGCGCGCGGAGGACGGCGTTGCGATTGCGCGCCGGATCGATCGGCTGGTCGGTGGGGAGCGCGACGCAGGCCGCATCGCGCGAGGCGACGTGCGTGTCGTCGCCGAGCGGCGAGAAGGGCGCCGTCACGATGCGCTGCGAGACGCCCTTGTTGGCGATCGAGGCGACGTCGTAGACGCGAAGGCCGCCGCGTCCTTCGGCCGCGTACAGGTACTCGCCGCGCAGCGCGATGCAGCGCACCGGCCCGCCCGAGCCGTGCGCGTGCGCCTCCTCGAGGCGCATGCCGCGCTTGCCGTGCGCCGCGTAATCGTCGGGATACGCGTAGCGCTGCAGGTAGCTGCCGATCACCGCCTGCGGCTCGTCCCATTCGGTGACGCGCACCGCTTCCACGTGGCCCGCTTCGCCGAGCCACGCGTTGAGCCCCACGAAGTTCACGAATCCGGTGCCCTGCAGGAGGAGCTGCGCCATGATCGCGTTGTTGTCGTTCGCGGCCGAGACGTGGCAGTCGCTGCAGCCCTTGGTCTCGGTCTTGCGCTCGGTATGCGGATAATGCGGCGCGAAGGCCTGCGAGGAAAACCCGCTCGAGGAGATCGGCGCCTGCTGCACGTAGATGTGCTCGCGGTTCGCGTTGGTCGAGGAAAGCACGAGGGCGGAGGAGGAGCGGATCGGCGCGATGCGCCCGCCCTTCGCGCTGCCGTGGCGCCCGAGCTGGAACATGTCGCTTCGCGCCACCTGCGGATTGTAGGTCGCGAAGTTGCGCGTCTCGCCCCCCTCGTAATGGCGGCGCGCGGTCTTCCAGTTGGCCTGGATCGGCAAGTGGCAGCCGGCGCAGCTCGTGGTCCACGAGAGGTGGCAGGTGAAGCAGGTCATCTTGTCGTTGGAATGCGCGTATTCCTTCGCGCCCGTGCCCCATTCGCCGCGGCGTCCCGAGGCACCGGCGTGCATCAGCTTCGCGCGCGCCGCCTTCGGGTTGTAATGCGGGTTGCCCGGCGTCACCGTGTCCTTCACCAGCGTCACCTCCCATTCACGATCCGGGTACACCGCGGAGCGCTGGTAGAGCTTGCCATCGCGCCACACGAAGCGTCGCCGGCCGTCCTCGGTGCGAAGCAGCGAGAGGTCGGTGCCGCCGGGCGGCGCGGCGGGTCCCGAGGTGCGCAGCGTCGGATAGTGGTCCGCCGTGCCGTGGCAGTCGGCGCAATCGATCTCGATCGCCGCGGCCACCTCGCCGTAGATGTGGCCGGTGCCGTGCATGTCGCGCGCGAAGTGGCAATCGACGCACTGGAAGCCGTACTCCAGGTGGATGGACTCGAGGTGCACGGCCTTCCTGAACTTCGCCGGGTCGTCGTCGGCGACGACGCGGTTCTCCTTGTCGAGGAGCGCGCCATGCCGGTCGCGCTTGAAGACGTAGCGGAAGTTCCAGCCGTGGCCGTGGTAGTCGGCGAACTGCGTGTCCTTCAGCTTCGGATTGAGCTTCGCCACGTTCTCGAGGAACTTCTCGGCACCCCACAGCCCGCGGATCGCCGCCTCCTCGGGATTGCGCTCGAGGATGGCGAGCGCCTCCTCGGCGCTCGGGTGGCGCTGCTCCTTCGGCCACATCGCCGGCGCGTCGCTCTCGTAATCCCACATGATCGTGCCGTAGTAGCTGTTCACGAACACGTTCGGCTGGTGCATGTGGCACACCATGCATTGCGAGGAGGGAATCGCGCGCGTGAG
Organism: Casimicrobiaceae bacterium; assembly: GCA_035717085.1. Classification (GTDB taxonomy): domain Bacteria; phylum Pseudomonadota; class Gammaproteobacteria; order Burkholderiales; family Casimicrobiaceae; genus VBCG01. The sequence continues at coordinate 26,100 of DASTIY010000211.1, read as the reverse complement.
CTCGTGGCGCAGCGGGTGGCCGCGCTCGGCGCGCGGGATCGTCGGATCGGCGCTCGCGCTGGTGCCCGAGTGCCCGTAATGCGCATAGCCCGCGGAGTGCGCGGGGTCGTTGTCGTTGGCGTAGATCACGTGGCACGCGCTGCATCCGGAGGAGCGATAGTCGCCCGGCTGGTCCTCGGTGCCGAGGAACCACAGCGTGGGATCGTTGAGGCGTGTCTTGGTGACGTTCAGCACCGGGATCGCCACGCGGCTTCCGGTGCCCGGCCCGCGGTTGGACTGGCGGATGTCGGGGCGGCCCGGCTCGTCCAGGCGCGCGAGCGACCCGGAAGCGTTCGGCAATCCCACCTCGGGAAACTGGCTCGCGTTCACGCGCCCGCCGCGCTCGAAGACGCGGAAGATGTCCGCCGGCGGCACCGTCTCCCACGCCGGCAGCGCCGTCACCGAGGCGAGGATGCCCTTCGACACCATGTGCGCATCGGGCTGCACCGGATTCACGAGCGAGGCGGCGCCGCCCTCGCGCGTGTACGCCTCGCCCAGGATCGAGCGCTTCATCGGCATCACGCCGTTGTTGTACGCGGCCGCGCCCCAGAACATCGCGGTGGTCGCCATGAGGCTGCGCTCGGAGGCCTGCACGATCGAAAGGTGGCACGCGCCGCACGCCTCGCGCGCCACGCGCAAATCGCCCGGGTTCATGAAGCGCACGAACTCGGGGCTCTCGTGGTTCAACAGCGTGTACGTGCGCGGCGGCGTGGCGCTCGACGGCCAGTTCCACGCCTTCTCGTGGCGCGGCAGCACGTGCGCGCGGCGCATCGCGGCGATGTAATCCGGGTCGTGCCGCGTGAGCCCGCGCGCCACGTGCACCGTCGCGTCGCCGCCGTGGCAATCGGTGCAGCCGAGGATCACGCCGGGATTGCGATGCATCGTGGCTTGGTCGGTCGCGGTGTGGCAGCTGATGCAGCCGGCGGACTTCTTCTGTGCATCGGCGATCGTCTGCGTGGCGGGCGCGGGCGGCGTGGAAGCCTGCGCGGCGAGCGGCGCGGCGAGGAGCGCGAGGAACGCGGCGAGGAAGAGGCGCATCGCCATCAGAATGCCGCCACCAGGTTCACGAGGATCGAATACTGCGGCCCGCGCTCGCCCTCGTCGTAGAGCTCGCGCAGCCCGCGCCCCGGGAGCAGCATCGCGGCCGACGCTTCGAGCACCAGGTTCTGGCTCATGAAGGGCCGCCAGCGCAGCGCCGCGGAGATGTCCCAGCCGATCTCGCGCGCGGGCGGCGCCTGGTTGCGCAGCACGCCCAGCACCGTCGTGTCGGCGAAGCGCAGGTACGAGACGTCGGCGCTCACGCGCAGCTCCGGTTGCAGGTCCGCGTCGATGCCGCCGCCCACGAGCACCAGCCCCGGGTTCACGAAGTTCGACTGCCCCTGGTCCTTCGAGGAGCGCAGGTCCGCGAGCACGCCGTTGCGCCCCGAGAGCGTGACGCCTCCGCCGCCCACCAGCGGCACCGCCTGGCGGATCCAGAAGCTCGTCGCGGCCCCCGCGAACTGCGGGTTCTCGAGGATCGCGTCGAAGCCGGTCGCCTTGCCGTCGAACGGATCGCGATCGCCGCTCTGGAAGAGCGCATCGAGCCGCAGGCGCAGCCAATCGGCATCGCGCGAGAGCTCCGCGGCGGCGAAGCCCGCGCGGATCGATTGCGCGCGCCCCGCGATCGGATTGCGGTCGTCGTGCCCCAGCGCGGCGTAGAGCGACGTGGTGAGGTTCCAGCGGCCGAAGTGCCCGTCGCCGTTGTAGCCCAGATAAGCCACGCGATAATCGTGCGCGCGCGCATCGCCCAGCACCGCGGGCCGCACCAGGAACCCGTTGGCATCGTAGAAAGTGCGCGCGGCCTCGCGGTTCACGTCGAGGACCAGCGTCGCCTGCGAGGTGAAGCCCGGCACCGGGAAATCCTGGCGATAGGCATTGGCGACGAGCACGTCGTCGCCGCGCGGCGGGCGTCCCAGGTCGTTCAAGCCCGAATTCGTGTCCTTCTCGAGCCGGCGCAGCCACGCGAGGTTGTATTGCCAACGATTGTCGTCTCGCGTGCCGAAGAGGCGCACGCCGAGCGCCGAATCCTGGAAGAGGAAGCCGCGGAAGTCCGACTGGAACGGCTGGATGCCGACGCGCACCGAGTCGAAGTCGTAGCGCGCGGAGACGTCGCGCAGGTGCACGTCGGCGAACGCTTCCTGGATGCCGACATGCGCGTCGTCGCGCGTGGTGCCGCTGCGGGGATCGATCGAGAGCACGCGCCGCTCTTCGACGCGCGCGCGGTTCACGTTGAAGGCGGGCGTGAAGCGCAGCTCGTAGTCGGGCGGGCGGAACGTGGTGTCGCCCTCGATCAGCGCGAGCGAGGTGATGAGCGTCTCGGTGAAGAGCGCCTGCCGCGACTGGCCGAAGACGTCGTTGGTCCCCGCGCGCCTCGGCGACTGCGGCGCGGTGGGCGTGGGGAGGCGCCGGAACTCCAGCACCGAATCGGAGACCACGCCGACGTTCACGAACCAGCGATCCGAAAGCCGGCTCGCGAGCCCCGGGAAGCGCGCGCGAAACGCGGGATCGGTCGCGATGGGCAGGTCGCCCTTGAGCACGTTCTGGTCGTACGGATCGAACCATGGATGGTGGAAGCCGAGCGCCTGCATGAGGCGCCAGCGATCGGGCACCGGCGGCATCTCGCGCGGCACGAGCGGCGCGGGCGGAGGGACCTGGCGCGGATCGATCGGCGGCGGCGTGTAGCGCTCCGGCTCGCTGGGACCCGGACGGCGGCGCTCGATCTCGCGGTCGGGACGCGGGTCGGGCGGGTATTTCTCCTCGGCGAGACTTGCGAACGGCAGCAGCGAGAGCGCGAGCAGCGCCAACGCGCGCGCGCGGCGCGCCGTCGCCTCAGAGGCCCGCGCACGCATTCTCGTCCGCCGTGTCGACGAAGGGCGCCTGCGGGCACTGCACGTAGCGCAGCCGCACGTCGCGCGGCGTGAGCTGGTCCGCGCGCATCGCGGCGGGCGCATTGCCGAGCGCGCCGCCGAGCGCGCGTTGCGCGTTCGCGAGCGCGAGGAACGCGACCATGTCGTCCTGGTCGACGCCATCGCCCGAGACGCCGATGCCGCCCACGAGCCGTGTGCCGCGATAGATCGGCAGGCCGCCGGGGAAGATCTGCAGGCCGTTCGCGAGCGGCGCGAAACCGTCGTCGCCCGCTCCGGGCGCCGCCGCGCGGCTCGCGCATCCGCGCGACGCATCGCCGAGGATCGCCTTGACGAGCTGGTTGTAGTCGAGATCGAGCTGCAGGCCCACGTTGAACGGGCTCCAGCGCTCGATCGGCGTCGAGAATGGCCCCGGCGCCGTGCCGTCGATGCCGTCGGGAAAGAACGGCCGATGCAGGTTGCCGATGGCGCGCGAGCTCCACGCCACGCGGCCGGTGAACGCGTCCGCGCCGAGAAATTCACGCGCATCGTCGAGGTAGCGAGCGAGGGAAACCTCGGGCGGTCCCGCGAGCTCGTGGGCGGGAAGGAAGCCCGCCATCGCAGTCGCCGCGGCGGGATGGGAGAAGAACGTCGCGGTGCGCGCCTTCTGCACCGCGACGTCGATGCCGAAGAGGGCGCCGTCGGAGGTGCGCACGAGGCCGAGCACGTTGCCCTGCAGGTCCACCACGGCGATCGTCACCTGCGCGGTCGCGCCGAGCGGGCGGCGAATCTGCGCGCGCGCGTGGCCCGCGACGGCGAGCGCCTGCGAAAGGATCGTGCGCACTTCATCGGCGGTGAGGTCCCCGGCGGCGGCGCCCGCGGCCGCGCGCGGCGGATAGCGGTTGGCGTTCGCGCCATCGACGAGGATCCATGCGCCCGCCGCGGCGAGCGCGCCGTCGTCGCGGCGGATGCCGGAGGCCGGCGTGCCATAAGCGACGCCCGCGCGGATCGAGGCGCCGGTGTAGCCCTCGACCGCGACGAGCGCGCCGGCGATGGCGTCGAGCGGCGGCGCCCTGGCCGGATCGGACCGCAGCGAAGCATCGTCGACATAGCGCAGGCCCCGTCCGGCGACGGTGATGCGCCCGGCGCGGATGTCGTCCGGCGCGGCGAAGCCGCTGCCCGCCGCGACGGCGATCGCTTCCTCGCCGTCTTCGTCGACGTCGCCGATGTCGCGATCGAACGAATAGACGCCGTCCGCCTCGATGCCGACGCCGCCCACGAGCACGCCATCCTTGTAGAGCGGCAGGCCGCCCGGATCCGCGGCGAGGCCCAGCGGCGAGCGCTGCGGCCCGATCGTGCCCTCGCTCGCCTGGCGCGTGACATCCGAGCACGAGAGCTGCGAGAACTGCACGCCATAGAGCGGTCCCGCGGTCTCGCCCAGCTCGCCGGGATTGAAGTGCTCCTGCACGATCTGCCCCGCGGTGCGCGTGCTGAACGCGTGTCCCTGCGAGGACAGGTCGGTGCCGGTGATCGCCTTCGCGATCGCGGCGAGCGTCGCGGGCACCGTGCCTTGCGCGATGCCGTCGAGCCCGCCCGCGACGCCGAGCCCGCTGGTGATCGCGATCGTCGCCGGCGCGCCGGGCATCGAGAACACCGCGAGCACGTTGCCGGAGCGATCCACGACCGCGATGTGCGCGGGCTTGCCGCGCGCCTGCGCCTCGAACCCCGCCTGCGCGAGGATGCGTTCCACGTCGGCGGTCGCGAGAAAGGGCGCGCTCGCGCAGGACGCGTCGCAGGCCGACGGCGCGCCGCTTCCCGAAGAACCGCCGCCGCCCGAGCAGCCGGCGAGCGCCGCGAACACCGTCGCAGCGGCCGTGCTCCACGCGAGCCGTCGAGCACTAGTGCGCAAGCGCGGTCCTCTCCACATCGTTCGGCGTCCACGGATGCCGCGCGTCGTGGAACGCGTGGCACAGCATGCAGTTGGACGGGACCTTCCCGGCCGCTGCGCGCGCGCCGCCGTGGCATTTGCGGCAGGTGTCGATCGTGGGCATCGCCACCTCGCCCGCGTCCCTGGATCGCGCGACGTCGTGGCAATCGGCACACGGCGTCGACGCATGGGCGCGATGGTCGAAGCGCGCGGCGGGCATCCAATGGCGGCTGGTTCGCACCGGCGCGACCTTCCACGCGAGGGCGCTCCCCGCTTCGCGCGTGAGGCGATGGCACGTCTTGCACACGCGCACCTCGAAAAGGTCGTGCGCGACCTTTTGTGCCTTCGCCTGCGCCATGCGTAGCGCCCCCGTGCGCTGCGCCTCCTCAGGCTCGCCGACGCGCCGCAGCAGCCCCTCGCCGCGCACGCCGAAGGCCTTCTGGAACGAGTCGGGCGTGCCGCGCAGTGCGAGGTTGGCGTAGAAGTCCTCGATCATCGCGACCGCTTCGCCCGGATTGCCGTGCGGCGCCTCACGCTCGCTCACCGCGGGCTCGAAGCGCAGGCGGTGGCACGACTGGCAGTCGCGCGCCATCGAGATCGGCTCGAAGCCGCGCTTCGACGCGTCGGGATGGTGGCAGCTCGCGCAATCGAGCTTCACGCGTCCCTTGTCGGGCGACTTCACGCCCTGGGGGTCGAGGTGCTTCGCATGGGGAAAGTGGAGGTTCGACGCATACGCGAGCGTCGCGCCTTCGCCCTGCCGCACGAGGCGCACGCCCGCGCCTTGCGGCAGCGCGATGGAGAACGCCGGGTGCGCGTGCGCGAAGTCCGAAACGTCTTCGAGTGCCGTGTCGCGCTTCTCGCGATGCAGGTCGCGATGGCAGGCGATGCAGAAGCGGTCGTCGTCGCGGAAGGTGGCGTGGGCGCCCTTGTGGTCGCGATGGCAGCTCGCGCAACGCGATTCCCCGAAGAGCGCGGCCTGCTCGAGCCGCGCCGGGACATGCGCGCCCACGGTGCGATGGCACTCGAGGCACGCCGCATCCTTCACATGGCGGAACGCGACCTGGTGGCAGGCGCCGCATTTCGTCGCGAGCGGCTGGTGCGCCAGGATCAGCGGGCCCGGATCCCAGAGGCGATCGCCGACCGCGCTATCGGCGGCCGCGTGCCAGGGCGCGTGCAGCACGCGTCCGGCGGGGACGGCGAATCCGAGCAGCAGGATCGCGACCGCGAGCGCCCAGGCCGCGCCGCGCTTCGGCAGCCGGTGCGCCGCGAGCGTGAGGCGCGAGGCGCGCGACGCGAGGCCGCCCGCGGCGGGAAGCGGGTGCACGAGCCGTACCTCGAGCGCCGCGTCGTAGCCTTCGGGCGGCGGCTTGGCCTCGATGCGATAGGGACCGATCTCGAGCGGCACGCCGGGCTTGAGGCGGACCGCGTGCACGGTCTTGCGCGTGATGTCGTGGCTTCCCGCCTCGCCCTCGATGTACACGGGGCCGTCGCGATCGACGATCATGCCCTTGGCGAGCGGCACGCGCGGATCCGGCAAGTGGAGCTCGGAGCTTGCGTGGCGGCCGACGCGGATCCACTCCGCTTGCACCGTGCGGCGCAGGACCGGGGCGCGCCCGCCCGGCCCGGGTGCTCCGTGCTGCTCGATCAGGACCTTCATCGCGCGCTCACCAGTAGATGAAGACCGAGACGACGTGCGCGATCAGCGCGGCGAGCAGCGCCACCGCGAGCGGCACGTGCACGTAGAGCCACAGGTCGAGCAGGGCCTTGTGGCGCAGGGTGCGCCGCGCGCGTGTGAGGAGCTCGTGCTTGCGCAGCAGCAGCCCGAACACCTCCTTGTCGAGCTTCGCGGCGTCGCCGGTGAGGCGCCGCGCGAGGCGCGGCCAATCGCGCACCGCCGCGGCGGTGGGGCAGGCGGGATCGGCTCCCGCGAGCAAGCGCAACGCGCTCGGCCCCAGCCGCGTGCCCGAAATCGACCGATCCACGAGCGCGAAGAGGTCGTCGGGGAGCGAGATCGCCTTGTCGCGCATCTCGCGATCGACGTCGCCCACGCCGAGCAGCAGCGACTCGAGCGTCTCCTCGCCGAGGTTTTCCGTCATCAGCGTGGGCACGCGCAGGTACACGTACACGCCGAAGAACCCGCTCGCCACGACGGCGAGCGTCAGCACGTACGCGAGCGTGTGCACGTTCCACCCGACCTGGAAACCGGCGTGCAAGGTGGCGACGAGGACCAGCGCCGTGCCCAGGTAGACGTGGGCGGAGAGCCATCCCTGCAACGAGCCGGCATTCGAGCGGTAGCGGCGCTTGCGCACGCCGTACCAGAGGAGCCACAGGATGAGCACCGCCCCGAGCGTGCCCAGCGTGTAGCCAAGCCACGTGCCCCCGTAGGGCGCCACCGCCGGGTGATGGAGGAGGTAGGCGAGAGCGACCGCGGCGCAGAGGACGAGCCCCAGCTTCAACCAGCGAAAATTGCCGTACTCGAGGATCGAGTAGTGCCTCACCTGCGTTCCGTCTCCGCGGATGCGAGCAGCGATTCTAGGGGCGAGGCGGTACGGAGGAAACCGTTACGAGGCGGCCAGGGGCGGGTGAGCGTCGGCGGCCGCGACGGCGCGCTCGGCCGAAAAGCGGAAGTCAGCCAGCGCTAACTCACGGGTGCCAGAGGGCAATGCCTTGAATCGACAGGCTTCCGATGGAGGATTTTCTTCGACTTCATGTCCGCCGACACTTGAAAGAGTGCTTTCAGGGGCCTATTATTAGCACTCGTCGCGGGTGAGTGCCAAAGCCCGCCAAGGCAATTTCGCAACCGGGATGCGGCCTCCCTCGCGCGGCAGGTGCGCCAGGGACTGGGATGCTTCCCACTTCAAGTCCAACCAGGAGCAATCATATGAAACTGCGTCCGCTGCACGATCGCGTGATCATCAAGCGCCTCGAAGAGGAGCGCAAAACCGCGTCCGGGATCGTGATCCCCGACACCGCGGCCGAGAAACCGGATCAGGGCGAAGTGCTCGCCGTGGGCCCCGGCAAGCGCAACGACGAAGGCAAGCTCACCCCGGTCGACCTCAAGGTCGGCGACAAGGTGCTCTTCGGCAAGTACTCGGGCACGACCGTGAAGGTCGAGGGCGACGAGCTGCTCGTGATGCGCGAAGAGGACATCATGGCCGTCGTCAACAGCTAAGACGGCACACAACGGAATCGAGAGGAACACCACCATGGCAGCCAAAGACGTCAAATTCAAAGAGAACGCGCGCGTTCGCATGATCGCGGGCGTGAACATCCTCGCCGATGCGGTCAAGGTCACGCTCGGCCCGAAGGGCCGTAACGTGGTCCTCGAGCGCTCCTTCGGCGCGCCCACCGTCACCAAGGACGGCGTGTCGGTCGCGAAGGAAATCGAGCTCAAGGACAAGTTCGAGAACATGGGCGCGCAGCTCGTGAAGGAAGTCGCCTCCAAGACTTCCGACGTGGCCGGCGACGGCACCACGACCGCGACCGTGCTCGCGCAATCCATCGTCACCGAGGGCATGAAGTACGTGGCCGCGGGCATGAACCCGATGGACCTGAAGCGCGGCATCGACAAGGCCGTGGTCGCCGTGGTCGAGGAGCTGAAAAAGATCTCCAAGCCCTGCTCGAACAGCAAGGAAATCGCGCAAGTCGGCTCGATCTCGGCGAACGCCGACGAGTCGATCGGCAAGACCATCGCCGAGGCGATGGACAAGGTCGGCAAGGAAGGCGTCATCACGGTCGAAGACGGCAAGGGCCTCGAGAACGAGCTCGACCTCGTCGAGGGCATGCAGTTCGACCGCGGCTACATCTCGCCGTACTTCATCAACAACCCGGACAAGCAGGTCGCGGTCCTCGAAGATCCGTACATCCTCCTGCACGACACGAAGATCTCGAACATCCGCGATCTCCTGCCCCTGCTCGAGCAGGTCGCGAAGGCCGGCCGGCCGCTCGTCATCGTCGCCGAGGACGTCGACGGTGAAGCGCTCGCGACGCTCGTCGTCAACAACATCCGCGGCATCCTGAAGACCGTCGCCGTCAAGGCGCCGGGCTTCGGCGATCGGCGCAAGGCGATGCTCGAGGACATCGCGATCCTCACCGGCGGCACCGTGATCGCCGAGGAACTCGGCCTCAAGCTCGAGAACGCGTCGCTCAAGGATCTCGGCCGCGCCAAGCGCGTCGAGGCGGCGAAGGAAGACACGACGATCATCGACGGCGCCGGTGAAAAGGCGGCGATCGAAGCGCGCGTCAAGAACATCCGCAAGCAGATCGAGGAAGCGACGTCCGACTACGACAAGGAAAAGCTGCAGGAACGCGTGGCGAAGCTCGCCGGCGGCGTTGCAGTGATCAAGGTCGGCGCGGCGACCGAAGTCGAGATGAAGGAAAAGAAGGCGCGTGTCGAAGACGCGCTGCACGCCACGCGTGCGGCCGTCGAGGAAGGCATCGTCCCGGGCGGCGGGGTTGCGTACCTGCGTGCGCGTGCCAACGTCAAGGGCTTGAAGGGTGACAACGCCGACCAGGACGCCGGCATCAAGATCGTGCTCCGCGCGGTCGAGGAGCCGCTGCGCCAGATCGTCGCGAACGCCGGCGAGGAGCCCTCGGTGGTGTTGAACAAGGTTGCCGAAGGCAAGGGCAATTTCGGCATGAACGCCGCGACGGGCGAGTACGGCGATCTCGTCGAGATGGGCGTGCTCGACCCGACGAAGGTCGCGCGCACCGCGCTGCAGAACGCGTCGTCCGTCGCGAGCCTCATGCTCACGACCGACGCGATGGTCGCCGAGCTGCCGAAGGACGACAAGCCGGCGATGCCGGGTGGCGGTGGCATGGGTGGCATGGGCGACATGGACATGTAATCCGGTTCGTGCCGAAAGTCGTCGAAGGAGCCCGCAGCGATGCGGGCTCTTTTTTTGGCGGCACGGCCGGGCGTTGCACTTTTCGCAACGCATCGCACGTTCGCGCGTCGATGCGATGGGCAAAGTCGCCCTTGGCTGTGAAAATTGTTTAGACTAGGCGCCGGGCCGCGCAAGCCGGCAATAATTACATTGCTTATGCATCGGTCATCGGCCGCCTTGGTTCCCGCAGTGCTCGTGACAGGCCGTCGATGACGTCGGGCCTCGTCTTCGGCTTCGCGGTCGTCACGCTCGCCGCGGTGATCGTCGCCGGTCTGATGCGTCGCAGCAAGGAAGCCCCCGCCACCGGGCGCTCGCTCGACGGTCCCACGGCCGTCGCGCAATGGACCGAGGGCGAGACGACTCGCCTGCTGTCGTCGGCGGAGGTGCCGGGCCTCTACCTGCTGCGCCCGCGGTTCCTGTCGAAGAACGAAAGCATCGTCTTCCTGCTGCTGAAGGCCGCATTTCCACGCCACGAGATCTTCGCGCGGGTGCGCCTCGCCGACGTGCTGCAGGTGAAGATCGGGCCGCAGGGGATGGAGCGGCTGCGGGCGTTTCGCAAGATCGCCAACCAGCACGTCGGCTTCGTGGTCTGCGACCGCGACATGACGATCGTCGCGATCGTCGACGCGAAGGAGCCCGACCAGGTGATCGACCCGCGCGACCAGAAGCTCGAGACGATCAAGCAGCGCTGCCTGCAGGCGGCGCAGGTGAAGTACGTGTGCGTGTACCCCCCGCAACTGCCGCGCTATCGGGAGTTGCGCGACCAGATCCTCGGTCCGGCCGCCGACTTCGTCTAAAGTCGTCCGATGCGTCGCGTCGCAGGTCATGCGCCGATGTTCGCGATCGCTGCCGTGGCGGCCGCCGGTCTCTGCGCGCCCGTCGCCGCCGCCACCGCATGCCACGCGACCTCGGGTGTGCGCGTGACGCCGCTGGTGGAGCTGTACACGTCGGAGGGGTGTGACAGTTGTCCCCCGGCGGAGCGATGGCTGGCGTCGCGCTTCGCTGCGGCCGACGACGATCCCGCGGCGATCGCACTCGCGTTCCACGTCGACTATTGGGATCGACTGGGCTGGGTCGATCGCTTCGCACGGCGCGCCTATACCGAACGCCAGTACGCGGCGATGCACGCCAATGCGGCGGCGCTCGTGTATACGCCGCAGGTTCTGCTGCAGGGACACGATTTCGGGTGGCAATTCGCGGGCGTCGGCGCGTTCGATTCGTCGCGCTTGGGAAGTGCCGACACGTCGATTGCCATCGAGGCGATTCCCGACGAGCGCGAGGTCGTGGTTCGCGTCCGCGCAAAGGCGAAGCGACCTGGTACGATCGTGGACGTGGCGTACGTCGACAGCGGACTCGTCTCGAACATCGGCGCCGGCGAAAACCGGGGCGTGCGCCTCGTGCACGACCACGTCGTGCGCTCGTTGCAACGCGCCGGCCGCGTTGGCAACGACGGTGTTCTCGCGGCGAAGGTTACGCTGCAAAGGCCTACGGAGCGTGGAACGCATCCGACGATCGTCGCGTTCGTCCAGCGCGAGGCGAACGGCGACGTGCTGCAGGCGATCGCGCTCCCGCTCGACCGCTGTTGACCGTTATCCCGTCCCGCCGCTCGTGCGCCGCTCGACGTCGATGGCGCCGAACGGTTGCACGATGCGAAGCGCGCGCTCGCGCGCGGGCGCATCGTCGATGACGACGGTCATCAGCACCTGCCCGCGCTTCGCCTCGTTGCCGAAATTCACGTCGTAATTCGTCGCGGAGGGCGCCGGCGCTCGACCGCTGCCGACGGTGAAATCGCCCTGCGTCGCCCCCGCCTCGTCCTCGCGTGCGCGCACCTGCACCGCGTCGCGCGTGAACCCCGCGTCGATCAACGCCGTGCGCGCCGCCTCGGCGCGCTCGAGCACGTCGAACGTGAGCACGAGCGGCGCGGTGGGCACGGTGGCGTCAGGTGCGTCCGACGAACGTGAAGTAGAGCCAGAGCACGATCAGCGCGCCGACGAGCGACAGGATGAACCCGGCCGGGTGGAAGCGTCCGTCGGGGGACTTCCAGATCGCGCGGCCGATGAGGCCGCCGACGATGGAGCCCACGATGCCGAGCACGACCGTCAGCCAGAACCCCATGCTGACCGCGCCGGGATAGACGAAGCGCGCGATGACGCCGACGATGAAGCCGACGATGATCATCCAGATCACGTGCAGCATGCTGCCTCCTTCTTGTTGTTGGCGGACCGCTCGCCGGAACGGCCAGCGTAGCACACCAAGGGTTCGATCGGCGACGCTCGAGGGACCCCCGCGGGCTAGATCGGCAGCGGCAGCCCGCGCTTCTTCATCACCTCGCGCAAGCGATCGGGATAGTCGGTGATGATGCCGTCGACGCCCGCGGCGATCAGCCGCTCCATCGCCGCCGGATCGTCGACGGTCCAGGCGAGCACCGTCAGGCCGCGCCCGTGCGCGTCGGCGACGAGCGCCGGCGTGAGATTGCGAAAGAAGGCGGACCACGTGCTGCAACCGGCGGCGGCGACGAGCGCCGCAACCGACGGATAGTCGCGGTCGACGAGTCCCGCGTGCCACGGCGAGCGGCCGTCCGCGCCGGCCGCCATCGTATTCATGCCGGTGCTTTCGATCGTCAGGCACGACGTCGGCACGTCGGGCGCGACGCGCTTCGCCTCGCGCAACGTGCGCCAATCGAACGACTGCAGCGTGATGCGATCGACGAGCTTCGCGCGCCGCACCTCGTCGAGGATGACGCGGACGAAGGTCGCGGCGTCCACGGTGTCGCCGGCGTTGTCCGGCGTGAGCTTGGTCTCGATGTCGAGCCGCACCGGCTTGCCCGACGCGACGACGAGGTCGAGCAGCTCGCGTAACGTCGGGAAGCGCTCGCCGTCGCTTGGCACCTGCTCGGGAAACTGGCGCGCATACGGCGTCGCCGGATTCACGCGACCGATGTCGTAGCGACGAAGCTCGGCGAGCGTCAGCGAATGAATCGACGGACCGGGAGCGCTCAGCCACTGGCCGTCGGGAGCGCGCACGAGCTCGGGCAGCAGGTTCGGGTTGTGACTGATGACCGGCACGCCGTCTTTCGTCACCGCGATGTCGGTCTCGAGCGTGGTGACGCCGATCGCCAGTGCGCGGCGGAACGCCGCGAGCGTGTTCTCGGGGGCGAGTCCACGCGCGCCCCGGTGGCCCTCGAGGTCGAACGCGTGCGCAGCACTCGCCCCGAACGCGAGCGCAACGACCAAGGACTTCGGGGTCAGAGCAGGAAGTCCCACGAAAAGTGCTCGGCGTTCCAGGCAGCTTCGGGATTTCGACTCTGACCCCGAAGTCAGGAAGTCAGTGCACGACCGGCGCGAGCTCGCCGCTCTTGTAGCGCGTCGCCATCTTGTCGAGCGGCAGCGGCTTGATCTTCGACGCCTGGCCGGCGCAGCCGAACTGCTCGTATCGCTGCGCGCAGATTTTCTTCGCCGCCGCGAGCGCGGGCTTCAGGTATTCGCGCGGATCGAATTTCGACGGATGCTCGGCCATGAAGCGGCGGATCGCGCCCGTCATCGCGAGCCGGATGTCGGTGTCGATATTGACCTTGCGTACGCCGTGACGGATGCCTTCCTGGATCTCCTCGACCGGGACGCCGTACGTTTCCTTCATGTCGCCGCCGAACTCGCGGATCTCGGCGAGCAGGTCCTGCGGCACCGACGAGCTGCCGTGCATGACGAGGTGCGTGTTCGGAATCCGCCGGTGAATCGCCTTGATGCGTTCGATCGCGAGAATGTCGCCGGTCGGCTTGCGCGAAAACTTGTACGCGCCGTGCGACGTCCCGATCGCGATCGCCAGCGCGTCGAGCTTCGTCGCCTGCACGAAGTCGGCCGCCTGGTCGGGATCGGTCAGCAGCATCTCGCGCGTCATCGTGCCTTCGGCGCCGTGGCCGTCCTCCTTGTCGCCCTTCATCGTCTCGAGCGAGCCGAGGCAGCCGAGCTCGCCTTCGACGGTGACGCCGATCGCGTGCGCGATGTCGACGACCTTGCGCGTGACGTCCTTGTTGTAGTCGTAGTCGGCGACGGTCTTGCCGTCTTCGGCGAGCGAGCCGTCCATCATCACGGACGAGAAGCCGAGGCGCATCGCGCCGATGCACACGGCCGGCGATTGCCCGTGGTCCTGGTGCATCACGACGGGAATGTCGGGATACGTCTCGACGGCGGCTTCGATGAGGTGGCGCAGGAACGTTTCGCCGGCGTACTTTCGCGCGCCGGCCGACGCCTGCATGATCACCGGGCTGTCGGTGTCGGCAGCCGCGCTCATGATGGCTTGCACCTGTTCGAGATTGTTGACGTTGAACGCGGGCAGGCCGTAACCATGCTCGGCGGCGTGGTCGAGCAGTTGGCGCATCGAGACGAGAGGCATCGTGAAAAGGTAAGGAGGTGGGTTCGAATGGTAGTGGTGGCGCGTTTCAGGTCCTGTGCAGCAGGATCGTGACGAGCAGCGACGCGTCGGTAAGCGCGACGAGCGAATGCGAGACGCCATCTTCGAGCCATAGAAGATCGCCGGGCGACAACGTCTGCGTGCGGCCCTGCGCGGTGAACGCGATCGCGCCTTCGATGCACTGCGCGACCAATACGCCGGCCGCGGTATGTTCCTGGATCGCCTTGCCCGCGGGCAGTGCGTAACGGAAGATCTCGAGGTGCTCGGTGCGCACGAGCAGCTGCGAGTCCTCCTCGGTCAACGGGCGGCCGTAGGGCCGTACGTCGATGATCTCGTTCTGGGGAGCGTGCGGGATCGCCATTCGCGCCTCCTCGTCGGCGTCGAAAAGTCGGGTCGGACCCGGGTCAGACCCTGCTTTTCGATGCGCGGAAACGGTGTGAAATGCACTAGTCGTGCGCCTTTTCGGCGACGCGGTTCATCGTGTCGATCGCGATGTTCGCGTGCGCGTACGCCGCGCCCGCGCGCATTTCGGCGGCGACCCAGATCGCTTCCATGATTTCCTGCTCGGTCGCGCCCTTGCGCAGCGCGAGTTCGGTGTGGCCGCGGATGCAATACGGGCATTGCGTGACGTGCGCGACGGCGACCGCGATCAGCTCCTTGGTCTTCGACGGCAGTGCGCCGTCGGCGAACACCTTCTGCCCGAACGCGCGGAACGCCGCATAGGCCTCGGGGGCGAGCTCGCGACGCTTCTCGTGCAACTCACGGGACGTTTCGGGGTACAGCGAATGATCCATCGGGTGCCTCCGTATTCAGCGTGAAGCGGTTTCCTGCGCCCGGTAGCTGCCGGGCACCGTGGCGAATGCGACCGACAGCCGGTTCCAGCCGTTGATCGCGACGATCGCGAGCGTCAGGTCGACGAGCGCCTTCTCGTCGAACTGCTCGCGCACGTCCTCGTAGTCCTCCTCGTCGATCGGTCCTTCGGCGACGAGCGTGACCACTTCGGTCCAGGCGAGCGCCGCGCGCTCGCGCTCGGTGAAGAACGGCGTCTCGCGCCACGCGGCGAGCGCGTAGAGGCGCTGCTCGGTCTCGCCGCGGGCGCGCGCGTCCTTGGTGTGCATGTCGATGCAATACGCGCAGCCGTTCAACTGCGACGCCCGCGTCTTCACGAGCTCGAGCAGCGACGGCTCGAGGCCGCACTGGCGCACGTAGGCTTCGAGCCCGCGCATCGCCATGTAGGCCTCCGGGGCAACCTTCGGGTAGTCGATGCGCGGTTTCATGCGTTCCTTTCGTTCATCGAGCGCGGTGATCTCGAACTTCGCACGATTTGAGCGTTTGCCGCTCGCTTTGCTCGCTTAACGTGAGCTGCGCTCACGTTAGCAAACGCCGAAATTGTTCGGGTAGCAGATCACCCTCGGTGATCTCCTACCCGAACGATTTTCATTGTGTTGGTGCCGCCGGACTTGCCCATCGGCTCGCCGATCGTGAGCACGATCAGGTCGCCGCGCTGCACGTAGTTGTGCGTGAGCAGCAGGTCCTCGGCTGCGTGCAGCACCTCGTCGCGGTCGACGCTCTGTTCGAGATACAGCGACGTGACGTTGCGCAGCAGCGCCATCCGCCGCTGCGTCTCGATCTTCGGCGTGATCGCGAAGATCGGGCAGCCCGGGTTGTGGCGCGACATCCACAGCGCGGTCGAGCCCGATTCGGTCAGCGACGCGATGCCCTTGACGCGCAGGTGGAACGCTGTGAAGAGCGTCGCCATCGCGATCGACTGGTCGATCCGCGTGAACGTGCGGTCCATGAAATCGCGATCGAGCTGCACCGGATCGGACTTCTCGGCTTCGACGCAGATCTGCGCCATCGTCTCGACGGTCTCGACCGGATAGCGGCCCGCCGCGGTCTCCGCCGACAGCATCACCGCGTCGGTGCCGTCGAGCACCGCGTTGGCCCCGTCGGACACTTCGGCACGCGTCGGCACCGCGTTGTGGATCATCGACTCCATCATCTGCGTCGCCGTGATCGTCAGGCGGTTGTGCTCGCGCGCCATGCGCAGCATGCGTTTCTGCAAACCCGGTACCGTCGCGTTGCCCACTTCGACGGCGAGGTCGCCGCGCGCGACCATGATCCCGTCGGAGGAGTCGATGATCTCTTCCAGTGCGGGAATCGCCTCGGCGCGCTCGATCTTCGCGATCAGCATCGCGCGCCCGCCGGCGGCGCGCATCAGCTGGCGCGCCATGTACATGTCTTCCTTGCTCTTCGGGAACGACACGGCGAGGTAGTCGGCCTCGAGCTGCGCGGCCGTCTTCATGTCCTCCATGTCCTTCGGCGTGAGCGCGGGCGCGGTGAGGCCGCCGCCCATCCGATTGATGCCCTTGTTGTTCGAAAGCACGCCGCCCAGCACGACGCGCGTCACGATCCGCGGGCCGTCGACGGTCTCGACTTCGAGCTTGATGAGCCCGTCGTCGAGCAGCAGCACCGAGCCCGGGCCGACGTCGTTCACCAGCTCCTTGTAGTCGAGGCCGACGCGCGTCGCGTAGCCGAGCTCGCAATCCGCGTCGAGGATGAAGCGCGCACCGGGCACGAGGTCGACCTTGCCTTCGGCGAAGCGGCCGATGCGAATCTTCGGTCCCTGCAGGTCCGCCATGATCGACACTTCGCGCCCCTGCGAGCGCGCCACTTCGCGCACGAGCCGCGCGCGCTCCAGGTGATCGGCGCCGGTGCCGTGCGAGAAATTGAGGCGCACGACGTCGACGCCCGCGGCGAGCATCCGCCGCAGCACCTCGGGCTTGCTGCATGCGGGGCCGAGCGTGGCGACGATCTTGGTGGCGCGGGGCATCGTGGAACGAGACGAAATGGGCGAATCGAGGCTTCGCGCGGGAGCGTCAGCCACGTGCGCGCTCGCGCGCCTCGCGGCCACGCTGCTCGAGCACGTCCACCGCGGGCAACTTGCGTCCTTCCAGGAATTCCAGGAATGCGCCTCCGCCGGTGGAGATGTAGCCGATGCGATCGGTGACGTGGAATTTCGCGATCGCCGCCAGCGTATCGCCGCCGCCGGCGATCGAGAACGCGTTCGACGACGCGGCGATCGCGTCGGCGATCGTGCGGGTGCCGCGCGAGAACGCGTCGAACTCGAATACGCCGACCGGTCCGTTCCACACGATCGTGCCGGCGTTTGCGAGCATCGCCGCATAGCGTTCCGCGGTGGCGGGGCCGATGTCGAGGATCAGGTCGTCGTCGGCCACCTCGTCCACCGCCTTGATGGCCGACGGCGAATCGGCGGCGAACGCCTTCGCGCAGACGACGTCGACCGGCAGCGGAACCTTGTCGGGAAAGGTTTGGATGATCGTTCGGGCCTGCGGCACGAGATCGGGCTCGGCGAGCGACTTGCCGATCCGCTTGCCCGCGGCGAGCAGGAACGTGTTGGCGATGCCGCCACCGACGATCAGCGCGTCGACCTTCTCGACGAGCGCGCGCAGCAGTGCGAGCTTGGTCGACACCTTCGCGCCACCGACGATCGCGACGAGCGGACGCGCCGGCGACGCGAGCGCCTTGCCGAGCGCATCGAGCTCCGCGGCCATCAGCGGTCCCGCGCAGGCGACCGGCGCGTAGAGCGCCATCGCGTGGGTCGTCGCCTCGGCGCGATGCGCGGTGGCGAACGCGTCGTTGCAGTAGACGTCGCAGAGATTCGCCATCTGCTGCGCGAGGTGGACGCTGTCCGCCTTCTCGCCGGGATTCACGCGGCAATTTTCCAGTACGACGAGATCACCATTTCGCATCCCGCCGTGCCACGTGCCGCCGTTCACCCAATCGCGGACCAGCATCACCTGCCGGTCGAGCAACTCGCCGATGCGCGAGGCGATCGGCGCGAGGCTGTCGGCCTCGGTGAGGCGACCCTCGACGGGTCGCCCGAGGTGCGACGTGACCATCACGGCGGCACCGCGCGCGAGCGTGTCGCGGATCGCCGGGATCGACGCACGAATGCGCGTGTCGTCGGTGATACGGCCACGCGCGTCCTGCGGCACGTTCAGGTCGGCGCGGATGAACACGCGCCGGCCGTCCACGTCGACGTCGGACAGGCGCAGGAAGTCGCTCATGGCGAAGTCGCCTTTGAGAGCGTCACTTTGCGCGCATCAGTGCCATCGTGACGTCCAGCATTCGATTGCTGAATCCCCATTCATTGTAGTTTCGGCCGCTCGCGTTCGCTCGCTTAACATTCGCTGCGCTCATGTTAGCCTTCACTGCAATGAATGGGGATTCAGAGGCGTCATTTTGCGGACATCAGCGCCATCGTCACGTCCAGCATTCGATTGCTGAATCCCCACTCATTGTCATACCAACTGCATGCCTTCACGAGGCGCCCGGACACCTTCGTCAACGTCGCGTCGAACGTCGACGACGCGGGATCGTGGTTGAAGTCGATCGACACGAGCGGCTCGGTGTTGTAGCGCAGGATGCCGCCCGCCAGCGGCCCCGATTCCGATGCCTGCTTCATGATGCGGTTCACGTCGTCGACGCTGGTGTCGCGAGCGGCGATGAACGACAGGTCGACGAGCGATACGTTGATCGTCGGCACGCGGATCGCATAGCCGTCGAGCTTGCCCGACAGTTCGGGCAGCACGAGCCCCAGTGCGGAAGCCGCGCCGGTCTTCGTCGGGATCATGCTCATCGTCGCCGAGCGCGCGCGGCGCAGGTCCTGGTGGTAGACGTCGGTCAGCACCTGGTCGTTGGTGTACGCATGCACGGTCGTCATGAGCCCGTTGACGATGCCGACGCCGTCGTTCAGCACCTTGGCGAGCGGCGCCAGGCAGTTGGTCGTGCACGAAGCGTTCGAGATCACGGTATCCGAAGCCTTCAGGATGCCCTGGTTCACGCCGTAGACGACCGTCGCGTCGACGTCCTTGCCACCTGGCGCCGAGATGATCACCTTGCGCGCGCCGGCGCGCAGATGCGCGGACGCCTTCTCCTTCGACGTGAAGAGTCCCGTGCACTCGAGCACGACGTCGACGCCGAGCGCGCCCCACGGCAGTTGCGTCGGATCGCGCTGCGCGATCACCTTGATCGGGTCGCCGTCGACGATCATCGTGTCGCCTTCGACCTTCACCTCTTTCGGGAAGCGCCCGTGCGCGGTGTCGAAGCGCGTCAGGTGCGCGTTGATCTCCGGGCTGCCGAGGTCGTTGATCGCGACGATCGCGAGGTCGTGCTTCTTGCCGTCCTCGTAATGCGCCCGCAGGATGTTGCGGCCGATGCGGCCATAGCCGTTGATGGCGACTTTGATGGTCATGCGCGTCCTCTCTTCGTGACCGGGCCCGCCGCCCGTGGCGTCGCGCCCGAATGCTTGGCGGTTCTTTCCCTAATGCACGGTATCGACCTGCGGTCCGTCGAAACGCTCGCACGCGGCGATCAGTGCGTCGAGATCGGCGAACGCGTAGCCCGTCTCGGTGAGCGGCACGCCGTCCCATTCGAATGGCTGCTCGACGATCACCGTGCCGCCGAGCGCTTCGTAGAACGCGCGCGCGGGCTTGTTGCCGGAGATCGACCAGACGATGAGACCCGTCGCGCCGCTCGCGCGCTGTGCGCGCGCTGCGGCGAGCACCAGTTGGCGCCCGATGCCGGCCCGTTGCCACTCGCGACGCACGTACACGGCGGAAAGTTCGGCATCGAGCCCGTGCCTGGGTTCCGCGAGTCGGTTGGCCGCCGCGAACCCGATCACCTCGCCGGCGTGATCGGCGACGAACACGCTTGCGTTCGGCGCATCGGCGTCGAGCACGCGCTGCCACAGCGCGACGCTCTGCTCGACGTCCATCGCGTCGAGATAAGCGTCGGGCACGAGACCCCGGTAGGCCGTGCGCCACGTGTCGATGCGCACACGCGCGATCGCGCTTGCGTCCGCCGCCGTCGCGGGCCGGATCACGATGCCTGGAGCATCTCCCATCGGGTCACGCGGGGCGGCCGACGATCGCGCGGATCGCCGCAGCCACGTGCTCGACGGTGAACCCGAATGCCGGAAACAGCACGCCCGCCGGCGCCGATTCGCCGAAACGGTCGATGCCGACGACGCCCGCGTGCGCATCGTCGATCGCGCCGACATACTTGCGCCAGCCATCGGTCGCGCCCGCCTCGACGGCGAGCCGCGGCACACCGGCGGGCAGCACGTCGCGGCGATACGCGGCGTCCTGCCTGTCGAAGCGCTCGGTGCACGGCATCGACACGACGCGTACCGCGATGCCGTCGGCCGCTAGCGCATCGCGTGCGCCGAGCGCAAGCGGCACTTCGGAGCCGGTCGCGATGACGACCGCGCGCGGGGTGCCGCCATCGAAATCGGCGAGCACGTAACCGCCGCGCTCGACGTTCGCGCGTGTCTTCGCGGCACTGGGCGCGAACGCGACGTTCTGGCGCGTGAGCAGCAGTGCGCTCGGCCCCTCGTGCGCAAGCGCCGCCGTCCACGCGATCGCGGTCTCGACGGTGTCGCACGGCCGCCAGACGTCGAGGCCCGGTATGAGACGAAGGCTCGCCGCATGCTCGATCGGCTGATGCGTCGGGCCGTCCTCGCCGAGCCCGATCGAATCGTGCGTGAACACGAAGATCGACTTGGCACGCATGAGTGCGGCCATCCGCACGGCGTTGCGCATATAGTCGGAGAACGTGAGGAACGTGCCGACGTACGGGATGAAGCCGCCGTGCAGCGCGAGCCCGTTGGCGACCGCCGCCATCGCGAACTCCCGCACGCCGTAATTCACGTAGTTGCCGGCGTGCGTCGCGGTCACCGGCACGCTGCCCGACCAGTTCGTGAATACCGAGCCGGTGAGGTCGGCGGACCCGCCGATCATCTCGGGCATCACCTCGGCGAACGCTTCGATCGCCTGCTGCGACGCCTTGCGCGTGGCCAGCGTCGCCGCCTTGTTCGCCTGCGACGATATCAGTTCGTTCGCCGTCGCCGCGAACGATGCGGGCAAGCGGCCCGCGATGCGCCGCTCGAATTCCGACGCGAGATCGGGATACGCCGCGCGATACGCGGCGAACGCTTCGCGCCACGCGCGCTCGTGCGCTTCGCCCTGCGGCTTCGCGTTCCACGCGTCGTACACCGCTTGCGGAATCACGAACGCCGCGTGCGGCCAGCCGATCGCCTCGCGCACCGCTGCCACTTCGCGCTCGCCGAGCGCGGCCCCGTGCGTGTCGGCGGTGCCGGCCTTCGTCGGCGCGCCGCGGCCGATCACCGTCTTGCAGCAGATGATCGTCGGCCGCTCCGCCTGCGCCTTCGCTTCGGCGATCGCCGAGCTCACCGCCGCCACGTCGTGCCCGTCGACGTTGGGGATGACGTGCCATCCGTAGGCGCGAAACCGCAACGGCGTGTCGTCGGTGAACCAGCCCGCCGTCGGGCCGTCGATCGAGATGCCGTTGTCGTCGTAGAGAACGATCAATTTGCCGAGCGCGAGCGTGCCGGCGAGCGAGCACGCCTCGTGCGACAACCCTTCCATCAAGCAGCCGTCGCCGACGAACACGTACGTGTGATGGTCGACGATCGCGTGGCCTGGCCGGTTGAATTCCGCGGCGAGCAGCCGCTCGGCGAGCGCCATGCCGACCGCGTTGGCCAGACCTTGACCGAGCGGACCCGTCGTCGTCTCGACGCCCGGCGTGACGCCCACTTCGGGATGGCCCGGCGTCTTCGAGTGCAACTGGCGAAAACGCTCGATTTCGGCGATCGGCAGGTCGTAGCCGGTCAGGTGCAGCAGCGCGTACTGCAGCATCGAGCCGTGCCCGTTGGAGAGCACGAAGCGGTCGCGGTTGGCCCAGTGCGGATTCGCCGGGTTGTGCCGCAGATGCTGCGCGAAGAGCGCGACGGCGATCTCCGCCATGCCCATCGGCATGCCGGGATGTCCCGATTTCGCCTTTTCCACCGCATCCATTGCGAGCGCGCGAATCGCGTTCGCCATCGCTTCCTCGCGCGCTTGGGGGGTGTTCAGGGACGAACCGGCGTCGGGCATCTTCGAAACGGCGGGAATTGCAGCGGCGCCGCAGGGGGAAAACGCGGCGAAAGCATTGAATCTGCTCGCGGAAGCACCATTATTGTGCCATAATTTACCGTTTCGATTTTCGCGCGCGCCGCGCGGGAGCTGTATCGATATCTCTCGACGGCCGGGGCTTTCCTGAAGTCCCGGCCGTCATTGCTCGACAACATACTTTGGCAACGGTTGCTCCGGTCTCCGGAAGACGCCCGCGCGTGGAGGGTAAACGCCATGTACGGTATTCATCTGCTGGGGGAGTGGTACGGATGCCCGGCCAACGAACAGCTGACGCAGGCCGACGCGCTGCGCACGCTGTGTCGGCGCGTCGTCGAGGACGCGGGGCTCACGATCGTGGGCGACCGGTTTCACCAGTTCCAGCCGCAGGGCGTCACCGGGACCGTGCTGCTCGCCGAGTCGCACCTCGCGATCCACACGTGGCCCGAGTCGGGGTTCGTCACGCTCGACGTCTACGTCTGCAACTACACGACGGACAACACCGACAAGGCGAAGCGCGTGTTCGACGCGCTCGAGAAGGCGCTCGCCCCTGCGCGCAGGCGCGTGCAGGCGATCCGCCGCGGCAGCCTCGAATTGATCGAAGATGAGCAACGACGCGTCGCGGTCGGGTGATCTTTCGCCCGGCGTTCTCACCGAGTACATGACCGACGCGTGGGGCGTCTTCGTCCACTCGAAGGCGCGCCTCGAGGCATTCCGCTCCGCGTATCAGGACGTCGAGGTGCACGACAGCGACGCGTTCGGCAAGCTGTTCCGCCTCGACGGCCATTTCATGACGTCGGAGAAGGACGAGTTCTACTACCACGAGAACCTGATCCACATCGCGGCGCTCGCGCATCCCGCGCCGGCGAACGCGCTCGTCGTGGGTGGCGGTGACGGCGGCTCGGCCGAGGAGTTGCTGAAGTATCCGACCATGCAACGCGTGACGCTCGCCGAGATCGACGCGACGGTGCTCGACCTGTCGCGGCGACACTTCGCGAGCGTGCATCACGGTGCGCTCGACGACCCGCGCGTCAAGGTGCGCGTGGAAGACGGTTTTGCGTTCGTGCGGCAGTCGACGTCGACGTACGACCTGATCGTGCTCGACCTCACCGATCCCGGCGGTCCGTCGACGGCGCTCTACACGCCGGATTTCTACGCCGCGTGCGCGGCACATTTGACGCGGCAGGGTGCGATGACGATGCACATCGCGAGTCCCGTCGCGCACGCCGACCGCATTCGCGCGACGCTCGGCGATCTGCGCGAGGTCTTCGCGCGCGTGACGCCCTACCTCACGTCGGTCCCGCTTTACGGCGGTCTTTGGATGATGGCGTGCTGCTCGCAAACGCTCGATCCGCGCGCGCAGTCGGCCGATGCGATCGACGCGCGCATCGCCGAGCGCGGCCTCGCGCGGTTGCAATACATCAACGGCGAGACGTATCGCGCGGCGCTCGCGCTGCCGAACTTCGTGCGCGACATCGTCGCGTGACGTCGGACCCCGGTCGACGCGGCTTCGTCGACCTGCTTTCCACGCGATCTCAGCTGTTTCGGCGCGTAGGCCTAAAGCCGACGCAATTCACCGCGATCGTTGCCTCGACATCCGGGGTCACGCTCGGCATCATGAATCCGTCATCGCGAGAGCCGTTTCGGAAGCGTCGTCGAGCGAGCTTGAAGCCACGCCTTCGGGGCCGCACATGCGAAGACCAGGGACGCCATGTCGGTGGCCCGCGCAACGAAGGTGACGACTTCATGACGCCCAAACTGTCCGATACGATGCACGACGCCGACTTCGTGGTGATCGACGGCATCGTCTTCGAAACCGCGTACGTCCGCATTCCCGACGAGTACACGGTCGCCGACGACGTCGTGCTCGAGGCGCGCCATGGGGAAACGGAGCTCGAGTTCACGCAGGCCGACTTCGAGGATGCCGAGCACGTGGCGGATGGCTTCTACCGTCTGAGCGACGGCCATCTCGTCCGCTTCCTCACCAGCGCCACCGTTCACTGAAGAACAAAACCGGCTGACCCGAAATATCGGGGTCGCAGGTGCGTTTCGCCTGGTCGAAATGCACCTCCGACCCCGATTCCGTTCCAGAGGTCCGTTTGTGCGTCGATCCTTCCCGGACGCCGCACGGCGCTATCATGTCCGGTTCCCCGGCTGCGAAACCGTGAACGATGAACGGTGTGCGTCGGGAGAATCGTTTCAATGGCCGCATTCTTTCGGAGGAAGGTCGCAATGGATCACGAACGCAGGGACGCGCTGCGACGCGGTGGCACCCTCTCGCTGCTGACGCTCGTCGCGGCGGCGGGCTGGCTGCCGGGCAGCGCCTCCGCCGCGGAAACCTGGAACAAGGGTGCGTTCGAGACGCACTCGCTCGACGAGACGATGAAGGCGCTGGGCGGCTCGCCGCCGGTTCCGTCGAAGGACATCGTGTTCTTTTCGACGCCCGACATCGCGGAAAACGGCGCGGTGGTGCCGATCGGCATCACGAGCAACGTCCCGAAGACCGAAGCGATCGCGATCCTGGTCGAGAAGAACCCGAACATGCTGGCCGCGGTGTTCGACGTCCCGGCGGGGACCGACGCGTCGCTGTCGACGCGCATCAAGATGGGCCAGACGTCGAACGTCTTCGCGCTCGTCAAGGCCGACCGCAAGTACTACGTCAACTCGAAGGAAATCAAGGTGACGCTCGGCGGCTGCGGCGGCTGACGTATCTCACGAAGCGCGAAAGGAGCCAGCATGGCCGATCCGATGAAGATCCGGACGCACGTCGTCGGCGACGCGACCGAAGTCAAGGTGTTGATGAGCCACGAAATGGAAACCGGGCAGCGCAAGGACGCGCAGGGCCAGACGATCCCGGCGTGGTTCATCCAGAACGTGAAAGTCGTGCACAACGACAAGGTCGTGCTCGCGGCGCAATGGGGGCCGGCGGTCGCGAAGAATCCGTTCCTCTCGTTCAAGTTCAAGGGCGGCGCGAAGGGCGACAAGGTGACGATCACCTGGGTCGACAACCATAACGACACGCGAACCGACGAAGCGACGATCGCGTGAAGCGGTACGCGTCGCGCTCGCCGGCGACGACTTCTGGAGAAGGGTCATGCAAAGCATCATCCGGCGCGTCGTCGTCGCCTTCGCGACGGCGTGCGCCGTCATCGGCATCGGCTCCGGCGCGCTCGCGCAGTCGACGGCCGACGAGATCGAGAAGTACCGCGAGGCGCTGCAGGACGGCAACCCCGCGGAGTTGTGGGAAGCGCGCGGCGGGGAGATGTGGAAGGCACCGCGGGGGCCGAAAAAGGTCGCCTTCACCGCCTGCGATCTCGGCCTCGGCCCGGGCGTGGTGAAGGGCGCGTACGCGCAGCTGCCGCGCTATTTCCCCGACGCGAAACGCGTCATGGACCTCGAGACGCGCCTCGTCTGGTGCATGGAGAACCAGCAGGGCATGGCGGCGGCCGACGCGACGAAGAACGTGTTCGGCAACGGCAGCGCCAAGCGCTCGGACCTCGAGGCGCTCGTCGCGTACGTTGCGGCGCAGTCGCACGGCGTGAAGATGAGCGTGCCGATCGACGAGCCGCACGTGCACGACATGTACGCGCTGGGCGAGAAGATGTTCTTTTATCGCGGCGGCACGCACGATTTTGCGTGCGCGACCTGCCACGGCGACGACGGCAAGCGCATTCGCCTGCAGGACTTGCCGAATCTCACCACGATCGAAGGCGCGCAGAAGGCGTACACGACGTGGCCCGCGTATCGCGTGTCGCAGGGCGAGCTACGCAGCTTCCAGTGGCGGCTCAACGACTGCTTCCGCCAGCAGCGCTTTCCGGAGCTCGTCTTCGCGTCGGACGCGTCGATCGCGCTCACCACGTATCTCGCCGGCCGCGCCAACGGCGCCGAGTACGACGGCCCCGCGATCAAGCGCTGAGGGAACGACACCCATGCACGACACGATCATTCGGCGCGGCCTGCTCGCC
>DASTIY010000210.1:0-4646 GCA_035717085.1 Casimicrobiaceae bacterium | reverse complement strand
GTTCATCGACCCGGTGCGCGCGCTGCCCGTCGCGATCGCCGTGCTCGTCGTGTCATGCCCCTGCGCGCTGTCGCTCGCGACGCCGGCCGCGCTTGCCGCGGCGGCCGGCGCGCTCGCCAGGCTTCGCGTGCTGTGCGTGCGGCCGAAAGCGCTCGAAACGTTGGCGCGCGTGACGCATGTCGTCTTCGACAAGACGGGCACGATCACCACCGGCGAGTTGAAGCTCGTTCGCATCGAAGCCTTTGCCGGTGACCAGGCGCGCCGACTCGCGTGCGCGATTGCACTCGAGCAGGGCTCGACACATCCGATCGCGCGTGCGCTCGCCGGCCAGACGTCGGCGGAGCGCGTCGTCGCGCACGACGTCGTCGCGATCCCGGGCTGCGGGGTCGAGGGCACGATCGGCAGCGAACGCTATCGCCTCGGGCGTCCCGCATGGGCGTCTCCGGTTGCGTTCGCGCCCGAGTGCTG
This sequence comes from Casimicrobiaceae bacterium, assembly GCA_035717085.1. GTDB lineage: Bacteria > Pseudomonadota > Gammaproteobacteria > Burkholderiales > Casimicrobiaceae > VBCG01. The sequence continues at coordinate 4,178 of DASTIY010000210.1, read as the reverse complement.
TGCGCGCGGTGCCGGCGAGATCGTCGTCGCGCTCGCCGATACGACGCGCGTGCTCGCGACGTTTCGCTTCGGCGACGACGTGCGCGCGGACATGCCTGCGCTGATCGCGTCGCTGCGGGACGCGGGCATCGGTTCGTCGATCGTCTCGGGCGACGATCCCGCGACGGTCGCGGACATTGCGGTCAAGGTCGGCATCGCCGCGCATCGCGGCGCCGCATCGCCTGCGGACAAGCAGGCGCTCATCGCCGCGCTGCAGGCGCGCGGTGAAGTCGTCGCGATGGTCGGCGACGGCGTCAACGACGCACCCGGGCTCGCGCGCGCCGACGTGTCGATCGCGTTCGGCAATGCGGCGACGCTCGCGCAATGGACGGCCGACGTCGTCGTGCCGGGCAGCGAGGCTGCGCGCATCGGCCGCGCCATTGCAACCGCGCGGCGCACGTTTCGCATCGTGCGCGAGAACCTCGCGTGGGCGCTCGTCTACAACGCGGTCGCCATACCGCTTGCCGCCATCGGCTGGCTGACGCCGCTCGCCGCAGCCGCCGGCATGTCCGCGTCGTCGCTCGCCGTCGTGTTGAACGCGTGGCGCCTGCGCGACGCGCGAGCTTGACACGGACGCTTCGCGGCGATGGACATCCTCTACATGCTGATCCCGCTGTCGGTCGCCCTCGCGATCGTGATCGGCGCGTGCTTCTGGTGGGCGAGCGCGAGCGGCCAGTTCGACGATCTCGAAGGACCTGCGCACCGCATCCTCGACGACGACGACCGCGTGCATTGACTTGCGTCAAGCCGTCGCAACGGCCGTGCCGATAACATCGGCCGTCCTCCATCCGCACTTTCTCCCGCAATGCAGACGACGCTTTCCATGCGCGACGCCGACGACGCGACGTTCAACTACACCGTCGTGCGCCAGTTCGCGATCATGACCGTGGTCTGGGGCGTCGTCGGCATGCTCGTCGGCGTCGTCATCGCCGCGCAGTTGCTGTGGCCGGATCTCACCTACGGCATTCCGTGGCTGTCGTACGGACGTCTGCGGCCGCTGCATACGAACGCGGTGATCTTCGCGTTCGGCGGCTCCGGATTGATCGGCACGTCGTACTACGTCGTCCAGCGCACGTGCCAGGCGCGCCTGTTCGGCGGTCCCCTCGTGGGCTTCACGTTCTGGGGATGGACGGCGGTCATCGTGCTCGCGGCGATCACGCTGCCGCTCGGCTACACGACGAGCAAGGAATACGCGGAGCTCGAATGGCCGATCGACGTCCTGATCACGCTCGTGTGGGTCGCCTACGCGATCGTCTTCTTCGGGACGATCGCCAGGCGGCGCACGCCGCACATCTACGTCGCCAACTGGTTCTACGGCGCATTCATCCTGACGATCGCACTGCTGCACGTCGTCAACAGCGCGGAGATGCCCGTCTCGTTCTGGCCGATGAAGTCGTACTCGGCCTATGCGGGCGTGCAGGACGCGATGGTGCAGTGGTGGTACGGGCACAACGCGGTCGGCTTCTTCCTGACCGCGGGCTTCCTCGGGATGATGTACTACTTCGTGCCGAAGCAGGCGGGCCGGCCGGTTTACTCGTACCGGCTGTCGATCGTCCACTTCTGGGCGCTGATCTTCACGTACATGTGGGCGGGGCCGCATCACCTGCACTACACGGCGCTGCCCGACTGGACGCAGTCGATCGGCATGCTGTTCTCGCTGATCCTGCTCGCGCCGTCGTGGGGCGGCATGATCAACGGCATGATGACGATGTCGGGCGCATGGCACAAATTGCGCGACGACCCGATCCTCAAGTTCCTCATCGTCTCGCTGTCGTTCTACGGCATGTCGACCTTCGAGGGACCGATGATGTCGATCAAGACGGTCAACGCGCTGTCGCACTACACCGACTGGACGATCGGCCACGTGCATTCGGGCGCGCTCGGCTGGGTCGCGTTCATCACGATCGGCAGCCTCTACTACCTGGTTCCGCGCCTGTTCGGTCGCGCCGAGATGTGGTCGGTGCGCCTCATCACGGTGCACTTCTGGATCGCGACGGTCGGCGTCGTGCTCTACATCGCGTCGATGTGGATCGCCGGCGTGATGCAGGGGCTCATGTGGCGCGCGACCAATGCCGACGGCACGCTGACCTACGCGTTCGTCGAGGGCGTCAAGGCCACGTATCCGTTCTACGCGATTCGGCTGGTGGGCGGCCTGCTCTTCCTCGCCGGCATGCTGGTGATGGCATGGAACGTCTTCCGTACCGTCGCCATCGGCAAGCCCGCCGTAGCGCGCATCCCGTCGCTCGCCGGCGCGCTACCGGCTGCTTGAGAAATTCGTGCACATGAAATTCACCCACGAACTGATCGAGAAGAACGTCGGCTGGCTCGTCGTGCTGACGATCCTGGTCGTCGCCGTCGGCGGTCTCGTCGAGATCGTCCCGCTGTACTTCCAGAAATCGACGACCGAGCCGGTCGCGGGAGTCAAGCCGTATCCGGCGCTCGAGCTCGCCGGCCGCGACATCTACGTCCGCGAGGGCTGCAACAATTGCCATTCGCAGATGATCCGGCCGTTCCGCGCGGAGACCGAGCGCTACGGACACTATTCGGTCGCCGGGGAATCGGTCTACGACCATCCGTTCCTGTGGGGCAGCAAGCGCACCGGACCCGACCTCGCGCGCGTCGGCGCGCGCTATTCGGACGATTGGCATCGCGTGCACCTCGCCAATCCGCGCGACGTCGTGCCCGAGTCGAACATGCCCGGCTATCCCTGGCTCGCGAAGTCGGCGCTCACGCCGAACGCGATCCAGTCGAACATGCGCGCGCTGCGTCGCGTCGGCGTTCCCTACACCGACGACGACATCGCCAAGGCGCCCGAGCAACTGAAAGGCAAGACCGAGGAGGACGCGGTGATCGCGTATCTGCAGCATCTCGGGCTCGCGCTTCGCAACGTGAAATAAGCGATGGAACTCTACGCGCTGTTGTCCTCCGTCATCACGATCCTCTCGTTCGCGCTCTTCGTCGGCATCGTGGCGTGGGCGTGCAGCGCGCGCCGGCGCGAGGCATTCGCACGCGCGGCGAACGCGCCGTTCGCATTGCCCGACGATCTCGGTGCGCGCGACCACGCCGGGGAAGATCGATGAGCCCGCAGGGCCGCCCCAAGCGCGAATTGGCCCCGAAGCGCGGAGCGCGGAGGGAAGCCAAATGAGCGATTTCGTCTCCAACGGCTGGGCGCTCTACGTCGCGATCGTCACGCTCGTGTCGATCGCCGCGTGCGCTGCGTTGCTGTACGGCATGGGGCGCATGCGTGTCACGCGCAAGGCCGGCGAACGCGTCGAAACGACGGGGCACGTGTGGGACGAGGATCTCGCCGAGCTCAACCATCCGCTGCCGCGCTGGTGGATGTGGCTCTTCTACGCAACGATCGTGTTCGCGTTCGCGTACCTCGTCCTGTATCCGGGGCTCGGCAAGCTGCCGGGCATCCTCGGCTGGACGTCGCAGAACGCGTACGTCGGCGAGGTCCGCCGTTTCGACGCCAGGCTCGCACCACGTTATGCGCGCTATCTCGCGATGGACCTGAAGGACGTCGCACGCGACCCCGAGGCGCGCGCGATGGGCGAGCGGCTCTTCCTCAACGACTGTGCGCAGTGCCACGGATCCGACGCGGGCGGCAGCAAGGGCTTTCCGAACCTGCGCGACAACGACTGGCTCTATGGCGGAACGCCGGAGCGGATCCGCGAAAGCATCGTCAACGGCCGCAACGGCATCATGCCGGCGTTCGGCGCCGCGCTCGGCGACGAGGGCGTGCGCGATGTCGCCGCGTACGTGCGCAGCCTCTCCGGTTTGCCGGCCGACGGCGTGCGCGCGCAGGTCGGCAAGCGCCTCTTCGCGCAGACCTGCGCGGCGTGCCATGGCGTGGACGCGAAGGGCAACCAGGACGTCGGCGCACCGAATCTCACCGACACGACGTGGCTCTACGGCAGCACCGAGGCGACGATCATGGAAACGATCCGCAGCGGGCGCGGGGAGGCGTCGGCCGTCACGCGCATGCCCGCGCACAAGGATCGGCTCGACGCCGGCAAGATCCAGTTGCTCGCCGCGTACGTCTGGGGCCTGTCGAACGTCAGGTAGGCCGCGACGATGAACAGCGTCATCGAGCGCGATCGCGGCGCCGCGAGCTCGCCGCGCGGCGCACCGCAGCG
>DASTIY010000209.1:0-3254 GCA_035717085.1 Casimicrobiaceae bacterium | reverse complement strand
TTGCTGCGTGCGAACACGCTTGAGGAGGCTCTCGGGAGGCGCACTGATGGGTTGCCGTCGCTGCGAAGCCCCGCATGATCTCAGGATGACACTACTCCGGGGTAAGTCCTCGATGAAGCGCACGCAGAAGGCGCGTTGCCTTGTCTGGATCTCGGCGGTTCATTTCGGTGGCTAGCTCTCCCTGTCTCCGGCCGGACAGCTGCTCTTCGAGAATGGTGCTTACGCGGTTGACGCCAGTTTTATCAAGGAGCGCGCGAATGTCGTTGCCAAGCATACGCGCGCCGCTCTGCTCGAAGTCGAAGCCGCGCTCTTCGGTCCAATGCGCGAACTCATTCCAAAGGCGATGTTCGCCCCCGAGAGCCAAATAGTTCGATGCGATCAGCATCAAGTCGTGCGCGTCTTTCAGCGGCGCTCGCACATGTCGCGCATGCCACGCGGTCACCTTGAGCAAAGCGAGTCCTTGAAGCGAGACGACCGGGATCTCGATTCCTCCCGGCAGGCGCGCAAGGATCGACGCCGCCAGCGCTTCGCGAAAACCAAACACATCCATCACGACCTCGCCAGCGGGTGGCCACGCGATTCGGCGATCCGGAGACTCGACTCCGGCGAAAGGTATGAGGTCGGCCGGCAGATCGGTCGATTCGTGCCTCAGGCGGTGAGCGTGATTTGGGACGGGGCGAAATCTTCCACCTTGGGCGAGCTGCGACATGAGCGTGGAGAAGGTGTCCCAATCGGCCACCGCGACGCCCAAATCGACGTCCTCGGACTCGCGGTGAGTGTCGAGTCCATGGGCGTAGAAGATATTCAGGTCGCGGGCGAACGCGCCGGCGATCATGACTGGAATCCGCAACGGCGTGGCGACACGCTGGACGTCCGCGAGGACGTCCGCGTGCAGGCTAAGCTCAGGCCGCCGGGAAAAATCGAGCAAGGCTGCGTTCATAGACAAGGTGTGCCGCTTCCATGCAGCGGGCATCGCCGGTTGCCAAGAGATCTGCGTACACGAGCACTGCCGGGACCGTCCTGGCGTCTTCGATGCGAAGCGTCCGGCCCCAGAAGGGCTTTCGCAACTCGAGCAAGTGGTGACGATCTAGGGGGCCGGCGTGCACGAGCCGCTGTTCGACGACCAGTCGCGGCGGCACCTTGTCGGCGTATACGGTGAGCACGCCAGGCTTGAGATGCCGGACCAGGAGGTGAGCCGCGGGTTCTCCACCCCAGCGGAATTCTCGCGGATCCTGGGGCCACTCTCGCCACGTGTCGAAACCGCCTGCGACGTACGTGGCGGCGAGCGTTTTGGCGCGTAATCGCCGTGCGTACATGAGCGCCCATTCGTCGAGCAAGCGCTTCGTCGCGAAGAGGCGGCGCCGGTCACCGTTCATGACGAGCAATCCCAACTCGCGAAGGTCGGCGAGCACGCGCGGCACGGCGCCTAGGGCTACGCCGGCTGCCGTGGCAAGCGTCCGATACGCCGCGTCCTCGAGCGCGGGGTCGCACATCAGCGCGAACAAGAGCTTGAGGCCCGCTGTCGCAAACGCCCTGTTCGTTCGCGCTGCCGCGTGCGCTTCGAGGGGCCGGCGACCGACGACGTATACGAAGAGCTCGGGCCCTTCGAGATAGGCATTGCCCGCCGCGTCGACGAACTGTTGTTTCTGGAGGCGTAGCCGCTCCGCCATCGGCGGGGTCACGTGATCCGTGACGAGAAGGGGTATGCGCGTCTCGCCGTCGACGGCGTGCCGCAACTGAGCAACGATCGCTCCCAGGATGGCCGGCGCCACGCGTCGCTTGATCTCGACGACGTAATCGACGTGGCCTCGTCCCTTTCCGGCGCGCAGCCATGCGTCGGCCCTGCGGCGAGCTTTCGCCGGGGCGGGCTGGATCTTGACGGTCAGCCCGTGCGCCCGCAGGGCGTCGGCGGCGCGGTCGAGAATGGCGGTTTCACGCGTAGCGTTCATTGCTGTCCCTGGTTCACGCGATGTGAACGCGCGGGAATTATGAACGATGAGCCCGGGCGCGTTCAATATTCTCCTCTGTTCACGTTCAGTGAACGCCTCCACAAGATGAACCGTGAGATCTCGATTAGCTCGGCAGCAAGTCGGTGGCCCGTGCTTTCATGAGGCCCTTTGAAAAGTGCGGTTTGTGGCTGCTGCGGGGGCCGCGGCGCGATGTTGTCGTCCGGCTGCTTTTGCTGGGCGATCGTGTCCGCTGCATACGCGATGGCGGCCTGGAGCATACGCCTTGGTCGTTTCGGGCAGGGTTCGCGCACGGTAGCGCCTGATCCCGACGGCGCTGAAGACATGAATGTGGCGATTCTTGCCAAGAAAAGCGCTGCGCTGCGGCATGCAGCTCGCGAAAGCGGTGTCACCTTGGGCACCCCCCCGAATCTCAGGTCATGCGATCCTACTCACCGCGCGGCGATGAACAACGCGCACGCCGCCGTCGACGCCACCGTCCGGACGTGGTTCCACAGCGTCCACTCGCGCAGATAGCGCGCCCACACCTCGGCCGCGCCCGCGCTCGACGAAGCGGCGGCTTGCAGCGCGTTGTTGAGCGGCACGTTGCGTGTCATCGTCACGGCGAACATGCCGACCACGTACAGCGCGCCGCCGACGACTAACGCCCGCGCGCCCGGCGATCCCCAACGAAGCAAACCGACCACAAAACGGACCAACGCGGCGATCGCCGTGGCGAAGAACAGCGGCAAGAACAGCGAGCGCGAGATCACGACGTTGATCGAGCTCATGGCCGCGACGCCGCTCGGCGCTTCGATGCGCGCGAGCGCCGTCATGATGAAGCCCGAGAACGCGAAATACACCCCGGCCATCACGCCGCAGCCGACGGCCGAGAACCAGAGCAGCGCTGTGATCCATGCGTTCGCCATGCGATTGGCCAACATAGACCAGAGTTGCTAGTAATCGGTTCTCTCGTGGTGCCCAACTCGGCCGTAGCACGGCCATCCATCCTTGTTCTTATGCGGGTTCAGCGCTGCATCGTATGACGATCGCCGGAACGTCTTGTCACAGACCGGACAGCGAAAGACGTAGATCGGTCCGCTTCGAACTGATCTCGATCGTCGCGATGACGCGCGTCTGGGCGCGGCGGGTCGGCCTCCGATCGCAGAGGTAGTCTTTTCAAGGGTCGGCGCCGCAATCGGGCCGCTTTCGGAAAGCTCAATCACGAACTTCGGGATGAACGATCGGTGCGAGGCCCGTGCACCGATCATCCTATCCACACGATAGGAGCGCGATGCTCCGCTGTCG
>DASTIY010000208.1:0-10878 GCA_035717085.1 Casimicrobiaceae bacterium | reverse complement strand
TCGAACACCAGCGCGCGCGCCACCGCCACACGCTGTTGCTGACCGCCCGACAGCTGCGCCGGGCGCCGCGAGCGCAGATCGGGCAACTGCACCATGTCGAGTGCCCGCGCGACGCGCCGCGCGATCTCGTCGCCACGCATGCCGCGTACCGACAGCGGAAAGGCGATGTTCTCCGCCACCGTCATGTGCGGGAACAACGCGTAGTTCTGGAAGACCATGCCGATGGCGCGGCGATACGGCGGCAGCCTCGACAGCGGCTTGTTCTCGAGCAGGATCTCGCCCTCCGTCGGCGCCTCGAAGCCCGCCAGCATCATCAAGGTCGTCGTCTTGCCGGAGCCCGAGGGACCGAGCAGCGTCAGGAACTCGCCGCGCTCGACATCGAGGTCGAGCTGGTCGACGACGCGCGAGAGGCCGTCGTACGTCTTGCCGATCCCGACGAAGCGCACGATCGGATCAGTCATGGCGCGCGCGACGTTTGCGAAAGTCCGGCCCGCGCAGGGAGATCGCTACACGAGTCCCTTTTCGCGGAGCATGTTCGAGGTGTCGTCGAGCGCCTTGCCAAACCCCGCGAACATCTCGTCGATCTCGCCCTCGGTCACGATCAGCGGCGGGCAGAAGGCGACGATGTCGCCCGGCATGTTGCGCAGGATGACGCCATGGTGCTGCGCGCGACGCACGAGAAACGCGCCGACGCCGGCCTTCGGATCGAAGCTTGCCCGGGTGTTCTTGTCGGAAACGATCTCGAGCGCACCGATCAGGCCGACGCCGCGCGCGTCGCCGATCAGCGGATGATCGGCATGGCTGCGCAATCCCGCCTGCAGGTACGCGCCCACGCGGCGAACGTGCGTGAGGATGTCGCGCTCCTCGTAGATCTTCAGCGTTTCCAGCGCGACCGCCGCGGGCACCGGGTGCGACGAATACGTATAACCGTGGCCGAAGATCCCGAGCTTGTCGCTTTGCGCGAGCAGCACGTCGTACAACGCGTTCGACACGAGGTTCGCCGAGATCGGCATGTACCCGGCGGAAAGCGCCTTGGCGACGGTGATGATGTCCGGCTTCAGGTCGAACGTCTGCGTGCCGAACATCCGGCCGGTGCGGCCGAAGCCGCAAATGACTTCGTCGGCGACGAACAGGATGTCGTACTTGCGAAGGATCGGCTGGATGCGATCGAAATAGGTCGCCGGCGGGACGAGCACACCGCCCGCGCCCATCACGGGTTCCGCGAAGAACGCGGCGACCGTATCCGGGCCTTCGCGCAGGATCAGTTGCTCCAGGCTATCGGCGAGGCGCGCGGCGAATGCTTCCTCGGATTCTCCGGCTTGCGCGCCGCGGTAGTAATCCGCCGCGTCGGTGTGCAGGATGCGATCGATCGGCAGGTCGAAATCGGTGTGCGCGAACGCGAGGCCGGTGAGGCTCCCCGAGGCGATCGTCACGCCGTGGTACGCGCGTCGGCGCGCGATGATCTTTTTCTTCTTCGGCCGGCCGAGCGCGTTGTTGACGTACCAGGCGAGCTTGATCGCGGTGTCGTTCGCTTCCGAACCCGAGTTCGCGAACAGCACCCGGCCCATGCCCGCGGGTGCGATGCCGATCAGCCGCTCGGCAAGCTCCGCGGAGACCGCGGGCACCTTGCCCGCGAAGCTGTGATAGAACGGCAACTCGAGCATCTGCCGGTACGCCGCCTCGGCGAGCCTTCGCTCGGAAAATCCGAGCGACGCGCACCAAAGCCCCGACATTCCCTCGAGATAGCGTCGTCCCTCGTCGTCGTAGACGTAGACGCCCTCACCGCGCGTGATGACGAGCGGGCCGTCGGTCTGCACCTGCCGCAGGTTCGTCGACGGATGCAGATGGAAGGCGAGATCGCGCCGGGCAGCAGACGTGGTGAGCGACATGTCGTCGTTTCGCGAGGCAAAAGGATCCCATTGTTGGCTGCCGCCCGAGCGCGCGTCAAGCCAAGTGCCGTCGGCCTTGATCGCGCCGCACGGCTCGCCACGCGAGCGGCAGCGTCATCCCTGCCAGCACGGTCTTCACGACCGTCGCCGCGATGAACGGCGTGAGTCCGAGCGCGATCGCGCGCGGAACGCCGGTCAGCATCGCGAGCCATAGCACGCCGAACGCGAAGATGACCGCGTGCGCGGCCGTCATGGCGACGAGGCTGCGCGCGAACCCGCGATCCCACCCGCGCGCCGCGAGCACGCCACACAGCCACGCGGCGACCACGAAGCCGACGAGATAACCGCCGGTCGGCCCCGCCATGTACGCGAGGCCGATGCCCTTCTCCGGCGTACCGGCGAAGACCGGCAAGCCGAGCGCGCCCGCCACGAGATACGCGAGCACGGTCGTCACCGCGAGACGCGTGCCGTACGCCATGCCGATGACGAGCACGACGTAGGTCTGCATCGTCATCGGCACCGGCCATGCGGGCACCTGCGTCTTCGCGGACAACGCGAGCAGGCAGACGCCAAGCGCCGCCAACGCGAACTGCGACCATCGCCGCTCGTCCCACACCGCCCACACGATCGGCGATCGAACTCCGCCTGCAACGTCGTTCACGGTTCTCCCTCGTTCGATGATCGGCGCATTCGCTGCGATGCTACTTGAGCGACGCCTGCGCCTTCTCCAGGTACGAATAATCGACGTACTTGCCGACCCAGCCGTCGACGTCCTTCACGAGATCGGCCGGAATCTTGCCCTGCTTCGCGATCGTCTGCAGGATGATCCGCGTCGACGGCATGTCGATCTTCGGCTCGGTCAGGTCGACGGAGCCCATGGCGTTCAGCACCACCGGCACCGCCTTCGGATAGTCGTTCATCTTCTTCGCGAGGATCTCGGCGACCTTCTCCTTCGGTTGCGTCTTGATGTAGTCGATACCGCGCAGCGTCGCGCGCACGAACTTCACGACGACGTCGGGATGCTCCTTCAGGAACTTCGGGCTGAACGCGAGCTCGAGGCTCTCCGCGTTCTTGATCGGCGGCAGCTGCTGGATGTAATGGATCTTGTCGCTCTGCGCTATCGCCAGCGCCGACGCCGGCTCCCAGCCGATGAAGGCCTCGACCTCGCCCTTGTCGATCATCACCGAGATGTCGGTGATCTTGCCGAACACGCGCTGCACCTTGAAGCCTTGCGTCTGCTCGGCGTAACCGAGGATCGCGTCGTGGATCGTGCCGATGCCCGGCGTGCCGACCTTCTTGCCGTCGAGCTCTTTGTACGACGTGTACTTCTTCAGTCCCACCAGCGCCGCGTTGCCCTTGGTCAGCGACATCACCATCCTGAGGTCGCCGCCGCGCGCGACGAACTGCATGAACGGCGCGATCGCCGCCATCACCGCGTCGACCGAGCCGCTCGGCATGTCGAGCAGCGCCGCCGGCCCGTTCGCATACGTCTTGCGATCGATCCTGATCCCTTCCTTCTCGTAGTAGCCGAGCCCTTCCGCCACCCACACCGCGCCGTAGTCCACCTCGGCACCCGGCTGATCGGCCAGGCGGACGGTGATCGTCCCCTGCGCGAACGCTGCCGATGCGCCGACGATCGCCCACGCCGCGCCGACCGCGGCGATCTTCCAGAGTCTTCCGAACGTCTTCATGTCGTTCCTCCTCGCTCGATGATGGTTTGTGCGATCGCCGTGCCTGTTCTTCGCTGCGCGGCACTCGCGATCGCTAAGGCTCAATGGTCCTGCGTCGCCTCGCGCTCGTCCTTCTCCGCATGCATTTCATGCAGCAGATCGGCGCAGCGCGCGCGCAGTTGGGTGAAGCCCGCGCTGACCGGATTGCGCGGGCGCGGCAAATCCACCGGAATGTCGGCGACGATGCGCGCCGGCTTCGCGGACAGCATGATCACGCGGTCGCCGAGGAAAACGGCTTCCTCGAGATTGTGCGTGACGAACACGATCGTGCGCCGCAGGTGCTCCCAGATGCCGAGCACCTCGCGCTGCATCTTCTCGCGCGTCGGCTGGTCGAGGCTCACGAACGGCTCGTCCATCAGGATCAGGTCGGCGTCGGTGGCGAACGCGCGCGCGATCGCCACGCGCTGCTTCATGCCGCCGGAGATCTGATGCGGGTAGTAGGCCTCGAAGCCGCGCAGCCCCACGACGCCGATGATGTCGTCGACCTTGCGCTCGATGTCGCGCTTCGGCACCTTCTTGATGCGAAGGCCCGTACCGATGTTGTCGCGCACGCTGAGCCACGGCAACGTCGAAGGCTCCTGGAACACGAACGAGATGTTGTGCCGCTTGGGATCGACCTCGTCGCCGTCGATCGTCACTTGGCCCTGCGACGGCTTCATGATCCCGGCGAAGATGTCGAGCAGTGTCGTCTTGCCACAGCCGCTCGGGCCGCAGATGCACAGGAACTCGTTCTCGCGAATGTCGAGCGCAAGCCCGTCGTGCACCAGGAGATCTCCGTAGCGGTGCGTGATGTTGGCGCGCACCTTGACGGCGTCTTGCATGGGCGACCTTTCGACGGCGTGCAGCCGCCTCGTGGCGGCGGTACCGCTCATAGCGTCACCTGCCAGCGCCAGCGGAACATGCGCCGCTCGAACGCGAGCAGGATCTCGTTCATCACGAAGCCGAGCGCACCGATCAGCACCATCCCCACGACGATCTCGGGTATCTGCAGCAATTCCGCGTAGTTGACCATCATGCGGCCGAGGCCGACCGACGTGCCGCCGGAAAGCTCGGCGGCGACGATCGTAAGCCACGCGGCGCCGAGTGCGACGCGCATCCCGCCCATGATGTCCGGCATCACGGTCGGCAGCACGATGTGCGTCAGCACGTACGCACGGCTCGCGCCGTAGGCGACCGCGACCTTGCGGTGGATCTGCTCGACGCGCGCGACGCCGACGAGCGTCGCGGTGAACACCGGGAAGAAGGACCCGATGAAGATCAGGAACGCGAAGCGCGGCAATCCCGAGAAGAAGATGATCGCGAGCGGAATCCACGCGATCGGCGGAATGAAGCGGAACGGCTCGACGATCGAGCGCGTCGCCGTATAGAACTTCGGCCACAGACCCATGACGAGGCCGAGCGGCACCCCGAGCACCACGCCCGCGGCGAAGCCCACGAGCACGCGGTAGAGGCTCGCCCAGCAATGCGCCCACAGCGAGTTGCCCATGGTGTCGCCGTTGCTCGCGAGCGTCACGAACGCCTTGACGATCGCGAGCGGCGACGGGAAGAACGGCGAGCCGACGAGCGCGGACGCGACGTGCCACACGCCGAGGAACACGGCGATCGCGACGATGTTGAGCGCGACCGGTCGCAGCCGGTCGCCGCCCATCAGGCGTGCGGGAAGTGTCAGCGTCGTCATGCGATCGCCTCCGTCGCGGACTGGCGTTGCAGGCCGAGCATCGTGCGCGCCTCGTTCGGCGACGCCGGTTCGGCGCCGAGCAGGCGCACGATCGACACGGCGCGCTCGACCAGCGCACCGTTGCCCGGCGTTAGCACGCCCGGCTCGATGTACAGGTTGTCTTCCATGCCGACCCGCACGTGACCGCCGAGCACGACGGCCTGCGCGACCATCGGAAATTCCATGCGCGATATTCCGAAGCCTGCCCAGAGCGCACCTTCCGGCAGCAGGCTTCGCATGTACAGCATGCTTTCGGTCGTCGCCGGCGAGCCCCACGGGATCCCCAGGCAGATCTGGAAGAGCGGCGGACGCGCGATGTGGCCATCCTCGATCATCTTGCGCGCGAGCAGCACGTGCCCGGGCTCGAAGACCTCGAGCTCGGGCTTGACGCTCGTCTTCGCGATCGCCTCCGCCATGATGCGCAAATGCGCCGGCGTGTTGACGAAGCCGGTCTCGCCGAAATTCATCGATCCGACGTCGAGGCTGCAGATGTCGGGATGCAACTCCAGCACGTGGCGCACGCGCTCGAGCGGCGGCGTCATCGTCGTGCCCGCGCCGCCGACCTTGGGATTCTCGTCGCTCGGCACGAAGCGCGAGCCGGGGCCGGTCGTGAGGTTGATGAGGACGTCGCAGCCGGAAGCGCGCACGCGCCCGACGACGTCGCGATAGTAGTCGACGTTCTGGCTCGCCTTGCCGGTGCTCGGGTCGCGCACGTGAATATGCGCGATCGTCGCGCCCGCGTTGCGCGCCTCGATCACCGCGTTCGCGATCTGCTCGGGCGTCACCGGCACGCCCGGATGCTTCGGCCGCGTGTCGGCGCCGCCGGTGACGGCACAGGTGATGATCGTTTTCGTCTTCACGTCGCAATCCTCGCGGTGCAATGCGCTTTCAGAACCCGAGCACGTCGTGCACGAAGCGCGTGTTGACGTCGCCCGCGCGGAAACGCTCGTGCGCGAGCAACTGCAGATGGAACGGCACCGTCGTCTTCACGCCCTCGACCTGCATCTCGGCAAGCGCGCGCGTCATCCGCGACAGTGCCTCGTCGCGATCGCGCCCCCAGCAGATGACCTTGGCGAGCAGCGAATCGTAGAACGGCGGCACTTCGTAGCCCGACTCGAGATGGCTGTCGACGCGCACGCCGGGACCGCCCGGCGCCTGGTCGCGTGCAACGAAGCCGGGGCACGGCGCGAAGCCGGACGCGTGATCCTCGGCGTTGATGCGGCACTCGATCGCATGTCCCGAGAGCCGCACGTCCTCCTGCCGGATCGCGAGCGGTTCGCCCGCGGCGATGCGGATCTGCTCCTTGACGAGATCGACACCCGTGATCATCTCCGTCACCGGATGCTCGACCTGAATGCGCGTGTTCATTTCCATGAAATAGAACTCGCCCGACTCCTGGTCGAGGATGAACTCGACGGTGCCTGCGCTCGTGTAATGGACGCGGCGGCACAAGGCGACCGCGGCCTCGCAGATGCGCGCACGCGTGCCGGGGTCGAGCACCGGCGACGGCGCTTCCTCGACGAGCTTCTGGTTGCGCCGCTGGCTCGAGCAATCGCGCTCTCCGAAATGGACGATGCGATCGCCGTCGCCCAGCACCTGGACTTCGATGTGGCGCACGTTCGTGAGGTAGCGCTCGACGTACACGGCCGGGTCGCCGAACGCCGCCTCCGCTTCGGCCATCGCCTCGGTGAGGAGCCGCGCGAGGTCCTCGGCCCGTGGCACGATGCGCATGCCGCGCCCGCCGCCGCCCGCGGACGCCTTGAGGAGCAGCGGAAAGCCGATGCGCGTCGCGACGTCGACGATCTCGTCGCGGCTCGCCACCGCGCCTTCCGAGCCGGGCGTCGTCGGCACGCCTGCGTCGCGCGCGGCACGCTTCGCCTCGATCTTGTCCCCCATCAACCGGATCATCTCGGCGGTCGGTCCGACGAAGATCACGTTCTCGCGCGCGCAGCGTTCGGCGAACGCCGGCTTCTCGGCGAGGAACCCGTAGCCAGGATGAATCGCGTCGGCGCCGAACGCGACCGCGGTGCCGACGAGCGCTTCGACGTTCAAATAACTTTGCGCCGAGGGCGCCTGGCCGATGCATACGGCGCGGTCGGCGAGGCGCACCGGCAGCGAGTCGGCGTCGGCCTCCGAATGCGCGGCGATCGTCTCGACCCCGAGCTCGCGGCACGCACGCAGGATGCGCAACGCGATCTCGCCGCGGTTGGCGATCAGCAGCCGTCGAATCGGGCGCGGCGTTGCCATCGGCGTTTGTTCATTCCGGTGCGATCACGAGCAGCACCTGTCCGAATTCCACGGGCTGGCTGTTCTCGACGCGAATCTCGCGCACGACGCCGCGCGCGCCGGCGTGAATCGTGTTCATCAGCTTCATCACCTCGATGATGCAGACGACGCTGTCCGGCTCGACGCGATCGCCGACCTCGACGAACGCCTTGGCACCCGGCGACGGTGCGCGATAGAACGTGCCGACCATCGGCGCCTTGACCGCGGCCATGCCCTCGGGCACCGGTGCGGCCTTCGGCTTGCGTGCGGCCGGCTGTTCCTCGGAGCGCGGGGTGGCCGGCGTCGGCGAGGCGGCCTGCGGTGCGGGCGTCGCGGGCGCGTTTTGCACGCCGGCATGCGCCTGCGGCGGGTTGCGCGACACGCGCAACTCGAGATCGCCGTACTTCAGGTGGAAGTCGCCCAGATGCTCGGCGGACTCGACGAGCTTCAGGATCGCCTCGAGATCGGCGGGCGTGATCTTGGTGTCGCTCATGGCGCTCTTTTCGATGGTGGAGATCGTGGTCATCCGGCCGTCGACGTCGCACTGAACTCGAAGTCGCCCTTCCGGATGTAGACGCGTCCCGGCTTCCTGCGCTTGACGAGTCGTTCGACGAGATCCACGATCGGCGACTTCGCACTGTAGCGGGTATCCATCGGCTGCGCGGCGAGCATCTCGTCGACTTGCGTACCGGCCAGCATGAAGCGCAGCAGCCGCTCGTCGTCGTCGGCGTTCGGATATTTCGCGCGCAGCGCGTCGACCGCGGGCGCGAGCGGCTGCGGCGTGAGCGCGATGTCCTTCGATCCGTTCTCGACGATGCGATCGAGCGCGTCCGGGTCGACGGGTCCGAGCAGCTTGCCGTAGTAGCCGAGCGCGTACTTCTTCACCTCGTTCGGCACGATGCGATAGCGCTCGCCGTGGACCACGTTCAGCACCGCCTGCGTACCGACGAACTGCGAGAACGGCGTGATCATGATCGGGTACGCGAGCTCGCGGCGCACGCGCGCGCACTCGCGCAGCAATTCGTCGAACTTGTCGGAGAGGCCGGCAACCGCGAGTTGCGCGCGGAAGTTGCTGAGCATGCCGCCGGGAATCTGGTGCTCGTAGTGGAACGCGTCGTATTCGATGGGCACGCCGACCGGCTTCCCTTCGCGCTCGGCGATTTGCTGGAAGTGCTCGCCGATTTCGTCGATCAGCGCGTCGTCGAGGTCGACGCGATAGCCCTGCTCGCGGAGGTTGCGCGCAACGGTCTGCACCGCCGGCTGGGCAGCACCGTTGGCGAGAGGCTTGATCGACAGGTGCAGCTGGTCGCAACCCAGCCGTGCGCCTTCGAGGTACACGAGCGGCGCGAGGCCGGTCAGGCAGTGGCTGTGCAATTCGAGCGGACGGTTGCCGATCACCTGGCGCAGCGCCGGCACGAGCGTACGGATGCGGTCGACGGTGAGCAGCCCGCCGGCGTCCTTGATCATGATCGAGTCGACGTCGGCGCGCTCGATCAACGCCTTGGCGGTGCGTACGAACAACGCATCGTTGTGCACCGGACTTTCGCAATAGGACAGCGCGCCGAACGTGTACGCGCCGAGCGCCTTCGCACGGCGCAGGCCGCCGACGATGTTGTCGACGTCGTTCAGCCCATCGAACGCGCCGATGACCCGAAAGCCGTTGGCATAGAGGCGATCGACCCACAGGTCGATGATGTCGTCGGGCAGGAAGTCGAACGAGACGATGTTCTTGCTGCGCAGGAGCGACCGGAAGCGCGTATTCGGCGCACCGGCGTGCACGAGCCGCACGCGCTCCCACGGGTTTTCCTTGAGGTAGCGCACGCAGACGTCGAACTGGATCGTGCCCATGAGGTCGACGCACTCGAAGCCGACCCGGTCGAACTTGTCGAGCACCGGCAGCATGTGGGCGGTGCGCATCCGCGTCGCCCACAGGCACTGGTGCGCGTCGCGCAGCGTGGTGTCGATGACGCGGATTTCCCGGCCGCCCGCCGGCGCGCCGTTCGCCTGCCCACCCTCCGCCCGCATCGTCTCGGATCCCTTGCTGCGCTTCATCGGCGTGCTCCCCTGGCATCGGCGCGACGCACGATCGTGATCGAGCGCCGCGCCGGATCGACGCGCACGATGTCGCCGGTCGCGAACAGCGCGGCCGGCTCGACATCCCATCCCTCGGTGATCGTGATGCCGGCGAAGATCGCGCCCTGCACCATCACCGGATTCGCAATGCCGAAGACGAACGCCTTCGGCGCGATGCCCTTCGCCTTGATGTCGTTGAACGCCCACCCCGCGGCAATGCCGCCCTTCGCCGTGGGAAAGAAGCAGATCTTGTCCTGGATGCTGCGGCCTTCGAGCTTGTGGCCCGCTTTCGTGATGATGCCGCTCCAGCGATCGAGATCGTACCGCGGCGAAAAGCCTTCCTCGGACACCAGCGCCTCGCCCTCGACCACAGGACCGAATGCGCGATCGACGGTCAGGCCGTCGGCCCGCCATTGCGTGGCCGGCTGCATCATTTCAGCACTCCGCTGCACGCGATATCGACGCACGCCGGCGTGCGGCGCAGGATCGTGTTGAAGCGGTGCGCGCCAATGATGTTCACGATCTTCGCCGAGTTCGAGATCATGTTCTTCCAGCCGTTCGCCGCGCGCATCGGCGAGAGATTCTGGAGGATGTAGAAGCACACGCCTTCGAGCACCGTCACGCCCGCCCGCTCGAGCACGTCGGCGTAGCCCACCTTGCGCGCCTGCGCGAGGATCGCATCGCTCGTCGTGACAAAGCACGCCGCGCCTTCGTGCACGCGGCGCCCGTCGAACAGCTCGGCAAGCCGGCGCACCTCGAGCAGCGACTGCTGCGGCCCGCTGAACACGACCAGCCGCGCATCGCCGTCGCCGAGCGAATAGCCGCCGTACACCCGATCGAGGTCGTCCTGCGTGATCGTGATCGATTCGGCGGGCTGGCGACCGCCGAGCGCCGCCTCGAGGGTCGGCGCCTCCGGCGTGACGCCGACGAAGTGGAACATGCCCATCGAACCGTAGCTGGCAAGTGCCGCGCCGAGGTGCTTCAGGTCGTCGGCCGTCGGCACGCCGCGGTAGCCGTGGAACACCGGGACCGCGTAGTAGTTCTGATGCGCTTCTCCGACCAGCTTGCCGATCGCGCCCCAATCGGCGATGTCGTCGAGCGGGACATCGAGCCGCACGGCGAACGTGCCGCGACGATGCTCGTCGAGGTGGAAACCGTACTCGAGCGTGCGCCCGGTGAGCGCGGCGGCGAGCGCCGCCGGTCC
>DASTIY010000207.1:0-7762 GCA_035717085.1 Casimicrobiaceae bacterium | reverse complement strand
GGTCCCACTTCTCCCGGTTCTGGTCGTGCAGCACCGCGTGGCGGTGCGAGAACGTGCCGCGGCCGACGTCTTCGCCGGAGATGCGCACGCCGTAGTTCTGGGCGAGGAGCGACGCGTAGGCGAGGATCTCGCCCATCCCCCAGTCGATGGGATGCTTGCCTTCGACCATCGCGCGGCGATCGGCCATGATCTTCTCGACGCGCGGATGCAGCTTGAAATTCGCGGGCACGTCGGTCGCCTTCATGCCGAGCGCCTTCAGCTTTGGCATCGGCACCGCGGTGTCGACCTTCTCGGTCCACTGCCGGCCCTTGTACGGCGACCAGTCGATGATGAACGGCGGCTTGTAGTTGGACAGCACCGTCGTGTTCGTGTGGTAGCCCTTGTCCATCGCCGCGCGGTACGTCGTGACCATCGCTTCCGCGTCGTCGGCGCTGATCGCGCCTTCGGCGATCAGCCGGTCCGCGTAGAGCTTGCGCGTGCCGGGGTGCTGGTTGATCTTCTTGTACATCAAGGGCTGCGTGATCATCGGCTCGTCGGCCTCGTTGTGGCCGAGCCGGCGGAAGCAGACGAGGTCGACGAAGACGTCCTTGTGGAAGCGCTGCCGATAGTCGAGCGCGATCTCGGTGGCGAGCAGGCACGCCTCGGGATCGTCGCCGTTCACGTGGAAGATCGGCGCCTCGACCATCTTGGCGACGTCGGTCGCGTAGAGCGTGCCGCGGACGTCGCGCGGATCCGACGTCGTGAAGCCGATTTGATTGTTGATCACGATGTGGATCGTGCCGCCGGTGTAGTAGCCGCGCGTCTGCGCCATGTTCAGGCACTCCTGCACGACGCCCTGCCCCGCGATCGCCGCGTCGCCGTGCAGGAGCACCGGCAGCACCTGGTCGCCGCGCGCGTCGTGGCGGCGATGCTGCCGCGCGCGAACGCTGCCCTCGACGACGGGATTGACGATCTCGAGGTGCGACGGGTTGAACGCGAGCGTCACGTGCACCGGCCCGCCGGGCGTCGACACGTCGGACGAGAAACCCTGGTGGTACTTGACGTCGCCCGCCGGCAGATCCTGCGGCACCTTGCCCTCGAACTCGCTGAAGAGGTCGCTCGGCATCTTGCCGAGCGTATTGACGAGGACGTTCAGTCGGCCGCGATGCGCCATGCCGAGAACGATCTCCTGCACCCCCGCGGCGCCCGCCCGCTGGATCAGCAGGTCGAGCATCGGGATCATCGACTCGCCGCCTTCGCCGGAAAAGCGCTTCTGCCCGACGTACTTGGTGTGCAGATAGCGCTCGAGCGTCTCGGCGGCCGTCAGCCGCTCGAGAATGTGTCGCCGCTCCTCGGGACTGAACGTCGGACGCGAGCGGATCGGCTCGAGCCGCTCCTGCACGAAGCGCTTCGTCGGCGTGTCCGAGATGTACATGTACTCCGCGCCGAAAGTGCGCGTGTACGTCTCCTCGAGCGCCGCGATGATGTCGCGCAGCCGCATGCGCGCCGGGCCCGCCTTGAACGAGCCGACGTCGAACAGCGTGTCGAGATCCGTCTCGGTGAAGCCGTAGGTGCGCAGGTCGAGGTCGGGGATGTACGCCGGCTCCTGGCGCGCCAGCGGGTCGAGGTTCGCGTGGAACAGGCCGAGCGTGCGGTACTTGCTGATGAGCCGCAGCACGAGCACCTGCTTGTGCATCGTGGTCTCGTCGACCATCGCACCCGCGACACGGCGGTTCCGCGCGAGCTCGCGGAACGATTCGACGACCGCGCCGTGCGCGACGTCCTGCGCTTCACCGCGGATCTCGTCGAAGTAGCTTCGCCACTCGGGCGACACGGTCGAAGGATCGGCGAGATACGACTCGTACAGCTCCTCCACGAACGGCGCGTTGCTGCCGTACAGCGTGCTCGTCGACTCGAATTCCTGCATCGATCCCATCATTCACCTGCCAGAAGTTTTGGGGCGGCTGCGCCGCCCCATTCCAACCTATTCGCGTTCCGAGATGGGACGCACCGTTCTCGGGGCCGCGCCGGTGAAGAGCTGCCGCGGCCGCCCGATCTTGTACTCGGGATCGGAGACCATCTCGTTCAATTGCGCGATCCAGCCCACGGTGCGCGCGAGCGCGAAGATCGCGGTGAAGAGCTGCACCGGGATGCCGATCGCCTTCTGCACGATCCCCGAGTAGAAGTCGACGTTCGGATAGAGCTTGCGCGAGACGAAGTAGTCGTCCTCGAGCGCGATCTTCTCGAGCGCCATCGCGAGCTTGAACAGCGGGTCGTCGGCGAGGCCCAGCTCGTTCAGCACCTCGTAGCACGTCTCGCGCATGAGCTTCGCGCGCGGATCGTAGTTCTTGTAGACGCGGTGGCCGAAGCCCATCAGCCGCACGCTCGAATGCTTGTCCTTCACCTCGGCGATGAATTCGCCGATCTTCGCAACGCCCCCCTTGGCCTTCAGCTCGTAGAGCATGTTGAGCGCGGCCTCGTTCGCACCGCCGTGCGCGGGGCCCCAGAGGCACGCGACGCCGGCGGCGATCGCGGCGAACGGATTCGTGCCGGACGACGCGCACAGGCGCACCGTCGACGTCGACGCGTTCTGCTCGTGGTCGGCGTGCAGGATGAAGATGCGGTCGAGCGCGCGCACGAGGACGTCGTTCACCTTGTAGTCCTCGCACGGCGTCGCGAACATCATCCGCATGAAGTTCGCCGCGTACGACAGGTCGTTGCGCGGGTACATGTACGGCTGGCCCATCGAGTACTTGTAGGCCATCGCGACGAGCGTCGGCATCTTTGCGATCAAGCGGATCGCCGAGATGTCGCGCTGGTGCGCGTCGTTCAGGTTGATCGAGTCGGGATAGAACGCCGAAAGCGCGCCGACGAGCCCGGTCAGCACGGCCATCGGGTGCGCGTCGCGGCGAAAGCCGCGCATGAAGAACTGCATCTGCTCGTGCACCATCGTGTGGTGGGTGACGCGGCCTTCGAAGTCGGCCTTCTCCGCACGCGACGGGAGCTCGCCGTAGAGCAGCAGGTAGCACGTCTCGAGGTAGTCGCAGCGCGTCGCGAGCTGCTCGATCGGATAGCCGCGATACAGGAGCTCGCCCTTGTCGCCGTCGATGTACGTGATTGCCGAGCTGCAGGCGGCCGTCGACAGGAAGCCCGGGTCGTAGGTGAACTTGCCCGTCTTCGCGTACAGCGTCCGGATGTCGATCACCTGCGGGCCCATCGTGCCGGTCAGGATCGGGAGCGTCACGGCCGGAGAGCCGTCGGAAAACTGGAGGGTGGCGGTGTCGGTCATCGAACGTCTCGCAGGTTCGGGGGTTCGGAAATCGAACCCTCCATCATCCTCCTGGCTTCGGTGCGTCTTGGGGTATCGCTCAATTAGCCGGTTGCGTCACGCACGCGCGCGACGAACGCCGCCAGCGCGGCATCGGGCTCGGTGCGCCCGGCGAGCAGATCCCAAAGCCGGTCATCCGTCATATCGAGGAGCCTATCGAGATTTGCAACGTCGTCTTCGGTCAGCACGGCGGCGTTCGCGTCGAGGAAGCGGCTCAGGATCAGGTCGTTTTCGAGCCTCCCGCGCCGGCAACGCCAGCGGATCCTGCGAAGCCGGAGGTCATCGATCATCGGGGCGGCTTCCGCACCTCGATCCTCGATCCTCGACCCTGATCAAACCGTCCTCTTCACCATCAGATCCTTGATCTTCTCGATGGCGAGCGTCGGATTGAGGTTCTTCGGGCACACGTCGACGCAATTCATGATCGAATGGCAGCGGAACAGCCGATACGGATCCTCGAGGTTGTCGAGCCGCGCGTTCAGGTCCTGGTCGCGGCTGTCGGCGATGAAGCGATAGGCCTGCAGGAGCCCTGCGGGGCCGACGAACTTGTCGGGGTTCCACCAGAACGACGGGCACGCGGTCGAGCAGCACGCGCAGAGGATGCACTCGTAGAGGCCGTCCAGCTCTTCGCGGTCGGCCGGCGACTGCAACCGCTCGCGCGCCGGCGGCTGCGTGTCGTTGACGAGGTACGGCCGCACCGAGTGGTACTGCTTGAAGAACTGGCTCATGTCCACGATCAAGTCGCGGATCACGGGAAGCCCGGGCAGCGGTCGCAGTTCGACCGGCTCCTTCAGCGTCTTCAGGTTGGTGATGCACGCGAGGCCGTTCTTGCCGTTGATGTTCATCGCGTCGGACCCGCACACGCCCTCGCGGCAGCTGCGGCGAAACGCGAGCGAGTCGTCGACCGCCTTCAAACGGATCAGCGCGTCGAGCAGCATTCGATCGTGCGGGTCGAGCGGCACGTCGTACTCCTGCAGGCGCGGCTTCGCGTCCTTCTCGGGGTCGTAGCGGTAGATGCGGAATTTCATCGGGCGAATGAAAGCGGTGCGGGGGTCAGTAGGTCCGCGCCTTCGGCGGAAAACTGTCGACGGTAAGCGGCGTCAGGTGGACGGGCTTGTAATCGAGACGATTGCCTTCGCGATACCAGAGCGAGTGCTTGAGCCAGTGCACGTCGTCGCGCTCGGGATAGTCGCTGCGCGCCTGGGCGCCGCGCGATTCGTGCCGCGCGAGCGCCGACACGATGGTCGCCTTCGCGCATTCGATCAGGTTGTCGAGCTCGAGCGCCTCCACGCGCGCCGTATTGAACGTGCGACTCTTGTCGCCGATCGACGTGCGCGCCACGCGCGCCTCGAGCTCCATCACCTTCGCGACGCCTTCGGCGAGCAGCGCCTCGTTGCGGAACACGCCGCAATGCGATTGCATCGTGCGGCGCAGCTCGCCCGCGACGTCGGCCACGCGCTCGCCCGACGTCGCGCCGTCGAGACGCGCAAGCCGCGCGAGCGACCGGTCGCCGGCGTCCGGCGGCAACGGCTTGTGCGCAAACGCCGGCAGGTTGCGACTCACGATGAAGTCGCCGGCCGAGCGGCCGAACACGAGCAGGTCGAGCAGCGAATTGGTGCCGAGTCGATTTCCGCCGTGCACCGACACGCACGCGCATTCGCCCACGGCGTACAGGCCTTCGACGACGACTTCGGGATTGCCGTCCTTCGGAACGACGACCTGGCCGTGGATGTTCGTCGGCACGCCGCCCATCATGTAGTGGATCGTCGGCACGACGGGAATCGGCTCCTTGATCGGGTCGACGTTGGCGAACTTGATGGCGATCTCGCGGATCGACGGCAGACGCTTGAGGATCACGTCGGGCCCGAGATGGTCGAGCTTCAGCAGCACGTAGTCCTTGTGCGGGCCGCAGCCACGCCCTTCCTTGATCTCCTGATCCATCGAGCGGCTCACGACGTCGCGCGACGCGAGGTCCTTCAGGTTGGGCGCGTAGCGCTCCATGAAGCGCTCGCCGTTGCAGTTGAGCAGGATCCCGCCCTCGCCGCGCACGCCTTCGGTTATCAGAACGCCCGCGCCCGCCACGCCCGTCGGATGGAATTGCCAGAACTCCATGTCCTCGAGCGGGATGCCGGCACGCGCCGCCATGCCGAGACCGTCGCCGGTATTGATGAAGGCGTTCGTCGACGCGGCGAAGATGCGGCCGGCGCCACCGGTCGCGAGGATCGTCGCCTTCGCTTCGAGCGCGACGACCTCGCCCGTCTCCATGTCGAGCGCGGTGACGCCGAGCACCGCGCCGTCGGCGTCGCGAATCAGGTCGAGCGCCATCCATTCGACGAAGAACTGCGTGCGCGCGCGCACGTTCTGCTGATACAGCGTGTGCAGCATCGAGTGGCCGGTGCGGTCGGCCGACGCGCAGGCGCGGCGCACCGACTTTTCACCGAAGTTCATCGAGTGGCCGCCGAAGGGCCGCTGGTAGATCGTGCCATCGGGGTTGCGATCGAACGGCATCCCCATGTGCTCGAGCTCGTAGACGACTTGCGGCGCCATCCGGCACATGTATTCGATCGCGTCCTGGTCGCCGAGCCAATCGGAACCCTTGACGGTGTCGTACATGTGCCACAGCCAGCTGTCCTCGGACATGTTGCCGAGCGACGCGCCGATGCCGCCTTGCGCGGCAACCGTATGCGAACGCGTCGGAAAGACCTTCGACAGCACGGCGACGGTGAGCCCCGCCGCGGCGAGTTGCAGCGACGCGCGCATGCCGGCGCCACCGGCGCCGATGATCAGTGCGTCGAAACGGCGCGTCGGCAGCTTCACGACGCGATCCTGCGCGTCATGCCCATAGCACCTGGATCGTCCAGCCCAGATACGCGACCAGCGCCGCGATGACGACGATCTGGAGCGCAAGCCGCACGCTCATCGGCTTCGCGTAGTCCATCAGGATGTTGCGCACGCCAACCCAGGCGTGCCACAACAGCGACGTCATGAACAGGAAGGTCGCGACGCGAAACGCATTGTTCGCGAAGAGCGCCTTCCAGATTCCGTAATCGAGTCCGCCGTTCCACAGCACGATGCCGAGGAAGAGCGCGGTGTAGAGCGTGATGACGATCGCGGTGATCCGCTGCGACAGCCAATCGCGCAGCCCGTAGTGCGCGCCGACGGGGCGCTTGTCGACGCCGGCTACCACAGCCGCACCGCCACGACGAGCGCGACGAGGATCGACAGCACGAGCACGACCGCGGCGGAACTGTGCGCCGGCTGCAGCCGGATGCCGATGTGCAGGTCGAGCCCGAGATGGCGCAGCCCCGCGAGCAAATGAAAGACGTACGCCCAGGCCAGCACGAGCAGCACGAGCTTGCCGAACGGCGTGGCGAACGGGGCCATGACCGCCTGAAAACCCTCGGGCGACGCGAGCGAGCGCTGCACGTACCAGAGCAGCAGCGGAATTCCGACGAGAAACAGCAGCGCGCCGCTGATGCGATGCAGGATCGAGACGATCGCGGGCAGCGGCTGCCGGATCGCGAACAGATCGAGGTAGACGGGACGCGGTTTGTCGACCGGACGATCGGCAGCGGTCATCGGCTGGTCTCCCTGGCTCGCAGCCTCGGCGGCCGCGCAATCAAGGGATCGGAGTCCCGGAAATCGGGAAATATCCCGGTTTCGACGAATCCGACCCCGCCCGCACGCGCTTCGTATCGTTTTTGCACGGCATCAAATTATAGCGCGTGCCGTGTTGCCGCCCGGCGCGGCCGCGCTTCCCGGAATTACGTCAGCGCGTTCCAGTAGTGCTCGTGGCGTGTCGTGCAGAGTCCGCGCCGCAACTCGACCGGTCGATCGCCGTACGTGAAGGCGACGCGATCGACGGCGAGGAGCGGCGTGCCGGGTGCGACACGCAACAGCGGGGCGCTGCGCGCGTCGGCGGCGACCGCGCGAAGCCGCTCCTCGGCGCGCAACATGCGCACGCCGAACGCGGTCTCGAAGAAACCGTACATCGATCCGTGGTACGCCGCGAAGCGCTCGCGCGTGAGCCCGCCGAAAAGGGCGCCGGGGAGCGTGATCTCGTCGAGCACGGCCGGGACGCCGCCGTAGTCGAGGATGCGGCGCAGGACGAAGATCGCGTCGCCGCCTTTCAGGCGCAGCGCGCGCGCCACCTCGGCGCTCGCGCGCCCGCGCCGCAGATCGACGAGGCGGCTCTTCGGATATTCGGCCTTGCCGTCGTCGCGGCGGATGCGCAGGAAGCGGAAATTGGACGCCTTTTCCTCGGTGTGCGTGGCAACGAACGTTCCCTTGCCCTGCCGGCGCACGAGCAGGTTGTCGGCGGCGAGCGACTGCACGGCCTTGCGCACCGTCCCCTGCGACACGCCGAAGCGCGCGGCGAGGTCGAGCTCCGAGGGGATCGCGTCGCCGGGCGCCCACTCGCCGCCTTCGAGCGCGTGCTCGAGCGCGGCGCGGATC
>DASTIY010000206.1:0-13710 GCA_035717085.1 Casimicrobiaceae bacterium | reverse complement strand
TGCCACCTGTTGACGCTGTACGTCTATTTGCGCGATCACAAGGCACGCTCGCTCGCGCGCGTCGCCGATTACGTCGCGGCGTTCGCAGCGGCCAACGACACGGAGGACGTCCGGTTTCTTCTCGCCGCCGGAACCGCCGGCATCGAGGCCGCGACGAACAGCGTCGTCCGGCAGGCGTGGCGCGAGATCGCCGTGCTGGTCTTCGCCACCGTGAGCCTTCTGTGTTTCGTCGCTTTCCGATCGTGGCGTGCGGTGCTCGTCGCGATGTTGCCGCTGCTCCTCACCTCGGTGCTTGCCGAGGCACTGATGGTCCTTCTCGGCATCGGCGTCAAGGTCGCTACGCTTCCCGTCATCGCGCTCGGCGTCGGCATCGGCGTCGATTACGCGATTTACGTCGTCAGCGTGCTGTTGCGCGAGCTTCGCGCCGGACGCGCGCTCGTCGAGGCCTATGGGGTCGCGTTGCGCTTCACCGGCCGCGTCGTGCTGATCACCGGACTGACGCTTTGCGCAGCGGTCGCGACGTGGACGCTGTCGCCCATCAAGCTGCAGGCCGACATGGGGATCCTGCTCGCGTTCATGTTCGCGTGGAACATGCTGGGCGCGCTCGTGCTCGTGCCTGCGCTCGCGGCGTTCCTGCTGCCGTCGCCCGCTGCGGCACGCACGGCGACTTAAAGAAAAGCCGCGTCCTCGGCGAGCCTGACGGTTTGTTGCAACCAGGACAACGCCTTCTCCCGGTCGCCGGCATCGAACGCACCGATGGCGTCGCGCAGCGCCGCGTCGAGCTCCGCCGGCCGCGGCGATTCGAAGGGCACGAGCAGCGCGCGGCAGTGCGCGATCGCGGAGTCGACGTCGCTTCCCGACGTTGCGACGGCAATCAGCGGCCAGAGGCCGTACCACCGCGGGATGGGGGCCGCGCCCATGTGGGCCATCGCCTCGAGTCCCAGGCGCATCGCTTCGGAAGCATCGCCCTGCCGCCAGGCGACCCACGCCAGATGGGCGCATGCGTTGCTCACGTACGGCGCCATGCGGGCGTCCGCGGCGGCCTCCCGGGTACGCGCCGCGAATGCGCGCACGTTCTCGACCGAACGCATTCCGCGATGCACGTTCGTGAGGTGAACGAGCGTCGTGACGACGCCTTCGCGGTCGCCGATGCGCTCACCGATTTCGAGGCCTTCCCGCAGCTCGCGCTCGCTTTCCGCCCACGCGCGGCGCAGCTCGTGCGTGATCCCGAGGCACAGTCTTGCCCGCATGATCTCGCCGGCGTCGTTCGCTTCGCGCGCTGCGGCGAGCGCCGATTCCGCGTAGGCAAACGTAGACGGCGACATCCGCATCTGCGTACGCCGTACGTCGATCATGAAGAGCGCGCGGTAATAGCGCGAGCGTTGCTTCGCCGAGCCGTACGCCATCATCGTCGGGCGCATCCGCTCGTCGAGCGCGAGCAGTTCGGGCAGCTGGTTCAGCCAATAGTGCGCAAAGTTGCGCTCGAGTCCGACGTCGAGCCACTCCTCGCGCCACGCGGGAGTGTCGCGCCGCGATGCCGCATCGAGTGCCGACTCCGCCTCGGCGCACGCCTCGAGCGCGCGTTCCGGCTGCCGCTCGCCCATGAACGACACCGCGTCCAGGCGATGGAGCCGCGCACGACCGAGCGCGTCGTCTTCCGGCAGGCACTGGCGCGCCTGCCGATAGCAATCACGAGCTTCGCTGCCCTTGCCGATCAACGCGAGGACCTGGCCGAGGTTTTCGTGCAATCCGGCGATTTCCGCCGGAAGCATCGCCGCCTGATCGAGCGCTGCTCGATAGAACTTGATGGCCTCGGCATTCGAATAGGTGTGACGCGCGCGCGCAGCCGCGCTCTTCAGGTAGGCGACGGCCCTGGCAGGCATTTCCGCTCGCGTGAAGTGCAGTGCCAGTGTCGGGGCGAGTTCGTCCACGCGATCGCCGAACAGCGATTCGATCGCTTCGCCGGCCATCGCGTGCAGGCGGCGCCGGCTCGCCTGCAGCATCGTGTTGTAGGTGACGTCGTGCGTGATCGCGTGCTTGAACCAGTATTCCCATTCGATCGCGCCGCGCCGCACGAGCTCGCGCAGCTCGAGATCGGAAAGGCAGTCGGCGAGCCGCCCGCCGGCCCGCTCGCGCTCCAGCAGCAACGCGAGCACGTTCTGCTGGAACACGCGGCCCAGGATCGATGCCGATTGCAACGCGAGCTTGTCGTCGAGAGGCAAGCGGTCGATGCGTGCCGCGATCACGCCCTGCAACGTGGCGGGAATCTCGACGCGGCTCGGACCCTCGCCCGCCGACGCGCGGTCGCCTTGCAGAATCACCGCGCCCGCATCGACGAGCGATCGGGCGAGCTCTTCGACGAAGAATGGGTTGCCGTCGGCGCGGTCGACGATCAGCGCCCGCGTCGCCTCGGGGAGATCGGCGACGGCGAGCAGGTTCTGCACGAGGCGCTCACTCTGCTCGCGGTCGAGCGCCACGAGCATGATCGGTTCGAGCGCGCGCCGGCGCCCGACGTGCTGCGCATACCACGCATCCATCGTGCTTTCGTTCGTGCGGAACGTGAGGAGCATGAGGATGCGCGCGTCGCGGCACAGCGGCACGACCGATTCGAGCAGGCCGAGCGACGATGGGTCGGCCCAATGCAGGTCCTCCCAGACGAGCACGACCAGGTTCCGCCTCGCCAGCGCCAGCACCAGTTCTGCGAAGGCGCTGCGCATTCTTTGCTGCAGCGCTTCGGCGAGGACCTGGTCGATTCGCGGGTCCGCGTCAGGCAACGGCAGGCCGCGCAAGCATGCGAGGTACGCATACGCATCGTCGCATTGCGCCGGCTCGAGATTGTCTAGGAGCGTGGATCGCAAGGCCGCCTCGACATCGGCGACCGGCGCGTCGGGTCGTACGCCGAGCAACTCGTCGAGAAGTCGCTGCGCTGCGCCGTAGGCGCTACCCGCCGCATACGATTGGCTGCGTCCTTCCGCCCAGCGTAGCCGAATGCCTCGCCGCGCACATTGCCGGCGCGCGAGGTCGGCGCACTCGGAGACGAGCCGGCTCTTGCCGAGCCCCGGCTCGCCGCAGATCGCGATGACGTCGCCGTGGCCATCGATTGCCGCATGCAATACGGCGTCGAGGCGCATCATCTCGTCGGCGCGCCCCACGATCGGCGATCGAAGCTCGGGCGTCCCGCGCGCCGCACGCACGCCGAGCTTGCGACCGAGCAGCCGATAGCCGGTCACCACGCCCGAGCGGCCCTTCAGCCGGATGTCGGGAATGGGAAGGAAATCGAACAACGTCGAGGTGAGCCGAAACGTGTCGGGCCCGACGACGATCTGGCCGTCGTCAGCAGCATCGGCCAGTCGCGACGCCGTATTCACGGTGTCGCCCATCACCGAGTACTGCTGCCTTCCGTCGGAGCCCAGACCGCCGGCCACGACGGCTCCGGTGTTGAGGCCGAAGTGCATACCGAGCTTCGTGCCGTTTCGTGCGTTGAACGCCGCGAGCGCATCGATCATCTCGAGGCTCGCGCGAAGAGCGCGCTCCGCGTCGTCTTCGCGCGTTATCGGCGCGCCGAAGAGCGCCATCACGGCGTCGCCGATGAATTTGTCGACGACTCCGCCATAGCGCTCGATGCACGGGACGAGGGCGTCGAAGCAGCCGTTCAGCAGCGCGCGGACGCGTTCGGGATCGAGCGCCTCCGACATCGCCGTGAACGCCGTCACGTCCGCGAACATCACCGTAACGAGCTTGCGCTCGCCGGGTGCACGCGCCCGCGCGAGCGCGACGTCGGTCAATTGGTCGAGGCGCTCGCGCAGCCCGAGCAACGCGGCGTTCGCTACGGCGTCGCCAAGGGCTGCCCGCTGCGCCTCGATCGAAGCGATCGCACGCGAAATGTCGGCCTGCTCGTTCACCGTCATGGTTCGCCGGGCGCGACGTCACTCGGACGCTCGGCCGAGGGATGCCGACCGCGATGGGAGCGGGCGAGCATCGTAGCACCACGGCGGCTCGCGCGTTGAGGTCATCTCCGGCCGGCGTCACGACTTCTCGTCGGTGGACGGGTTCATTCCGCGGCGCTATGCTCGCGACCCCCAACATCGGTGGCACAAGGAGGCACGATGCGTGCGGTTCTGCGTTTGTTCGCGGCCCTCGCGTTCGGCGTGAGCGTCTCGGCCGCACACGCGTCCTTCGGCGGCGACAACAACTCGGATCTCTGGTGGGTGCCGAGCGAGTCGGGCTGGGGCGTGCAGTTCGTGCAGCAGGGCGCCCTGATCTTCGCGACGATGTTCGTGTACGACGCGAACGGAAAGCCGACGTGGTACGTCGCGTTGATGCAGTTCTCGCCGGGGTCGTCGCCCGTCAAGTTCGCCGGGCAGCTCTACCAGACGACCGGGCCGTGGTTCGGCGGTCCGTTCGATCCGAATGCCGTGCACAGCGACGTCGTGGGCACGATGACTTTCGTCGAGAACTTCGTCGAGAAGGGAACGCTCACCTACAGCGTCGGTAACGTGACGGTGACGAAGGCGATCACGCGGCAGACGCTGCAGAACTGGGATTTCAGCGACACCTACGCGGGACTCGTGAACCGGAGCAATGGCGGGTGCGTCGTGCCCGGGGTGCCGGCAGTGACGTCGACGCCGGTCGGCATCGCCATCGTGCACAACGGCGCGACGTTCAGCATGACGACCAGCGACGCGACGTCGGATGTTTGCCGCTATACGGGGACCTATCAGCAAATCGGCCACATGGGATTCGTCACGGGCACGTTCGCCTGCACCGACGGCGAGATCGGCAACTTCACGACGTTCGCGATGGAGATCAACAATTCGGGGTTCACCGGAAGGCTCGACGCATCGTCCAACCGCTGCACGGTGATCAGGGGACGGCTCGGCGGACTCGTGACGACACCTTGATGCGACCGACGCGGCGTTGATCCCGCGGATTCATCTCGCCGTCGCGGCGCCGCTGCGCCCGGGCGACACGCTCGAGCTGCCGCCGGAGCAGAGCCGGCACGTGGCGCAGGCACTGCGCATGCGCGTCGGCGACGCGCTCACCCTCTTCACCGGAACCGGTGGCGAGTACGAAGCGACGATCGAGCGCATCGAACGTCGCGATGTCGTCGTGCACGTCGGGCGCCACGTCGCGATCGAGCGCGAAAGCGCGTTTACGGTCACGCTCGTGCAATCGCTGATCGCCGCCGACATGATGGACCTCGTCGTGCGCAAGGCGGTCGAGCTCGGCGTCGCGGCGATCGTGCCGGTCCAGGCGGCGCGCAGCCAAGGCGTTCCCGCCGAGCGCACGGCGCGGCGCGCCGCGCACTGGCGGCAGATCGCGATCGCCGCGTGCGAGCAGTCGGGCCGCAATCGGATTCCGCATGTCCACGACGTCGTATCGCTGACGCAGTGGCTCGCCTCGACGGATGCACGTGCCTTCGGCGTCATCCTCGACGCGAGCGCCACGGAATCGCTCGTCGCAGTCGCCTCGAAAACGATGCCGGGCGCGTTGCTGTCCGGCCCCGAGGGTGGCTTCACGCCGGAGGAAGTGCAGGCCGCGACCGCCCGCGGCTTCGTCGCCGCGCATCTCGGGCCGCGCGTGCTTCGTGCCGAGACCGCGCCGCTCGCGGCGCTGGCGACGCTGAACGCGCTCGCGGAAACGTAGGGTCAGACCCGGGTCGGACCCTACTTGTCGCGCGCGTGCTCGCCCGCGACCAGGATGCTGCAATGCACGCGCTCGACGAGCATCGAGTCGACGGTGCCGCGCCACCAGCGCAGCGCGAACGTCTTGCTGCGGCGATGGCCGACGATCACGAGGTCGATGCCGAGCGCCTCGACCATGCGCGAGATCACGTCGACGGGCTCGCCATCCTCGAGGTGCGTGATCACCGAGAAGCCGCGCTGCGTGAGCTCCGCGGCGGCTTCGTCAAGGTCCGCCTGCATGCGCGAGCGGTCGATCGCGAGCGCGGGCTCGGGCACGAACTCCCCGGCGAGCAGATACGGCGACGGATCGTGCAGCACGCACACGAGGTGGATCTCGCGCCCCGAGACCTGCATCAGGTGCGAGCATTCATCGACGGCGAGGCGGCTTTCGGGCGAACCGTCGAACGCGACGAGGATCCTGCGATACATGCGGGCCTCCTTGAGGGCGAATGCGCAAAGCGGGAATGATCGCCAGCGCGAATGCTAGCGTAACGATCGCGAAGCATTCGTGGAAGGGGCGTGCGGGATCCGTCCTCCCGACGGTATCGAGCCGCCATTCGAGTATCACGGCGAGAAGGTTCACGCCGATGGCCCCGCCCAACTGACGGACGAAATTCACCGCGGCCGACGCATAGGCGAGCTCGGTGCCCGACAGCGACTGCACGGCCCCGACGTTCAGCGCGGGAATCAGCATGCCGAGGCCGATGCGGCCGATCACGAGCCACAGCGCGAGCAGCACGAAGCCGGTTTGCGCGCTCGAGAACGTCAGCAGAAGACTCGACAGCGCGAAGAGGACGAGGCCGACGACGACGACGGGCGCCGGATGCACGCGATCGGTGAGCCGCCCGCCCACGGTGATCGACCCGGCGAGCACGAGGCCGGCGGGCGCGAGCAGGTAGCCCGCCTCCGCGGCGTCGTAGTGCGCGATGTCCTGCGCGAATACCGGGACGAGATACGTGCTGCCGAAAAGACCCACGCCGTACGCGAATGCGACGATCGACGCGCCGGTGAACGCGCGATGGGAAAAGAGGTGCATCGGCAATAGCGGCGCCGCAAAGCGGCGCTCCCACGCGACGAAGGCCCATGCCAGGCCGGCCGTGCCGAGCGCGAGCGCGGCCACCTCGATCGACGCGAAGCCCTGCCGGTGCCCGATGACCGGCACGTTGAGCAGTGCGATCAGCGTCGCGACGAGAAACGCCGTGCCGATCCAGTCGAAGCGCAGGCGCTCGCTCGCGCGCACCGTGCCGAGCGTGCGCATGCCGAGCGCGATGCCGGCGATGCACGACGGCACGGTGAGAAGGAAGATCGAGCGCCAGCCGAATGCTTCGAGCAGCGTCCCTCCGATCGCCGGTCCGATCGCCGGCGCGAGCACGATGCCGAAGCCGTAGAGACCCATCGCACGCCCGCGCTCGTTCACCGGGAACACGCGGAACAGCACGATCATCGCGAGTGGCTGCAGAATGCCCGCCGTCGCGCCCTGCAGCACGCGCGCGACGATCAGCGACGTCGTGTTCCAGCTCGCCGCGGCGAGCAACGACGCCCCGAGGAAGACCGCGAGTGAGACGACGAACGTGTCGCGCTCGCCGAACGTCTCGACGGCCCACGCGGTGCCGAGCATCGTCGCGGTCATCGCGGCGAGATAGCCCGCGGCGATCCATTGCAACGTGTCGTGGCCGACGTGGAATTCGGCGATCAGCGCGGGAAACGCGACGTTGACGATCGTCGCCGAGAGGATCGTCGAGATCGTGCCGAGCATCATCGTCGCGACGACGAGTGCGCGCGGCGCGGGAGCAGGGACGGTCAGATCGGAGTCGGGAGGCGCTTGCCGCACACGGCGAGCCCGATGTCGACGACGAGGTCCCACGGATCGCCGCGGCCGATGCCCTTTGCGAGCGCGTCGAGCTTCGCGGCCGCCGCGAGCAGCGGCGAAACCTCGACTTCGCCGACCCGGCGCACTGCGCGCTCGAGCGCCGGCAACCGCTTGCCCCACACGCGCGCGGTCCGCACCGCAGTCGAGACCGATGTGCCGCGCGCGACGGCGTCGTGCACCGTCGAAAGCGCGTGCAGATCCTCGGCGAGTTGCCACGCGACGAGCGTCACGGGCTCGCCCTCGCCGCGCAGGCCCTCGACGATGCGCAGCGTGCGCGCGGCGTCGCCGGCGAGCCATGCCTCGGACAATTCCTGGATGTCGTAGCGCGCGACGTTCGCGACCGCGCGCTCCACGTCGTCGTGCTCGAGCAGTCCGGGCGGAAGGAGCAGGGCGAGCTTGTCGATCTCCTGCTTCGCGGCGAGCAGGTTCCCTTCGCAGCGCTCGGCGAGGAAGGCCAGTGTGTCGCGGCCGACTTTCTGCCGGTTGCGCGCAAGCCGCGCCGCGATCCAGCCGGGCAGTGCCTTGCGGTCGATCGGCACGACGGGCACGACGACGCCGTGCTCGGTAAGCGCCGTGAACCACGCCGACGATTGCGCGGCGCGATCGAGCCGCGGCAGCGTGACGAGCGTCACGTTGTCCGCGGGAAGGTCGTTCGCGTGGCGCTCGAGGATGGCGGCGCCATCGGCGCCCGGCTTGCCCGACGGAATGCGCAGGTCGACGAGCTTGCGCGACGCGAAGAGGCCGAGGTTCGCGTTCGCCGCGAGAAAGCCGTCCCAGCGGAAATGCTGCTCGACGATGAACACCTCGCGCTCGTCGCAGCCCGCGCGCCGCGCCGCGGCACGAATCGCGTCGCCGGCTTCCATCGCGAACAGCGGCTCGTCGCCGTGGACGACGTAGAGCGGCGCGAGCGTCTTCGCGAGATGCGCGTCGAGCTCGTCGGGACGAAGCTGCGTCACTTGACTACTTCGCGCTCCGATTGATCTATACGGGCTTCTTCGCCGCCTGCAAGCGCCGGATCAGCTGCTGCACGACGTCGGTCTGCATCTCCTTCAGCAGCCGCTGCTCCTGTGTGCCGCGCGCGAGCACTTCGTTTTCGTTGAACGTGTAGCTGCGGCGCACGGTGATCTCGCCCGCCGGCAGCCAGTCGTTGCCGTTCGCATCGTGCAGGCGGAAGGTCACGCGCTTGATCAGCAGGTACTCCTGCACGCTGCCCGCGCTCGACAGCGACAGCACTTCCTTGTCGTCGGCGACCGTGGGAATGTCGAGGATCACCTGCGCGTCCTTCGCCTCGACGACTTTCGCGCTTCCCGTTTCGTCGAGCGCTCGGCGCATTTCCGCCGCGAGCAGCGGCGCGCCCGGCGAATTGACGGCGATCGTCGTGAACAGGTACGTCGCCTTGCCGCGCAAATGGAAGCCGCAGCCGGCGACCACGATCGCGGCGAACACCGCGCCCAACAGTGCGCGCCTAGACGACGACATTGACGAGCCGCCCCGGCACGACCACGACCTTCTTCACGGGCGCGCCGCCGCCGTGTCGCTCGACTTCCGGTGCCGCGCGCGCGGCGGTCTCGATCGCCGCCTTGTCCGCGGTCGCGGGCACGACGAGCTTGCCGCGGAGCTTGCCGTTCACCTGCAACACGAGCTCGACCTCGTCGCGGGCGAGGGCGGTCTCGTCGACCGCCGGCCACGGCGCGTCGAGCAGATCGCCGGCTGACTGCGCAAACCCGAGCTCGCGCCACAGCACCCACGTCGTGTGCGGAACGACGGGATAGAGGACGCGCAGCAGGATCGACAGGCCTTCGCGCGCGAGCGAGTCGGCGCCTCGAGCATCGGTGGCGACGGCCTCGAGGGTATTCAGCATCTTCATCGCCGCCGAGACGACGGTGTTGTACTGGATGCGCTCGTAGTCGTAATCGGCTTGCGAAAGCGTCTGGTGAATTTCACGCCGCGCATCGCGCACCGCCTGCGCCGCGTCGCGAAAATCGGGGTCGCGCGCCGAAGCGACGACGTCGCGGCGAGCCTGCGCGTAACTCCACAGACGCTTCAGGAACCGGTGCGCGCCTTCGACGCCGGTGTCCGACCATTCCATCGTCTGCTCGGGCGGGCTCGCGAACATCACGAAGAGCCGCGACGCGTCGGCGCCGTAGCGCTCGATCATGTCCTGGGGGTCGACGCCGTTCAGCTTCGACTTCGACATCGAGCCCAAGCCTCCGTACTCGACCGGCATCCCGTCGAGCTTCGAGATGCCGCCGGTGATCACGCCCTGCGCATTGCGCGTCGCGTCGACGTCCCACGGCGCGACGTAATCGAGGCCACCCTTGTCGTTGCGCCGGAAGAACGAATGCGCGAGCAGCATGCCCTGCGTCAGCAGCCGGGTGAACGGCTCGGCGTAATTCACCATGCCGAAATCGCGCATCACCTTCGTCCAGAAGCGGGCGTAGAGAAGGTGCAGGATCGCGTGGCTGATGCCGCCGATGTACTGGTCCATCGGCATCCAGTAGCCGTCGCGCTTGTCGATCATCGTCGGCGCGTCGGGACACGTGTAGCGCATGAAGTACCACGACGAGTCGACGAACGTGTCCATCGTGTCGGTCTCGCGGCGACCCGGTGCGCCGCACCGCGGGCACGGCACACGAAGAAAGTCGTCGCGCTTGTTCAGCGGATTGCCGGTGCCGTCGGGAATGCAGTCCTCGGGCAGCACGACGGGCAAATCCTCCTCGGGCACCGGCACCTCGCCGCATTTCTCGCAGTGGATGATCGGAATCGGCGTGCCCCAGTAGCGCTGCCGCGAGATGCCCCAGTCGCGCAGTCGCCAAGTCGTTTTCTTCTCGCCGAGGCCCTTGGCGGCGAGATCGTGCGCGATCGCATCGACCGCCGCCTGGTAAGCGAGGCCGTCGTACTTGCCGGAATTCACGCATACGCCGATCGACTTGTCCGCGTACCAGTCGTGCCACACGTCGGCATCGAACGGTGGGTACGCAGCGCGATCCTTCGGCGCGATCACCTGCTCGATCGGCAAGCCGTATTTCCTGGCGAACGCGAAGTCGCGCTCGTCGTGGCCCGGCACGCCCATGACGGCGCCTTCGCCGTAGCTCATCAGCACGTAGTTGCCGACCCACACCGCCACCGGCTTCCCCGACAGCGGATGCGTGACCGTGAGGCCGGTCGGCATTCCGAGCTTCTCCATCGTGGCGACGTCGGCTTCCATCACCGAGCCACGCTTGCATTCGTCGATGAACGCCGCGAGCTGCGCATCGGCGCGCGCGGCGTGCGTCGCGAGCGGATGCTCGGGCGCGACCGCGCAGAACGTCACGCCCATGATCGTGTCGGCGCGCGTCGTGAACACTTCCATCCGCCCGTTGCCGATCGGCACGCCGTCGTCGCCGCGGATGTCGTGCAGGAACGCGAAGCGCACACCGTCGCTCTTCCCGATCCAGTTCGCCTGCATGGTCTTCACGCGCTCGGGCCAGCCGGGCAGGCGGTCGAGCGACTCGAGCAGCTCCTGCGCGTACGCGGTGATGCGCAGGTAATACATCGGGATTTCGCGCTTCTCGACCGGCGCGCCGGAGCGCCAGCCGCGACCGTCGATCACCTGCTCGTTGGCGAGCACCGTCTGGTCGACCGGATCCCAGTTGACGGTGCCGCTCTTGCGATACGCGATGCCTGCTTGCAGCATGCGCAGGAAGAACCACTGGTTCCACTTGTAGTAGCTCGGGTCGCAGGTCGCGACCTCGCGCGACCAGTCGATCGCGAAGCCCATCGCCTGCAACTGCCGTTTCATGTAGGCGATGTTGTCGTACGTCCAGCGCGCAGGCGCCTCGCGGCTCTTCATCGCCGCGTTCTCGGCGGGCAGGCCGAACGCGTCCCAGCCCATCGGCATCAGCACGTTGTAGCCGCGCATCCGCAGATGCCGGTACATCACGTCGTTGATCGTGTAGTTGCGCACGTGTCCCATGTGCAGCTTGCCCGACGGATAGGGCAGCATCGAAACGCAGTAGTACTTGCCGCGAGGGAAGCGCGGGTCGTTTTCGACCGCACGGTAGACGTCCCCGGCCTTCCACGCCGCCTGGGCCTCGCGCTCGATCGCGGCCGGTTCGTAAACTTTCATCTGCAGGGAATGAGCGAAGGTGGTGCGCTGTTATCGACTAAGTTCTTGATTATACGTTGACGCTGCGCAAAACCGGTCGGATGGCACAATGGCAGGTTGGCGTAAAACCCACATGCGTATCTTCCGACGATTTCGCGCGCGCGCGTTCGCGATCGCGGCCTTCGCGATGGCCGCGACGATCGCGCACGCAGCCACGGTCCGCACCGACCACGTCACGGCCGAACTCGTCGCCGATCGCACGGCGCTCGTGCCCGGCACGACGACGACGGTGGCGCTGCGCCTCGCGATCGACCGCGGCTGGCACACGTACTGGCGCAATCCGGGCGAGTCGGGCTTGCCGACGACGCTTGCATGGCGCGTTCCCGCCGGCTACGCGGCTGGCGACATCGTGTGGCCGGCGCCGAAAGCGCTGCCCGCCGGGCCGCTGATGAACTACGGCTACGAGGGCGAAGTCCTGCACCTCGTACCGCTGACGATACCGGCGAACGCGAGCATCGGCGACAAGGCGACGCTCGCGGCGCGTGCCGACTGGCTCGTCTGCAAGGAGACCTGCGTACCCGAGAGCGCCGAGCTCTCGCTCGAATTGCCGGTCGCACGCGACGCGGGTCCTTCGCGCTGGCACGACGCGATCGCCGCAACGCAAGCGGCGCTGCCGCGGCCGCTGCCCGCGGCATGGAACGCGCAGGCAAGCGCAAGCGGGCCGCACATCGCGTTGACGCTCCACGCGCCCGCCAACGCGCGCGATCCCGGAACGCTGCAGTTCTTCGCATACGACGAACGTCGGATCGAGGCGTCGGCGCCGCAAACGCGCCAAGCGTCCGGCGCGGGTCAGTACACGCTCGACCTGCCGGTGTCGCACGAATTGAAGGGGGACTTCGGGGTGCTGCGCGGCGTGTTGCGCGCCGCCAACGGATTCACGACCGACGCCGGCCTCGTGCAGGCGGTGACCGTCGATGTACCGATCAGCGGCACGCCCGTCGCAGGACCGAAGCCGGCACTCGACGCGAGCGCGACGCTCGCGGGAGCGTCGCCGATCGCGCAAGGCGCTTCGGGGTCCGCGCTCGCCGGCGCATTGCTGTTCGCGCTCGCGGGCGGGCTGTTGTTGAATCTGATGCCGTGCGTATTTCCCATCCTGTCGATCAAGGCGTTGGGCCTTGCGGCCGCCGACGGCCACGATCGCCGTGCCTTGCGGCAGGAAGGCGTCGTTTTCGCAGCCGGCGTCGTCGTCGCCTTCGCGGCGCTCGGCATGGCGCTGCTCGCGCTGCGCGCCGGCGGCGCACAACTCGGCTGGGGCTTCCAGTTGCAGTCGCCCGCGGTCGTTACGGCGCTCGCGATCCTGTTCTTCGTCATCGCGCAGAACCTGTCGGGGGTGTTCGAGTTCGGGGCGTGGGTGCCGTCGCGCGTCGCATCGTGGACGCATGCGAACCGGCACGTCAACGCGTTCGCGTCGGGGCTGCTCGCCGTCGCCGTGGCATCGCCGTGCACGGCGCCGTTCATGGGTGCCGCGCTTGGCTACGCACTCACCGCGCCCGTGGTGATCACGCTCGGCGTGTTCGTCGCGCTCGGCGTCGGCATGGCGCTGCCCTACTTCCTGCTCGCGTGGTTCCCGCGCTGGCGGCGCATGCTTCCGCGGCCCGGTCCGTGGCTCGTGCGGCTGCGCCAGATCCTTGCGTTCCCGCTCTATGCGACGGTCGCGTGGCTGGTCTGGGTGCTCGCCGCGCAGGTCGGCACCGATGCCGTCTTGCGCATCGGCCTCGTGCTCGTGCTGATCGCGCTCGCCCTCTTCGCGTGGCGCGCGTGGCGGGGCGCGGGCCGGCCGGCGTGGAGCGTCGCGAGCATCGCCGCCGTCGTCGCCGCGGCGGCTGCCGCGTGGCCGCTCTTCACCGGCGCCGGGCAGCCGGTTGCGCGGCGCACCGAAGCGATGACCACGGGTTGGCAGCCGTATACGCCATCGCGCGTTTCGGAGCTCGTCGCGGAAGGACGTCCGGTCTTCGTCGACTTCACCGCGGCGTGGTGCATCACGTGCCAGGTGAACGAGCGGCTGGTGC
>DASTIY010000205.1:0-6603 GCA_035717085.1 Casimicrobiaceae bacterium | reverse complement strand
AACGAAAAAGTCGGGACCGACTCCACTTCCCGGGGAAGTCGAGCCTGACCCTACTCGCGAGAAATGTAGGGCGGCGCCCTACTTTTCGCGTCCGGCCGAGCAGGAAGTCGGGGCCGACCCTACTTTCGAATCGAGGCGTCTTGTGACTTGAGTCGCGGGCGGGAACGCCGGGGCGCCGGCTTGCATCTCATGGGCAGCCCCTCGAAGATGCACGCCATGTCCGCGCTCACCAAGCCGCTCGACGCTGCCGACGATGCCACGCTCGTCGCGCGCGTCCAGCAGGCCGATACCGCCGCCTTCGAAGTCCTGATGCGCCGCTACAACCGCCGGCTCTACCGGACGGCGCGCGCCATCCTCAAGGACGACACGGCCGCCGAGGACGCCGTCCAGGAGGCCTACGTCCGCGCGTTCAACCACCTCGGCGAGTTCCGCGGCGACGCCCGGCTTTCGACGTGGCTCACCCGGATCGTCGTCAACGAGTCGCTGCAGGCGCTGCGGCGCACGCGGCGCGAGCAGGTCGTGATCCTGTTCGACGAGCCGCCCGAGGAGCGCGATCCGCTCGAATCGCTGCCCGATTCCCTCGCGCCCGGAACGCCGGAGAAGACCATGCTGCGTGCCGAGATGCGCCGCCTGATCGAACGCAAGATCGACGAGCTGCCCGACGGATACCGGACGGTGTTCATGCTGCGCGAGGTCGAGGAGATGACCGTCGAGGAGACGGCCGTCGCTCTCGGCATCCCCGAAGCGACGGTGCGCAGCCGCCTGTTCCGCGCGAAGGCCAAGCTGCGCGAGGCGCTCGCAGCGGAGCTCGACCACGCGACGCAGGACGTTTTCGGTTTCGACGGCGAGCGCTGCGACCGCATCGTGGCCGCGGTGCTCCAGCGCGTCGGCTCGCTGCATCCATCGGGCTGACGTTCGCGTAAGTCGTTTCGCAGTCCCACCTCGAAAGGAGTTTTCCATGAAGACCATGCCCATGGCGCTGGCGGCCGCCTTCTTTGCCGCCACGATCTCTGCAGCGTACGCGCAAGGCGGCCCGAACGACGCGCAGATCGCCGCGATCGTCGTCACCGCGAACCAGGTCGACATCGACGCCGGCAAGCTCGCCGAATCGAAGGCCAAGCACAAGGACGTCAAGGCCTTCGGCAAGATGATGGTGACCGACCACACCGGCGTGAACAAGTCGGCGACCGACCTCGTGAAGAAGCTCGGCGTCAAGCCCGAGGACAATCCGACCGCCGAGAGCCTCAAGAAGGGCGGGCAGGAGAACGTCGCGCATCTCAAGACGTTGAAGGGTGACGCGTTCGACAAGGCCTACATCGCGCACGAGGTCGCGTATCACCAGCAGGTCATCGACGCGCTGGACAAGACGCTGATTCCGAGCGCGCAGAACGCCGAGCTCAAGGCGCTGCTCGTCAAGGTGCGGCCGGCGTTCGTCGCGCACCTCGAGCACGCCAAGAAGATCCAGGCCGAGCTCGGGGCATAGTGACATCCATGGTGGGCCAGCGCATCGCTCTGCTGCTGGCGGTGACGCTGCTTGGGTCGGGTCCCGCCCTCGTGGGGTCCGACCCTGTTTTCGTCTCCACGGCACTCGCCGCGACCGCGCCGGCAACGCCGCATGTCGTCAAGATCGACAGCTTCGCGTTCAAGCCCGCGGTCATCACCGTGAAGGTCGGCGACACCGTCGAATGGCAGAACGACGACCCGGTGCCGCACACCGCGACGTCGAAGAGCGGCGGCTTCGATTCGGGCAGCATCGCGGCAGGCGCGAAATGGCGCTACGTCGCGAAGAAGAAAGGCCGCTTCGCGTACGACTGCACGTTCCATCCGATCATGAAGGGCGAGCTCGTCGTCGAGTAGGGGCGCGGTCTCGGCTACAGCCGGTGCGCGACGTCGTGCAGCGCGAGGAACGGCACGTCGCGGCGCGCGAGCAGCAGCATCTTGAAAAGCTCGCCCATCTCGGCGGGCGACAGCAGTTTCTGCACCGCCGCACTGGCGCGGACGTAATCGACGCTCCCCGGCGTACCGGCCGCTCGCAGCCGCTCGAGCAACCCGCAGCCGAGCAGGAACGACGCCTGCGTCGCGAAGCCGGCGACGCGAAGGCCCGCGCGTTGGCCGGCGCGCGCGATCGCGGTGAAATCGACGTGGCTGGTGAGATCGGACAACCCCGGCCAAAGGAACGGATCGTCGTGCACGCGATGCCGGTAGTGGCCGACCAGCGTGCCGCTCGCGCGTTGCGCGTGGTAGTACTCGCGTGCCGGAAACCCGTAATCGACGATCAAAATGCCGCCTTCGCCGACACGCTTCGCGATCGTCGCGA
The DNA here is from genome assembly GCA_035717085.1 of Casimicrobiaceae bacterium. GTDB lineage: Bacteria > Pseudomonadota > Gammaproteobacteria > Burkholderiales > Casimicrobiaceae > VBCG01. Next base: position 4,286 of record DASTIY010000205.1, on the reverse strand, counting down.
CGAGCGCTTCGGCGGCCGGATTCACTTCGCTCAGATAATCGCCATCGTCGGGGAAGCGTGCACGCGCGAGCGCGAGCAGCTTCGCATCGTCGAGCGGCCGCTCGGCCCACGCGAAGGTCGCGTCGGCCAGCGCCACGCCGCGCTCGTACCACTGTCCGTCTCGACGCGCGACGATGTTCGGTGCGATCGCATCGAGCACTTCGTTCATCACGACGATGCCGCCGATCGTATCGGGCAGCCGCTCGATCCATTCGATGCGCGCGCCGCTGCGCGCCGAGAGCGCTTCGAGCGTCGCCTGCTGGCGCGCCCGCAGTTCGGGGCTCGGCTCGAGGATTGCGTAGCGCGATGGCAACGCCTTCGCCTCGGCCAGCGCGTTCAGCATCGACGCGGCGAGCGCGCCGCTGCCCGCGCCGAGCTCGACGATTTCACGCGCACTCGTCGTTGCAAGGACCACCTCGATCTGGCGCGCGAGCGCTGCGCCGAACAGCGGCGTCAGCTCGGGCGCCGTCACGAAGTCGCCGGCGTCGCCGAACTTGCGTGCACCGGCGACGTAGTAGCCGAGGCCCGGTGCGTACAGCACGAGATCCATGTACCGCGCGAACGTGATGAAGCCGCCGGCGCGCCCGATCTCGTCGCGCACGTGCGCGGCGACGCGGGCGCTGTGCGCACGCGCTTCGTCGTCGGGAACCGGCACTCGAGGGTCGATCATCGCGAGGTGTCGTCCGGTTCGCGCACGTCTTCCGACTGTGCTAGATTGACTTGGTCTCCCCGACCGCAAGGCCTGGCTTGGAAGGCAGGGTCGTACTGATCACCGGCGGCGCCAAGCGCGTGGGCGCCACGATCTGCCGGCGCCTGCATCGGGCCGGGGCCTCCATCATGCTGCACTTCCGCGCCTCCGCGGGCGAGGCGCGCCTGCTGCAGGCCGAGCTCAACCACCTTCGCGCGAATTCCTGTGCGCTGATCCAGGCCGATCTGCTCGACGTCGGCAAGTTGCCGTCGCTCGTCGAGCAGACGGTGCAAACGTACGGCCGGCTCGACGGACTCGTGAACAACGCGTCGACGTTCTATCAAACCAACGTCGGCAGCATCGGCGTCGACGATTGGAACAACCTGATCGGCACCAACCTGCAGGCGCCGCTGTTCCTGTCGCAGGCGGCCGCGCCGGCGTTGCGCAAGACGCAGGGCGCGATCGTCAACATCACCGACATTCACGCCGAGCGTCCGCTCAAGAGCTACGTCGTCTATTCGATCGCGAAGGCGGGCCTCGTCGGGCTCACGCGCTCGCTCGCGCGCGAGCTCGCCCCCGACGTGCGCGTGAACGCGGTTGCGCCGGGGCCGATCCTGTGGCCCGACGAGGAAGTGTTCGACGAGCTCGCCCGCCAGCGCATCATCTCGCACACGCCGCTCAAGCGCGAAGGAACGCCCGACGACGTGGCGAAGGCCGTGCATTACCTCCTCGCCGAAGCGCCGTACGTCACCGGCGAGACGCTGAACATCGACGGCGGCCGTCACATCGCGATGTGAACCGGCCGCGCGTCGTCAGCCCGCCACCGGCGAAAGCGCGAGCGGCTTGCATGCGGCGACGCGCGACGCGAGTCGTTCGAGATAGCGGTCGGTGACCCCGTGCGACGCGAGCGACACGCGCGTGCGCTCGAGGTAATCCGCCGACGAGCCGAACACGCCGCAGGCGCGCGCGATGACTTCGGCCTGCGCGTCGATCGTGAGGTGCCCCGCGTATTGCGAGTGCTCGCGACGCACCACGAAGCCGATCGCCGTGAGGCGGCGTCCCTCGCAGTCGACGTCCAGCCAGCGCGGCTCGTAGGCACCGGTCACCATTTCGCGCCGCCACAGCAGGCTGAGCTCGTCGAGCGCGCAGTTGTCGTGCAGGCGATAGACGATGCCGCGGCACGAGCCGCCGCGGTCGAGTCCGAGAACGAGGCCCGGAGCTTTCGGGGTGCCGCGCGTGGCGAGCGACCACAGGCAGAAGCGGCGATGCAGGCCGTGCACGTTCGCGCGGCGCGCTTCGGCGAACGGAAAAATCGGATTCCACAACAGCGATCCGTACGCGAACACCCACCAGCCGGCGCTCCTGGGCTTCGCCGTCAGCGTCTTGCCGAGCGACTCCGACAGCTGAGCGTCGGTGAGCGCGTGGCCTTCGGCGAGCGCCTCGACGTAGACCTCGCGCATGCGCCCGAGCTCGAGGTCGCGCCGCGACAACGTCATGCGTCGTCGAACGTCTTCGGATCGCGCACGAGCTTGCGCAGCGCGACGTTCGCCTTGCGTCGTTCGGCGCTGCGCGTCTTGCCGTGCGCGCCACCCTTGCGCATCAGCGGCGAGCGGGCGATCGGATTGCGAGGCTTCGGCAGCGCATGCAGCTTCGCGCGCTTCACCGCTCGCCTCGGAAAATACGGTCAGACTCGATTGCTCGCGAAAAAGTAGGGTCGGACCGGTCGGACCCTACGTTCCTCGAAACAGCGACTTGGGCAGACGGCGGCGGGAAAGTAGGGTCTGACGCTACTTTTTCTTCGGGGAGGAAGAGCTCCTGAAGATCGTTCAGGAAGCGGCGCCCGAGCGGCGTCGGGCGCAACAGCATCGGATCGTCTTCGAGCAGGCCCTTGCGCGTCGCTTCGGCAAGCGGCCGCGCGATCACCGACAACGGGAGGCCGGTGCGTTCGGCAAAAAGCGACGCTGGCACGCCTTCGGTCAGCCGCAGCGCGTTCAGCATGAACTCGAACGGCAGCTCGTCGCGCGTCACGTCCGCGCTTTGCTGGACCGGGCGGCGTTCGGCGACGGCGTCCAGATAACGCTTCGGCTGCTTCCAGCGCAACTCGCGCACCACCCGATCGGGAAACGACAGCTTCGAATGCGCGCCCGCGCCGATGCCGAGATAGTCGCCGAAGCGCCAGTAGTTGACGTTGTGCCGGCATTGCCATCCGGGTTGCGCGTGCGCCGACGTCTCGTAGTGCGCGTAGCCGGCACGCGCGAGCATCGCCAGCATTTCGTCCTCGATGTCGGCTGCAGCCTCGTCGTCGGGCAGCGGCGGCGGATGGCGATGAAAAAGCGTGTTGGGCTCGAGCGTCAGTTGATAGAACGACAGGTGCGGAGGCGCGAACGAGAGCGCGCTCGCCACGTCGCGCGCCGCGTCCTCGACGCGCTGCCCCGGCAACGCATACATGAGATCGAGATTGACGTTGCCGAAGATCATCAGCGCGGATTCCGCCGCCCGCCGCGCCTCGTCGCCGCCGTGAATGCGTCCGAGCGCACGCAGGAAGCCATCGTCGAAGCTTTGCACGCCGAGAGACAGCCGATTGACGCCCGCCGCGAAATAGCCGGCGAAGCGCTCGCGCTCGAACGTGCCCGGATTCGCTTCGAGCGTCACCTCGGCGTCGGGGAGCAACGGCAGCCTCGCGCGCAACGCGGAGAGCAGCCGGTCGATCGCGTCCGCCGAGAACAGGCTCGGCGTACCGCCACCGATGAAGATGGTGACAATCGAGCGACCCCAGATCGACGGCAGCGCGAGTTCGACGTCGGCGATCAGCGCATCGACGTACGCGTCCTCGGGGAACGCTTCGGCCGACGTGCCGCGGAGCTCGTGCGAATTGAAATCGCAGTACGGGCACTTGCGCACGCACCATGGCATGTGGACGTAGAGCGCGAGCGGCGGCAACGCGGTGAAGCGCGGTCCCCTCAACGCGTTGGCGTCGATCGCGGCGATCGTCATGGTCTCGTTCAGCGACGGCATTCAGGCGACGCCGCGCTCGCGCCGCAGCTTCGCGATCAGCGCGCGCATCGCCTGTCCGCGATGCGATAGCGCGTTCTTCTGCGCGAGGGGCAGCTCGGCGCCGGTGAGGCCGGTTTCGGCATCCTCGAAATGCGGGTCGTAGCCGAAGCCGCCGCTACCGCGCGGCGCATCGACGATGCGTCCGTTCCAGCGCCCTTCGGCGATGATCGGCTCGGGGTCATCGGCACTTCGCACGAGCACGAGCACGCACGCGTAGTGCGCGCGGCGGTCGGCAACGTCGCGCAATGCCTCGACAAGGGCTGCGTTGTTACGATCATCGGACTTCGGCTCACCGGCGAAACGCGCGCTGTGCACGCCGGGTGCTCGGCCGAGCGCATCGACGCATACACCGGAATCGTCGGCCAGCGCGGACAAGCCGCTGTGCGCGCTCGCGTGGCGTGCCTTGGCGAGCGCGTTCTCGACGAACGTCACATGCGGTTCGTCGGCATCCGTGATGCCGAGTTCCGCTTGCGGTACCACCGCGATTCCGAGCGGCTCGAGAAGG